>NZ_JADYXI010000001.1:0-447167 GCF_015864375.1 Pseudoalteromonas sp. SWYJZ19
AAACACTTCTTTATATGCTGCGTAAAAATACAGTAATCAATTGAACCAAAATAGGAACTCAGCTATGGTTTGTTTATCAATAAAACAAATTTTAAAACGAGTTAATCTACAGGCTCGTTATAAAGCACACGGAGCGTGGAGTGTATATTCGAATTTTATTACTTAATGTCTTTTTCCTTTTAACAAGTTGTGCATTTGTTAATACAGAAATCTTAGACGAAGCAAGTATTTGTCTAACACCTAACTCCAATTATCAAATTGAAATCATTAATAGAGAGACCGTTACAGGTAGCCATCACACACCCTTCGATTATGGCAACAAATCAATTTCTGATCAGATTTATACTTTTCAGGTTTCTACCCTAAATGGGGATCTAGAATCCCATCAAGTAAAGTCGTGGTTAAACTCAAAAATTATAGTTGCTAAATCGGGAAGCTTAAGTATTACGAATAATAAGCTTACTATTAATCTTGATTTCGATGGGTTAAGGTTAAAAGGGAAGGCTTTGTTTTTTAAGGATAATATCAAGAAATGTGCAAGTGCTTTATAACAAGCCATTCAAGCAGGACTTTTAACAGTTGGTTAGGTTCCGCTTCGCTTCACATTATAACCAACAATTAAAAGCCTCTTAATGGGGCGTTGAGGCTGTAGAATTACTCTTTCTAGGAACGTATTCTACTATTTTCAATTGATTGCTTTTTAACCTTGAATCCATTCATTCGCTGTGATCTAATGGGAATTAACAAGACACCCAACCTAAATTGAATTAGATAAACTAGACATATATCGAAAATTAACAACAAAAAATTAACAAGACACCCATCCTAAATTTTGCTTTTTTTAAAATTAAAGACTACGTTTTAATTAGTGCAAAAAACAGGCAGGGTGTCTTATGGCAATTGCAAGAAAGCGTCAAGTAAGTTTGGTTGATACAAAATACTACCATTGTATTTCACGGTGTGTTCGTCGTGCATTTTTGTGTGGTGAAGACCGTTTTACTGGTCAATCTTACGAGCATCGTAGAGGCTGGGTTGAAGACAAACTACTTGTGTTAACAAAAGTGTTTTGTATTGACGTAGCTGCTTATGCCGTAATGAGTAATCACACCCATTTAGTACTGTATGTAGATGATAAGAAAGCAAACAGGCTGAATGATAAAGCGATTGTTATTCGCTGGCATAAACTCTGTAAAGGCACCGTACTTACGCAAAAATATGCACAAGGTGAAAAGCTAAGTAAAGTTGAACTCATCTTTTTCAATCAAACGGTTAAACAATACCGCGAACGCCTAGCAAGTATCAGCTGGTTTATGCGGTTATTAAATGAAGATATTGCGCGTAGAGCAAACAAAGAAGATAACTGCACAGGACGATTCTGGGAAGGCAGATTTAAATCGCAAGCATTACTAGATGAAGCAGCACTTGCAGCCTGTATGGCCTATGTCGATTTAAATCCCATTAGAGCTAAAATGGCTAACACACCAGAAGAATCAGACCATACCAGTGTACAAAGTCGCTTAACATGCGCGGCAGAAGGTAAACAACCAAAACAGTTACTACGTTTTGCTGGTATGCCTCGTCAGATTATGCCTAAAGGGCTGCCGTTTGAGCTTAAATCGTACCTTGAACTTGTTGAGTTAACAGGGCGAATAATACGAGAGGATAAACGCGGGCACATTGATAATATGAACCTTCCTTTGCTAGAAAGACTTAATATATCCCCCGAAAACTGGTTAAAACTCACCACACAATTTACGCGCGTATTCCATGGTGCAGTAGGTAGGCCCACTTCACAAGCAAGTTACTGTGAAAATTTAAAGCGGAAACGGCGATCAAATATTAGCAACTGCGAAAAGCTACTCGCATAATACTTAAGCTACTCAGTAAAACATTCAGTAAAAGTTAAAACTGGAATTTTGCAGTTATTTTTATGCGTGTAATTCAGGTTTAAGCATGCTAATGACTTATTTAACGGATGAAATAAAGTGACCCAGCAATAAAAGATAAATTCTGAACCGGAATGGCAAATTTAGTGGCACAGTTTTGTTTGTTCGATTAAGGTGGCTGTCAAGTTTGTATTTTCGTTATATATCAAGGGAGCTTTAAATTGGAATTTGAAATTTGGTACTTAGTCGCAGGTATTGCGATTCTACTCAATATTATTGTTTCAATATTTCTGGTGCGTCGTGATGATTTGGAAACCTTTCAAAAAGGTGCGCAAATATTTATTGTATAGCTGATACCATTTGTTGGGGCGCTAGCTTTATGGATCTTTTATCGGAGTCAAGATGATCCGTTTACTAAGAGTAAAGGTCCAAATATTAGGTCATCACATGATTATACAACTGGTGGTGATTAATAATTAGTATGACACCCATACTAATAAAGATAAACATGACACCCATCCTAAATTTTATGAAAAACACTAATAGATTGAACCAAAATAGGAACTCAGCTATGGTCTATTTATCAATAAAAATAAATAAAAAAACGAGTTAATCTACAGGCTCGTTAGGTGTACAAAATTGAGTTATGAGAAAGCGTATAAAATATCACTCATATTCTTTTTAATGATTATTCTTGTAGCAGTATTTGTAACACCGCAAGTCGAAGGTTATGGGGATTCAGTGGCAAGTGTTGCAATACTTGCTCTGTCAGGTCATTGGATTATTCATAATGTTATTGCTTTTAAATTTGGTCAAATAGATATTAAAGGCTTTATGGTAAACCGTACAAAAAATCCCAAATCGTTTGGATTAATACTTTTTTCAAAAGGTTTATTTTCAACATTATTTATATATCTGGTTTTGCGTTAAAGTATACTTAACAAGGCAAAGCAGTAGGACTAAAAACAGCTGGCCATTACTCGAGCCTCGCTATTTTGCCCAACAATTTTTAGCCTCTGTTTGAGGCGTTATATGTACAAGGAGAGTTCAGTTGATGCGTTACCTATTTTTACTGTTGCTAATACCTTTTTATTCTTTTGCCGAAATTAACCTTCCTCTGCAAAAAGAACTAATTGAAATGGAAATTGAAGATCAACATATTCGAAACAAAATAGGAAAAGCTGGATGGCAAAACCCGCCCAAAACACTCCTAGAACAAATGATGAAAATAGATGAAAGTAATACAGGAAAACTTAAAGCTATCATTAAAAAGCATCATTGGGTAACAAAAGATTTAGTTGGAGTTAAAGGAGTTGGAGCAGCATTTTTAGTCATTCAGCATTCACCTGATGTTGCATTTAAAGTAAAAATGCTTCCTTATTTAAAGCAATCATATTTGAATGGCGAAGGTGTTAGCGGACAACAAGTTGCTCTTTTAACTGATAGAGTTCTTATTGCACAAGGAAAGAAACAAATCTATGGTACTCAAGCTGACGTGAGTGAAGGTAAAGTTGTGTTTAGCCCCATAGAAGATGAAACTAATGTAGATAAACTGCGTGAAGAAATGAAGATGCCCTCTTTAGATTTTTACTTAAAAATAATGGAAAAAATGTACGGGATTAAAGAGCACCCTGAAATAGACTTGAATTAATCTACATATAACAACACGGCCTGAGGTGGACAGCAAGCGCTAAAGCTCTCTTTCCATCGCAAATTTTAACAGCGGTGATCCCTTACTTTTCAATGTAGTTAGGTAAGTTGATTCATCGTAGGGCGTATGTAGATTTAGACCCGACTTTACTTATCTAGTTCTTTTCTTAGAGGAAATAACAAAGGCACCCATCCTAAATTTTGCACATAAACACCAGTAATCCTTTTCAAAACGCCAATTAAAACCAACAGTAAACACTTCTTTATATTCTGCGTAAAAATACAGTAATCGATTGAACCAAAATAGGAACTCAGCTATGGTTTATTTATCAATAAAAACAAATAAAAAACGAGTTAATCTACAGGCTCGTTAGGTAATTCAATGAATACTGCCATCGATGAAGTCACAAATAATTACCAAGACTGGAGCTTAGACAAATTATCGTATGTGGATGGGTTACTAACACTGAACATTATCACTTATTTAGAAGATGATGCTCCCGTAAGGTTTATGGTTGTGTTTACAAATACCGTTTTATTCGAAACTTATGATGAAAGTAGCCATTTTCATGACTATCATCAAAACCGTGATTTGGGCGTCATCGGCGTATATTCTGATTCAAGCTTATTGGAGTATGCTCAAACTAAAACGAATACTTTCAGTTTAAACAACAATAAGCTGTTTCATTATTCAGTAATGACTACAAATGAAATCATTCATGTTTTAACAAATATTGAGCCTCAGGTGATAAACGTTACATAACAAAACGCGCTGAGGTGGGCGACTAGTAAAATTTGGCTATTAATTGTGGGAAGCTGAAAATAGTAAGTAAGATTTTAAAAACTTTATAACAAGGAACGTATATGAATTTATCTGAAGGCAAAACTATAATTGAATTTGAAATATCACAAACAGGCCACCAAATTATTGAAGCTAAAATTAATGGTAAATCGTTACGTTTTATTTTAGATAGTGCCGCTGGATCATCTGTTTTAGACCGTGCATGTCTTATTGAGCTTGGCATTGAAGAAACACTCAATGTTGAGAATGCAGCAGGTTTGGGGACTTCGGATCACGATATGGGCGATATAGAAGTTCATTCAATAGAATTAGGAAATGCCTTATTTGAGAGTCCTGATTTTGTATCACTTAATCTTGACCATGTACAAGTAGCAGATGGTGAAAAGGGAGTACATGGCTTATTAGGCTCTCCGTTTTTTATTCAATACCAAGCTGGTATCGATTTTTCAAAAAACAGGCTAGAGCTTTTTAATGAAAAAAAATTAAGTATCTAACCTAAACTTTGTTCTTTAGTAAATTTTAACTAGCGCACCATGTTTATAGGTTTGATCATGGCATGATGCGCCAGCTGTAATCGTTTACAATTTGTATTTTAAAGCTACTTTCCAAGTTCTTATCTAATAACTCTTATCTAATAACTCTTTTCTTATAATTTCAGCCCCAGCACTTAAGGCATTTAGTTTGCCGTTAGCAATATGGTGAGGTAGGGGAGCCATGCCGCAGTTTGTACACGGGTAAAGCTTGTCGGCATCTACAAATTGCAGTGCTTTACGTAGCGTATTAGCTACTTCTTCTGGCGTTTCGATAGTATGGTTTGCTACATCAATAGCGCCTACCATTACTTTTTTACCGCGAATAAGTTCTAGCAAATCCATTGGTACATGGGAGTTATGGCACTCTAGTGAAATAATATCGATATTAGATTGCTGCAGCTTAGGGAATGCTTCTTCGTACTGTCGCCATTCGCTTCCTAGTGTTTTTTTCCAATCTGTATTGGCTTTAATACCGTAGCCATAGCAAATATGCACGGCGGTTTCGCATTTAAGCCCTTCAATTGCGCGCTCTAAACAGGCGATTCCCCAGTCGTTTACTTCATCAAAAAATACGTTAAACGCGGGCTCATCAAATTGGATGATATCAACGCCTGCGGCTTCTAGCTCTTTGGCTTCTTGATTAAGAATTATGGCAAATTCCCACGCTAGTTTTTCACGGCTTTTATAGTGGTCGTCGTAAAGCGTGTCGATCATGGTCATTGGGCCTGGCAATGCCCATTTTATTGGTTGCTTGGTTTGCTTGCGTAAAAATTTAGCGTCTTCGACAAACACAGGTTTTTGACGGCTAACAGGGCCCACAACGGTGGGTACGCTTGCATCGTACCGGTCACGAATTTTTACTGTTTTACGTTTTTCAAAGTCAACGCCATTTAGGTGCTCTATAAATGTAGTTACAAAATGCTGCCTTGTTTGCTCGCCATCGCTAACAATATCAATGCCTGCTTGTTGCTGGTCGAATAATGACAAACGTAGGGCGTCGTGTTTGCCTTCAATTAATTCATCACCTTGTAATTTCCAAGGTGACCAAAGAGTTTCTGGCTCTGCAAGCCATAAAGGCTTAGGTAAACTGCCCGCGGTAGAGGTTGGTAATAATTTTTTCATAATAAATAATGCCGTATATTTTAGTTAATTATTAAACGTAGCGTTAAGCGCGTTATTTTTCGTTATTATTGGTTGTTACTATCAAGTGTTATGAAAGATAGCTACTAGAGAATTGCTCAAGAACCGTTTGGTATGGCTTGATAAAATGCTCTTGTGCAAACTTGCCTTGCTCGTTTGCTAACTTGCCGCGCTCTTCTCGGTCATACACAATTTGCGTTAGTGAATGATCCAAGTTTTTTAAGTTTGGTTTATATGATTTACCCGCTGTTGCGTTGGCATTATAAATCTCTGGTCTGTAGATTTTTTGAAACGTTTCCATTGTACTAATGGTGCTTATAAGCTCAAGATTGCTGTAATCATTCAGTAAATCACCAAAGAAAAACAATGCTAAAGGCGCTGCACTATTTAATGGCATAAAGTAACGTACCTGCAAGCCCATTTTTTTGAAGTATTGCTCAGTTAAAGACGATTCATTTGGCTCGTATTCAACACCAAGTACCGGATGTTGGTTTTCGGTGCGGTTGTAGGTTTTGTTATCTGACACACTCAGGCATATAACCGGTGGCTTTTTAAAGTTTTGTTTGTATGTATCCGAATTTACGAATGACTGAAATAGCTTGCCATGTAAAACCCCAAAGTCATCTGGAATACTAAATTGAGGCTTGCCTTTATTGTGCTCTTGTAGGAGTACGCTAAAGTCGTAGTCGCGCACATACGATGAAAAGTTGTTTCCTACAATGCCTTCAATGCGCTTATTAGTTTTATGATCAACAATATTTGTTTTTAATATTTCGATTGATGGAAAGCTTTCGCCGCCGTCTTCAATACCTATCTCAACAGATATAATTTCAAGCTCAACAGCATAACGCTCACCTTTGGTGTTATCCCAATGGGCTAGGGCATTAAAACGGTTGTTAATCATGTTTAAGGCGTTACGCAAGTTTGCTTTGCGGTATTCACCTCTGGCTAAATTAGCAAAGTTGGTTGTGATACGCGTATTAGTTGATGGATGATAATTTTCGTCGAGTGAAACGCTCTTAATATTAAATGTAAAATCTTTTTTCATCGTGTTTATATCCAATTTATAATTTAAACCTGATTGATGCTCTGCGCTTTATTAACCTTGCAACTTACTGTGCTGGTTTTGTTATTCAGCGGCTTTAAGTTGTTAGTAATAGTGTTTAGCGCTAAGGGATGAGTAATTTATACGTTGATTGGTATATGAAGAAAAACGGTTTAATTTCACATAAAACATGAGTCATATTCATTAATCATTATTGTTAGATGTGATTGCTTAGTAATTGATGACAATTAAGCATGAATCGATAGAAATAAAGGATGGATGTTCAGCCGTTTAGACTTCCTTTATTTCGGTGTGCACTTTATTCATGTTGAACATGAGGAATATTCAAAGAAGTTTTTTATAGCTATAACAGTGTATTAGCTAAGCTTTTAGCTGTTTACATCGTTGTTTATAGTAAATGTTATGACTATTTAAGCTTAAGTTAGCTATAAAAGTAGTTACTTCTGCTAGTCTAGTATTAAAAGGTAAACAGGCTTCTTAATAACTGCATAGCACTTAGGTATTAATAAAAGCGCTATAAATCATATTAATAACAATGTCAGTACGTTAAGTAAGTTATACTTATTTTTCATCACCTCACCTATCGAGTATTCGTGGATATCAAAGGCACTTGTATTGCATCAGTTACTGATGAGCATGGCCCGGTTTATGTATATCAAACAAAAAAGAATCTTATTCTCAGCTTTGACGGGAAAATTTATCAAAGCTGTATCAAATTAAATAATATTAACGGGTTAAGCTTAGCTTATACGCAAGCTATGATGGCTGCGCTTTTTTTTATACCGCACTTAAAAACCGCGATGATAATGGGACTTGGGGCGGGCTCTATAGCAAAAAGTCTTTATCATGCGTTTCCCGCACTGACTATACATACCGTTGAATACCGTAAAGCCGTTGCTGATATGGCTATAAAATATTTTGAAGTTCCTGTGTCAGAACGTTTGTTTATTCATATTGATAATGCGGCAAATTATATGAAAAAAACGCAGATAAAAACGGACGTAATTTTTTCTGATCTATATAGCTCAGAGGGGATGGAGTCAGACCAAGTGCAATCATCATACTTACGTGATTGTAAAAATGCGCTCACTTTTGATGGTGTACTCGTTCTTAATATTTGCCATACCAAAGTTGGGCAAAGAGAGGTATTTGACCAACTGCTTGATAAAGAGTTTGCAGGAAAAATTCTTAGTTTTGTAATTGAAGGTGGCAATAAAATTGTTTTTGCTTTTAATAATACAATGCCTTCATTCAATCAAGATGAGTTACTGGCCAAAGCTCACGCGTTACAAAAATTAATAAATGTACCAATGGACCGCTATGCCGATCTTTTATTTAATTGCGCTGAGCTTAAATAAGTAAAAACAACCTACTTTTTAGGATGATGCTATTTAATCGCTGTTTTTGTAATCAACTGTTAAATGGCTAGTTTTAAGCCCATCTATCTGCTGTTCATTTAAACTTGGTTAAACTAATCATATTCTGAATAAAAATAATAAAGTACATACCCGTGCGGAAATACTCATAAATGGATTATTGTAAAAATATAATTGCTAAATTTATAAGCGCAATGCAAAAGCGGCCTGGATTATTGGCTGTGATGTCATTTTTGTCGGGTGTTGCTAGCTTTGCACTGGTAGATAGAAAAGAGTCTTTTTCGCAATTTATTGCCATATTTTTGCTTGTTAGTTGGCTATGGCTGATTATTGATAACTGGCTACGTGACAAAGTTGAAGAAAAATTTGGTGTGGCTGTATCTCCTAATGTAATGCGTTTTGCTCTGCAAATGGTGCAACAAGAAAGCCTATTTTTTGCGTTGCCATTTTTTTTAGCGGTTACGCAGTGGGATCATCCTCAAGCAATTTTTACTTCCCTCATTGCTTTGTGTGCACTTATATCGGTAATCGACCCATTTTATTACAAAAAACTTGCCAGAAACCGCACGTTATTTACTGTTTTTCATAACTTTGCTTTATTCGTTGTTTTGCTTGTTACGCTGCCTATTTTATTAAATTTGACTACTAGCCAAAGTTTAGCCGCAGCTCTTGTAACGGCTGTAGTGGTTACTCTACCGAGTTTAAACAATTTAATGCCTAATGCACGCTGGTGGCGTTTTCCTATTCTTGTAGTGATTTTATGTGCCTTAAGCGCGTCTATTTGGCAATTAAGAAGCTACGTGCCGCCTGCAGCACTGCGATTAACCGATATTACGTTAGCTCATGAGGTTGATTTACAGCATAAAAAGCCTGTAGGGAGCATTAAGCAGTTAGATTCTTATACGCTACACCATCAAGGTTTATATAGTTGGACGGCTGTTAAAGCGCCAAGAGGTTTAAACGAAAAAATATTTCATGTATGGATACATAATAAAAAAGAGGTTGATCGAATTACGTTAAATATAAACGGTGGGCGAGAACTTGGTTATAGAGCATGGACTCACAAGGTAAACTTTCCTAAAGACTCTGTTGGTAAATGGCAAGTTAAAGTCATTACTGAGTCAGGACAACTAATAGGTTTAACGAAATTTACTGTTACACCTTAGTTAGCTTAATCGGCTGCAATTTAAATAACTAATTGATATAGTTTTTTCATAGCAAAGTAATGGATATAAATTATGAGTATTGCGTTTGAAATTTTTATTTGGCTAATAGTTGAAACGGGTTTGAGCTTTTTGTTTTACTCGACCGGGTGGCTGCTAGTAAAAGTGGTAACGTTTGGGCAGTATAAAAGCGAGTTTAAGGATTTTGCATCTTATAAAGCGAGTAAAGCTAGAAGAGTCGACTTAATCTTCTTACTCGGTTTTTGTTTTTACTTTGCACTCATTGCCGTTATGGCTTATTTGAGTCACTAAACTGGCTAACAAATTAGGTTAATTATTTTAAGAATAATAAGCAGCTTAATGAATTATTGCTGCTTATAGTTTTCCCCTTTACCGCACTTTTTTACACTTCCTACTTATACTTTTCCTGTTTTTGCAATAGGGAACACCTCACCGTGAGTACTATAACTATCATTTTAACTATTAAATTAAGTACCAGCTAGAGCATTGCTCGGTGCGTATATAGCTTTGGTTTGTTGGTTGAAATCCGAGCTAATTGCAACTTGTAGTTTATGGGTAATACTTAGTAAATACTTTAAAATCTAATAAATAAAACAATAAATGTGCATCCATTTATTGCGCTAATACGTTTTATAACAATACTATGCGCCACTTTTTACCATTTATGATGGTTTTGGACTTAATAAATGACTCACTATTTAAAATATGTATTTGTTATTACGACTCTAGCGGGAGTAAATACAGCTTACGCACAAGCAAAAACACAAGAGCACTATCAAGAGCTTGAAGTGGGTGTAGGCGGAAATATTAAGCATACTAATACTGACGTAAATTATAAAAATAAAGAGTTTGATTTACATATTCACCCATTATGGGAAAGCCGATATGTAACCGAAGGTCGAGATAACCTTGCCGGTAATGGTATTACATCAATTGCTACTGAGTTTAATTATAAAAACTTTGCGGTGATCCCTTGGGCGGCAAAAGGTATTAGTAGTGATTATTCAGAGCTTAATTTAAATGCTATTTATACCGCTCACTTATCTGAGCGGATAGAGATGTATGTAGGTTATAACTATATTAAAGCTCGTGAAGAAGGCATTGATGCTCACGATAATGAGCTAAGCCTCGACTTTGCGTATTTTTATGCAGACGATATTCAGTTGTTAAGTAGTGTTTATCATTCATTTGATGCCAGCGGTACATTTTTGGAGCTGGCAGTAAAAAAAGATTTTTATATTAACGATTTACTATCAGTAGATATTCAATCGGGCGTGGGGTTTAATGCGGGGTATGTTAATGATGGGCACAACGGAATTAACAACGTAAAGTTTACTGCAAACTTGTCGTATCAGCTTTTTAATCAGTTAGCCTTATACACATATACAAGCTATAGCATTGCAGTTAATAAAGATGAAAAACGCTTTGTAGGTGACGAGACACTTCGAAATATATTTTGGGGTGGTGTAGGGCTAAGTTATCAATACTAATCGAAACAGTTTAAATTAATTAGGTGCAGTAAATTTACTGCACCTAATACCAATCCGCAATAATACTTAATCATTTTGCGGGGCTAAACGTGTCGCTACCTGTGTTAAAAAACTTTCATTTACGACTGCATGGATGCAGAAGGAAGAGCAATGCAGGAGCAATTGCCGAGAACAACCAAATAGCGAATTTTTTGCCTAGCTATCAACACGTTTTTCTACCCTCAAAATAGATCACTTAATTAAGCGAATTGGTATAATAAAAAACCCACAACTCTTAACTATTAATTTATAAACTACTATTATGCTGCTTATTTTTAGGTTCGTGGCTGTCATTGCTGTCATTCGTTTTACTTTCTTTGTTATCAACTTTTTGAATGGGTTGGTTACGAACACACATTAAGTCATCAGCCATATATTGGCAGCTTCCTATATATAAGTCGTTATGCCCACCCTGATACTTACACGATTGTGACTTTTGCTTTTCAAAGCATGCTTTCACTGCTATTTGATTAAGTGGCTGAGAATGTGCTGCCGCATAACCACTTAAAAGTAATAATGAAGGAGCAAGTAAAACAAACAGTGACTTATATTTAATAGTCATAATTTTCTCAATGCTTTGGTGGTGGTTTATTGCCTGGCGGCGGGCCACCTGCTGCTCTTACTGACTCACCATGAAGGCAGCCAATAAACAAATTTTCGCTCGGGCTGGCAGCATGATAATGATAGCCTCTGGTTTCATCTGTTATACCACGGCATTCGCCGAGTGACTCTTCATTGCCTTGTGCATCTTTCATTGCGTAAATACCGTAACCGTCAACGGCATAACCTATTAAAGGGGCGTGTCCGTCAGTATTTGGAGCTGAATTGGTACATCCTGTTGTTGAATGATAGTGATAACCTTGGTGCAGGTTAATATGCCCACCGCAGTCGTCAAATGCTGCAATTGTATAACTGCCTAAAATAGCATTTATAGGTGCAGGGCCTGAAAGTTCAGTACCATCAAGCGCTATGCCCACGGTATGTAATCGGCTGGATTTTTTACTCACTATGGGTGTAGTCGGAATTAAATATGTAAGCGAAAAGTTATCTTCTAAATAAGATAGCTCGCATTCAATACAATTTTGTTTGTATTGTTCTTCTACATCTGGGCGTGCAGCACCTGAGCAAGATTCTTTTGTTGCTGTATAACGAACTTTATTTGTTTTTGCGTCATACAATACCCATTTTTCATCGCCGTAGTATTCATCTAGCTTAAGAATAAAGTCGCCAGTTAAGTCGACTAGCTCTCCTTTACCTTGTTTATCAAACCAAGTACCTGATACATCAGCTCCGTCTGTTGTGCTGCGAGGGCAAAATGGGCCAGGCTCTCTGCCTGCGGGTGCACCTGATGTAGTAAACTCATAACAGGTTGTTTTAGTACCTTGCTGGGTTTCACAATCAACAATTTTAGGCTCTGTAATAAAAGCCTCTTGTTTGAACATAGATAGGTTTATTGATTGATTCGCTTTTTGCGGCTCACTAAGTGGGCTACTGACTTGCTCGGTATTTTTGTTACTAGATGAGTCGTTGCAACCACTTAGAGTTAAAGCTGTTGCGGTAACAATGATTGCACATGCGCTATAATTTTTTAAGCCCATTACTGTATCCTTTTCGGTATAGGTTTTAGCGTACTTATACTGTGGCATATTACTGGCCAAATGTGTAAAAAGTATGCAAGCGAGTGAATTTAACACACGATGAAATATGTTTAACGGCGCGGTTGTTGCTAAATTTCAGTTTTAAATTTAATTATTATTGTGTTTTGAATCAATAAACAATGCGTATGTGTAATACACAATAACTAAAAATGTTAGTGTTTAGCTATCGTTCAAATACAGTTGAGAATTACATATGAAGTTTTTAGTATTTTTAGGCACGGTACGCGATAGTACACCACCAAAACCAGCTCGCTTAGGCTTAAGGGTTTCTAGGGCTTGTATAGAATGCTTAACAGAGCATTTTGGCGATCATGAGTTTGAGCTAATTGATACGTTGGACTTTCCTAGCGAAAACGTATTTAAACCACACTTTGCATACGCTAAAAGTAATGCACCTACAGAACTCACTCTATTAGCTGATAAAATTAAAGCCGCAGATGGATATATAATGATTAGCCCTGAGTACAATCACAGCATGAGTCCAGCCCTCGCTGACTTACTTAATCATTTTGGTAGCTCACTATTTTCGTATAAACCAAGTGCAATAGTAACTTACTCAGCAGGACAGTGGGGTGGCGTAAGAGCTGCCATTAGCATGCGTACTTTTTTATCTGAACTTGGCTGTTTGCCGGTATCGGCTATGATCCACGTGCCAAAAGCGCAAGATGTGTTTAGTGAGGATGGCAAACCTGTCGCAGGAGAGAGTCAATCATCGTGGTTTAATTATTTCTCACGCACGTTTGGCCAACTAATATGGTGGGCGCAGGCTGCTAAAGAGCATACCGAGGTGGTTGACCCACAAAGTTTGCTAAAAAGCTTTAAAACAGCTCCTTCTCAGCGCAATGCACCTTAATACCCGCTAACTAATTGTTTGGATTGATTATAGAAACATGGCTGCATAAAGTGGTATCATTAACGCTACATATTTTTAATAATGCATAATACCAATTCTCAATAATAGTTAATCAATTTAAGGGATTAAATCGCTAACTGCATTAAAAATTTTTGATATAGAACAACTCAATAACGAAATTTTTGCTTTGTTATCAACACGATTTTCTTGTCTCAAAATAGATTACTTAATTATGCGAATTGGTGTAAAAAACAAGGAAATTGTGTCTTGAAATATCTAGCCTTACTAAGTGTGCTAACGCTTAGTGCATGTAGTTCTGTTCCCCATAAAATTGAAATGAGCCAAAGTACGGCTGGAAATATGAACCTTATCGCTTTAACTGAGCAAAGTGCACCTAAGGGTGTTGCTGGCACTTACCAGTTTCATATTAAAGCGGCGGGAGCTCAGGGGAGTTGGTTGTATTTAAATACCGAAACTGATTATCGAGATAGGCGTTCTATTACGATATCAATACAGCCTAATGTGGTAGCAGAGCTTCAAAGTAAATACGGACAACCAGCAGACACCTTTTTTATTGATAAAACAATAGAAGTAACAGGCGAAGCTAAACGAGTAACTATCGATTTTATGAGCCGTGGTAGAGCCACTAATAAATATTATTATCAAACGCACATAGCTGTGTCATCAATTAAGCAGCTTCGTGTTATTAAAAGTTAGCAAAAAGCAATGAACTGTACTTATATACAGTTCATTGTAAAAGCTTACTTTGAGCTTTAACATTTACAATTAAATTTACTGTTCTGGCGCTATTTTAGCGCTGTTTTATTCAACGATTTCAAAACTCTTATTTAACCTATTGTAATCTCATTACATAAAACTAATAATTGGTTAGTTTTATAAGTTTGAGTACCTGTATTGAAAGCCAAAGAAATCCGCAACTTTTATATCAACGAAGAGCAATCTGTTTATTTGCTTTCGCACCGCGATGCTAAAAAACACCGCCAGTGGCTTAATATTTGTATTAAGCAGCTAACACTGCTGGGCTACAAAAACGTTGAAATGATTGGTTCAGGTGCTTTTGGTTTTGTGTTTGCAGGTGATGACGATAACGGCTTACCTTGGGTATTTAAGTTTTCGCGTATTACGCTTGCCCAAAGTGTACGTGACCGCCTAGAAGACGAAGCGTATATGCTTTCGCAAATTAATAACCCCTTAGTGCCTACCTTTTATGCATTCGAGCGAATTAAAAAACAAGGGATTTTAATGATGGCGCGCGCCATTGGAGAGGACCTTGAAAAAGTATCGCTTAAAACAGGGCGCTTTAGTGCCGCGCAAATAATGGCGCTAGCTGTTAGGTTACGTAATGTATTAATTGATTTACGCAGCCACAAAAACGGCATTAGCCCACAACCTATAGTGCATGGCGATATAAAGCCTTCAAACCTTGTTTGGGATGCAAACACTGATGCGCTGTCGTTAGTGGATTGGGGAAGCTCTGTGTATGCACAGCTCGATAGCGATGGTAACCCTGTTGCGAGTAACTTTATGGATTTAATGTCGGGCGATTTAAGTACAACTAATGCTCGTATGGGCGATGTGTACTTTATTGGTGAAGCACAAATGTCGGGGGAGCAGTCATCCCCACGATTTGACGAACAAGGTGTAGCCGCTACGTTGTATGCGTTAGCGTCGGCGCAGTCGTGTCGCTTTGGTGCGCAAGCCATCCCTGCAAGCAGCTTAGGGCTCCCAAAAGAACTGGCTAAAGTTATTGATGGCATGCTTTCTAAAAGTAAGGCACAACGTGATGGTGCCGGTGATTACTTTATGCGTAATATTACAACTATGGCTAAAGCGTACTTACCTGAGCTTGATAAAAAACAAAAAAAAGCAGATATTCCTTTTTGGTATGGCAAGGCCGAGCAGCCCGACACGGTGGTATATAGTTCACGAAAACAGTTTTTACGCCAGGCCGATCATAATCAGCAATTACTAGATATAAACGACGCGCAACTTGACCGTTATTATAAAGAGTTTTTGTTTGATACAGGCGATAACGAAAAAGCATTTTTAGCATCAATAAGCCGATTAGCTAAATACCCTGTTGTTGGTGGGCTCAGTTTTCATTGGAAGGATGAGTCGATGTTTGTTGAATCGTCTTTAATTATGCATGACGAATCATTGGGTGATGCGTTTAGTGATGCGATTAATAACACGGTGATGCTTGCGCAAGCGATTAATCAAAAAGGGTTATTTAAGTGTTGTTTGTTTGATGCCCGTAAAACCATTCAATTAGAGCGAGATGGCACGGGTGCATTTAAGTTTGATAGCCTACCAGAGCTTGAATACGAAGTTGTAAGCATGAAGGTAAACGACATAACCCGCCCGCATTCATACTTTGAAGACGGTAAAGACCCTGATGAGCAACTACAGCTACCTAAAAAAGTTATTAAGTGCGTATTTGAGCTTAACCAAATTCATCATACGGGGTGTATTATTTTTGAAGCACTGCCGGACAGAATGAAGATTCACCATTACTACCGCTTACTCGATTCGAGTAAAGAGGTTGAGTTTAAACGTTTGCTAAATAAACTAATGCAATACGCGGTAAATATTACGGACGTGGGTGTTGCGGGCTTTATGAAACTCCCATATAAAAACACCCGTGAGTTTAGTTTATGTGAGCAGCAAGAAGAGCATTACTTTCCTAAAAATCCTAAGCTTGTATCTTTATAGAAAGTACTTAAATTAAGAGTGCTGAATGAAAAGACAAAGATAAAAAAAGAGCATAAGTTTGTTTAACTTGTACTCTTTGCCACTTAATTATTAGGTAAGTATTACTAATTATTAAAACACCTTACTAAAGGGCGACGTTGGTGTTAGCTCAAATTGATGAGTAAGTTTTTGCGTTTTATTAGTCGCTGTTATTTGATAATGCTGCTTGTGCTCATTGTTACTAAATAGCTTAACGTTAAAGTTAACTTTAGTTAATTTACTGGGCAAAGAGTAGCGCCCAGTAATGGTTACTTGGTCTATATTGTCGCTTTTATGTGTATGCGACGCTTCTGGGTTTAGTAAAAGTCCGTCAATAGTAAATTTATACTGATGATCTGCTAAATAAACGTTCTTTTTAACTCGCTTACTTATTTGTTTTTTATGAGCATTAAACTCAACTATTGATACTTTGCCATCCTTATCTTCATCAACCCCTTTAAAAGCCGACATAGGGATTGAAAGCACAATAAACACGTTATTATCAACAAAATTCAGCGTACCGTGATCTGCAACCATTAAATGCGCGTTTGCTAAATTTGGCATAATCAACAAACCCAAAGTAGTCATACTCAGTAGACCTCTTTTTATATAAGGCATAGCTTACTCCTAACTAAACTTCGCCTTTAACACAGCGTTGAAAAAACGGGTAAGTGTCTGTTGCGTAGTAGTGGTATATCCCATCAGGAAACTCAGGCGTTACACCAACGCGGCCATTACATTCATCTAAATCACCAGAGCCTGCTACGTATTCCCAATCTTGTGCAAATGTACCTAATGGGTATATATCGGTAGAAGGGCGGTTTGCGCTTACGGTTGTTATATGTTGGTAGCTACCGGTCATTGCGGTTAGGGCTGAAGTTGCATCACTTGAGTCTGAATAGCCGTAACGTGCATATATAGGAAAGCCATCTGCTGCCCAGCCTATTAGAGTCATAGTGGTGCTATTGCCACCTCGCATTGCTACAAAGCCTTCTGGCATACCATGATAGTGATATGTGCCATCGGGTTGTACATGTGCATTGTTGTCGTCTGTTCCAAAACTAAACGTGTCTTGGCTTAGGGCTTCTATATTCCAGTTGCCGCTATTGTCGCCTAAATCGCAATCGGTGCCAGAATCATCACAACTTCCGCCTGTACCAGCGTCTATTTTAATGCCATTAAGTACAACGCCTATCATTCCACGAGGACCACCAAGCATGGTTGCTTGTGTTGTTTCTATAGGCTCAAGTGTGTAGCTTTCATTTACTGATTGTTCAGAAATAGTATTTGGATTGTCAGCATTAGGGAATGTGCCTACTTCGTGATCGGGTATGCCATTAGCTACTAAGTCGCGTGTAGTTCCTGTGCATGACCAATCTGCAGCGCTGGTGGCTTGTACTGACTCTGACTCGTTATATTCACTGTAGCTATATTCACAAAGTACACTTTGGGTTGAATTGCTGGTACCTGTGCCATTATCTGTAGTGGTTTGTGATGAGCTTTCTGTAGTTGCTAAGCTATCATCTATGCCTTCTCCACCACCGCATGCAACTAAAGATGAAACAATTAAAGCAAGTGAAGTGAGCTTTAAAGCATTTACCCTATTTCGATTTTTACTATTAAGTGTGTGTTGTTTCATTGCTACCTACCAGATCAATTAAGTTACTCAAACAATAATCAGCAATTGTGCAAATAGTGTGTAAACAATGATGACAAATTAGCAATTACGTAAATAGGCAAAGTATTAAAGCCAAGTTGAGATTTAACTTTATGAGAATGTGTTTTATTTTAAAATTTCAAAAAGTTAAACTAATGCCAAAATAGCTAATATAAAAGGCTACCTAAATGGCTAAAATAAAACCTGTAGTTACATTGCAAAGTCACGGGATTTACTCTAAGTGGGATAGTGAAAGTAAAACGTTGCCGCAAATAGAGCAATTTACAACAAATGTAATAGCTGAGGTAGATATTGAGTTTGGCTTAATTGTAAATATTAAAAAAGGTAAAGGTGAAAAGCTTCATTATTGTATTTACCATCCTGATATTCCAGACAGCAACGGTGATGTAATGGACCCTTTTGAAGGCGATGTATACGTTAAAGATAGTGATTGGAATTTTTACTTAGGCGATACACTCTGGCTGCCAATAGAAAATAAACTAGGTGATTGGCGAATGACTATTGAGCTTAATGGAAAAATCATTGCTGATAAAACTTTTAATGTGGCATTAGAGGCAGAGCGCACAGAAACAGATTTTTGGAAAAACCGAGGGTACTAATTGTTATTTATTAGCTATGTGACGCGGATATAATTGAAATTAATGGGAAGATAATCGAAGAGCTATTTATAAACAGCTCTTCAACCTTAAATTAGTAAGTTTTTAGTTACCCCAAGGGTTACTAGAATTAGAACGCTGCTTACGATCGCGAGCACGTTGCTTAGATTCTTTTTTCTCTACAATACGTTTAGCGTCAACAAAACTAAGTTCACATGGCTCACCAGGTTTATGATCAGCGGGGATAACACGATCTCGTGGCGGCAATTCGTATTGCACATCATCAGGCTTAGGTAAGTTTTTAAGACGGTACAGGTAAAAGTTATCTACTTTTTCTTGTGCCCATTGTGTTTTACGTAAAAATTTAACCGCAGACTTAACATCAGGATTATTTTTAAAGCAGTTAAGTTGTAAATAAGCGTGTAGGAGTTCCCACCCGTATTGTTCAACCAGCTCTTCAACCACTTGTTCTAATTTTACGCCTTGCAGTGGGTTATTACTGAAAAGTTCTTGGTTGCTCATAGGTGTTGCCTCATTATTAAAATACAAATTGCATTATAAATTTAATAACGAGGCTTTAACAGAGTAAATAGCTTAACTTTGGCAATTAACTACAACACGACCACGAATTTTTCCTTCCATAAGTTGCTCTGCATTATCAATTACGTGTTCAAGTGATATTTCTGTCGAAATTTTATCTAAATAATCAGTACTTACTAATTTAGCTAAGCGATCCCATGCTTCAATTCTGTCGGCTTTAGGACGCATTACGCTATCAATCCCTATAAGAGATACACCACGTAATATAAAGGGTGCCACCGATGCTGGTAAATCCATACCTTGTGCAAGTCCGCATGCTGTTACTACACCACCATATTTTAATGAAGCACAAATATTTGCCAGTGTATGGCTACCCACAGAGTCTATTGCTGCTGCAAATCGCTCTTTTTGCAAAGGTTTGCCCGGGTTTGAAAGCTCACTTCTGTCAATTATGTTTGATGCGCCAAGCTCTTTTAAATACTCACTTTGATCTAATCGACCTGTTGCCGCCGTTACGTTATAGCCAAGTTGGTTTAGTAAATAAATAGCAAAGCTACCCACGCCGCCATTAGCACCGGTTACCAGTATTTCGCCAGACTCTGGAGTAATGCCTTGTTTTTCAAGCGCTATCACACTTAGCATAGCGGTATAACCGGCTGTACCAATTTGCATAGCTTGTTTAGGTGAAATACCCGCAGGCAAGGGGATTAGCCAATCGCTATTAAGAGCTGCTTTTTGAGCAAGTCCGCCCCAATGTTTTTCGCCTACACCAAAGCCATTTAATATTACGTTATCGCCATTTTTAAATTCATCGCTGGTGGAATGTGTAACCGTACCCACTAAATCAATACCTGGCACCATAGGAAAACTGCGTACAACGGGGCCTTTACCAGTAATTGCTAAACCATCTTTATAGTTAAGTGTGCTGTATAGCACGTCAATAGATACATTTTCGTTTGGTAAATCGCTATGTTCGATAGTCGATAATGAGGCGCTGTAGTTATTATCTTCTTTATTAATAACAATGGCTTTAATTGGGTTACTCATGGGATATCCTTTTAGACCGATCGTCTTTTAATTGGTAAATAAAAACGCATTAGGTTAATAATGCGCGTAAAAACATTTCTGTATACAAAGTAAGTGGGGTATTTGATTTGGTGAGCTTGGCGCGCATAACAGCACCTTCCCAACCAATCCAAAAGTACTCACTCATTAATTGTGTGTTTACATGGCTTGCAATAGTGCCTTGTTGCTTAGCTTGGTTTAAGCAAACCTCTACATGGTTTTGCCAAGCTGTGTAGCTTTGCATTAATCTGGTTTTAAACTCATCACTTAAATGGTTAAGCTCTTGATTTAAGTTACCGACTAAACAGCCACGTTTGTAATCGTATTTTTTCATCCCTTTAATTGCGCTTTGAGTAAAATTAACGATTCGCTCAAGTGGGGGAACATCTTCTTGGTGTAGGTAATGGGTAAGCTTGGCAATAAAATAACTGTCGTATGCATCAACTAACGCAATACCGTAGGCTTCTTTACTTTTAAAGTAATGATAAAAAGAGCCTTTAGGTACAGCCGCTTTTTTCAAAATAGTATCGAGCCCCGTGGCGCTAAAACCAAATTCAGTTAGGGTTTCAAGGCCCGTGCGAATAAGTAACGCTTTTGTATCGGCGTTTTCTCTGGCTATTTTAGGTGGGCGACCACGGCGTATTGGTGTTGATGTATTTTTGTTCATGAACCTATATTAGACCGATCGACTTTAAATAATCAAGTATAAATTTAAATTGTTTAAAAATAGTTCAAATTTAGGGGCGGGCTACTAATTTAAGATTAATGAAATAAAAGTGTCACGATTACATTTTTGTTTGGAACTTAGTCAATATTAGTCGGTCACAATTAAAGCACACAAGTACTTTTTAGCGATTATTAAATCGCCAATTTGTTATTACGAACCGGTCAAATTAAATGTTGTATGACCACTTACTTTTTTAAATGTTAATTCATTTTTGCATCAGCAGCTTAGTTAAAGTCAAACAATTTAATTGCTTTTACAATTTGAATTTTACATTTTTATTAACTATTCATTAAATGTAGATTTCACTAATGCTACACAATATATAAATAAAAAGGTGAGGATATTACCGATGAAGAGACAGAAAAGAGATCGTTTAGAAAGAGCTCATTCTCAAGGTTTTAAAGCAGGTTTAGCAGGTCGCTCAAAAGAGCTATGCCCTTATCAACAAGTAGATCCAAAATCAGAGTGGTTAGGAGGTTGGCGTGAAGCGATTGAAAACCGCAACATGTACAAAACCTAAAATCAATAATCGAATTTAAGCAAAAAGGCCTCCACATTGGAGGCCTTTTTGTTTGTGCATTTAAAAATTAAAACGCACTAGTGTCTTGGAATAAGCCCACTTTTAAATCTTTTGCTTCGTAGATTACTCGGCCATCTACTTCTACAGTGCCATCAGCAACGCCCATAAACAATTTACGTTTAATTACGCGTTTCATTACAAGACGGTAAGTTACTTTTTTATTAGTTGGTAAAATTTGGCCAGTAAATTTAACTTCACCCACCCCTAGCGCACGACCAAGACCAGGGCCACCAGACCAACCTAAGTAAAAGCCAACTAGTTGCCACATAGCATCTAATCCTAAACAACCTGGCATTACTGGGTCGCCTTTAAAATGGCAATCGAAAAACCACAGGCTAGGGTCAATATCAAGCTCAGCAACAATTTCGCCTTTACCATGAATTCCGCCATCAGCAGTAATAGAGGTAATGCGGTCCATCATTAACATGTTGTCACTTGGTAAACGGCAGTTGCCTTCACCAAACATTTCACCTTGACCACACAGGATCAAATCTTCTTTTGTATAGCTATTTTTAGGTTCCATAACACTTATCTTCGCTTAGAAATTGCCAAGTACTTTAGCGTACACTTGTACGCTAAACAACTCGGAGCAGTTAAAAAATCAAAATATTGCATATTAAATCATCAATCAATCAACACGATTGGTTTTTGCACTATAAAACCGCGCAATTACAATCAGAAATCATTATAATTAACGCTGTCTTATAACCAGTCTAAAGGAAGTTTATGATCCTTTTTGTTAACTCACTAACTGTGATTGATTTTTCTTACTTATCTAACAAACGCGGCGCCGTTGGCGAGAGCTGGATTGTTGATTTAACTTTGCACGGTAAACTTAACGAAGAGTCTATGGTTTTAGACTTTGGTTTAGTTAAAAAGCAAATTAAAGGCATTATAGATGAGTGTATTGATCACCGATTAGCAATTCCTACGGGCCTTAATGGGACTGTATCTGAGTTTGACGAGCATAAAACACTCGACTGTACATTTGGTGAAAACAACCACTTAGCTATGAGCGCCCCTCATCAAGCTTATTGTATGATTAACGCAGACGAAGTAACGGTTGAATCGGTTACTGAATTTTTAATTGCGACTATTTTACCAAAACTCCCAGATAACATTGAAAAAATTGAGCTGTCTCTTAAGCCTGAACACAGCCAAAGCTTTTACTATCATTACAGCCATGGTCTTAAAAAGCATGACGGTAATTGCCAACGCATTATTCACGGGCATCGTTCTCAAATTGGTATTAGTTTAGATGGTATTTCTATGCCGCGCTTGCAAAAAGAATGGTCTCAAAAGTGGGAAGATATTTACTTAGCCACCAGTGAAGATCAAATTAGCGGCAGTGATTTAAAACACATTACAGCTAAAGCTGATGACGTATGTTTTGCCTATACATCGGCACAAGGCTATTTTGAAATGGCTATTAGCGAATCTCGTTGCGACATTTTACCAGTAGATACAACCGTAGAATGTATTGCTGAACATGTAGCTGGTCAAATTAAAGCCCAATACCCAGAAAAAGCAGTAAAAGTAACCGCTTATGAAGGGGTAGGAAAAGGATCGATTAGCTATGTTTAAAACACTTTTAGCAACAGCACTTATTGCCTCTACTAGCCTTAGTGCTATGGCACTTGAGTTAAAAGGGCACTTAACACAAGGCGGCTTGGTTACTGGTAAGCTTGAAAATGCTAAATCGGTAAGCTTAGATGGCAAAGAGTTAAAACTTTCATCTAGTGGTGATTTTGTATTTGGTTTTGGTCGTGATGCTGACACTACTCATACTTTGAAATGGGTAGATAGCAGCGACAAGTCACATTCTCAGCCGATAGCTATTACCAAGCGTGAATATAAAATTGATAAAATTACCGGCGTAGCTAAAAAATATGTTTCACCGCCAAAAGAAGTTAGCGCACGTATAAGCCGCGAAGCAGTTGCTGTGCGTAAAGCACGTGAAGTTGACTCTGATTTACTGTACTTTTTAGACCCTGTGTTAAAGCCTGCAGAAGGGCGTATATCGGGTGTTTATGGCAGCCAACGTTATTTTAATGGTGAGCCTCGTCGTCCGCACTTTGGCTTAGACATTGCCAATAAAACAGGCTCCCCTGTTTATGCGCCGATTAGTGGTTCCGTGGTATTTGCTGAGCCTGATTTATACTACTCAGGCGGTACATTAATTATTGATCATGGCCATGGCATTACCTCAACTTACATTCACTTAAGTAAGCTTGATGTAAAAGTGGGTGACAAAATTGAGCAAGGTAACAAAGTGGCTGAAATTGGTGCAACAGGGCGTGTAACGGGTCCTCACCTAGATTGGCGTTTTAACTGGAAAGGCGAACGCCTCGATCCAGCATTACTAATGCAAGATACATTAGCAAACAAAAAGTAGAGATTATGACTGACGTAAATCGCGATGCAATAATTGCTCAGCGTATTGAAGACTCAACTACATCGGTAACTAAGACCGTGTTTCCTGGGCGTACTAATCATCACAATACTTTATTTGGTGGTGATGCACTGGCGTGGATGGATGAAGTGGCATTTATAGCAGCGACTCGTTTTTGCCGTAAGCCTTTGGTTACCATATCTTCCGATAGAGTTGATTTTAAAGAAGCGATACCAGCAGGTACTTTTGCAGAGTTAATTGCTAAAGTAGTCCATGTAGGTAACACCAGCTTAAAAGTTGATGTAGATATACTATTAGAAACTATGCACAGAGATGATAAGCACTCTGCCATTAGTGGTAGCTTTACGTTTGTTGCTGTCGATGATAATCACAGACCAACACCGGTAGTATGCGATAAAATGATTTATGGTTTTGAGTAATTTAGAGCTTTAAAGACGCGGTAGAGTAACATTATATAAGCACCTTAATTGGTGCTTATATAAAAAACCATAAAGAACACATCATACTAAATATTTATTAAATGTAATCTCAACAGCTCAGTTAATATTTACTAATAAACTAATAAACTAATAAACTAATAAACTAATAAACTAATCAAAATAAAAGAGAAATTGATAGGGATAAGAGTTGTTAGAAGCAAAAAAGGTATGCTTTAAACATACCTTTTTAGTTACATTTAGCTTTTAATTAAATTTACGAATACTTATATGCATACATACTACTTAAAGCACCATTGCTGCAATCCAGCCAAATATCAGCAGTGGAATGTTAAAGTGAATAAACGTTGGAATAACAGAGTCTCTAATATGGTCGTGCTGGCCATCGGCATTTAAACCTGATGTTGGTCCAAGCGTTGAGTCTGAAGCAGGGGAGCCTGCATCACCTAAAGCGCCCGCAGTACCAACAAGTGCAGCGGTTGCCATAACAGAAAACCCGAGGTCTAAACACAAAGGAACAAACAAAGTTGCAATAATAGGCACTGTTGAAAACGAGCTACCAATACCCATTGTAATTAATAACCCGACTAACAAAATAACACCAGCCGCCAAAGGTTTATTACCATCAAAAAGGGCAGCACCGCTGTGTACTAAACTTGCTACATCGCCGGTTGCTTGCATAACTGAAGCAAAGCCTTGTGCCGATATCATAATAAAGCCAATCATGGCCATCATCGCAACGCCTTTACTAAATACGTCGCCGTTTTCTTCCCATTTAACTACCCCAAATACACTAAATATCATTACACCTACTAAGCCGCCTAAAATCATTGAGCCACTTAAGTTTTGTGCAACAAGCGAAGCAAGTACGGCACATAGCCCTACAATCATTACTTTTTTAGGGTTTTCTACCTCAGCAGATTTACTCACAGTTGTTAATGGTTGTTCTGTATAGTCGCGGCGTTTTTTATAGGTAATAAATACCGCAATAAGTAATCCAATAAACATACCTAATGCAGGAATTATCATCGCCATAGGAACTTGTGTATTTACAATGTCTAAGCCGTTATCGACCAGGTTTTTATGCAAAATAGAATATAAGTAAATTCCCCCAAAACCATAAGGCAGCACCATATAGGAGGTTGCTAATCCAAATGTTAAAATACACGCTATAGCACGCCTGTCTAACCTTAACTGATTAAAAACAACGAGTAGTGGAGGAATTAAAATAGGAATAAAGGCAATATGCACAGGCACTAAGTTTTGAGAAGAAATCGCACAGCCTAAAATAATCAATAAAATAAAGTAGCTTAAAAACGTTTCATTACCGCTGCCTTTTGCATTTACTTTGGCAAGTAATTTATCGGCAAGTATGCGTGTTAAACCCGACTTAGAAATAGCAACGGCAAATGCACCGAGCATAGCGTAGCTCAGTGCAATTTCGGCGCCCGCAGAAAGGCCAGAATTAAATGCATCAACACTTTCTTTTATGCCCAATCCTGCGGTTAAACCCGCAACTAAAGCACTTATAATCATAGCTACAATGACGTTAACGCGGGCCAAAGATAGCCCGAGCATTAAAATAACGCCTATAACAACAGCATTCATAGTATTCTCATTTGGATGTTTTAATTAATTTTATCAGATCTTTAGCCTGAGTTTTACGCTCTTTAGTAAAAGGTTTTTTACCATAGCGTACTTGGTTAAATAATTGGCTAAAAGTGTTTATTGATTGAGCAGCTTGAGGTTTTTGATCAGCATATAGCTGTAATCTTTGGCTGGGTGTTAAATGCTCGGGCGTATTAAACTTCTGTTTTTTTGCCCATGCTTGTATTTCATTAAACTCTTTTACCATAGGCGCTAATTTAGCCGGGCGCTTTGGTAAGTTTAAATAAACAAAGTAACCAACAAAACAAAAACCTACAGTGAGTAATACCATTAATGGAACAAGCCAAATTTTTTTACTACCAAAAAGAGATTTTAAAAAATCGTTTTGTTTTTCTTCATCAAAGCCAAGTACCCAGCTAGACCATTGATAATCTAAATTCTCGAGCTCTAGCCTTAACCAATTAATACCCGGAAAATCACTTAAGCTCACTAATCCAAAATCTAGATTACTTTTAAATTCTGTATTTAGTTCTTCGTTTTGTGAAAGTGAACCATTTAAGCGCTCTGGTGCAACAACAGCAGTTGCATCAAAAATAACCCAACCTTCGTTTTGTAAATATACTTCTACCCACGCGTGTGCGTCGTACTGGCGAACAGTCAGCGTATTATTATCTTGATTTAGTTCACCACCTAAATAGCCACTGACTAATCGAGCGGGTATACCAGCAGTTCTGAAAATATAAGCCGCAGCACTCGCGTAATGGCCGCAAAAGCCTCGTTTATTATCAAATAAAAATTGATCAATCGTGTTATCACCACTCATAGGTGTAGGGGTTAGCGTGTAAGTAAATCCTTTATTTACAAAATATTGCAATAGGCTATTATAAAATTCACGGTCAGAGTGTGTATTTTTCTTTAGGTTTTTAGCAAGTGATGATGTTTTAACATTCTCTTTATGAGCTAGATATTTGTAGCGTTTTTCTTCAAATTGTCCAAGTGGTAAAGCTGAAAAACTAAAGCTGTTTACATCGTATTGTAAGCTTTTAGCTTGGCGGCTTTTTTTTCGTAATAAACCGAGTGAATTACCTTCAACATTTTGTGAGTTGCTGCTTGAATACGCTAAACCATAGAGCCATTTTTGCGTAGCGGGCTCAGTAATAATTGAGTAGCTTGCAATAAGTTGCTCGTCATTAGTACTCTTAATATTACTTTTTAAATTATTATATTTTAAAAAGTCAGACGTTAGCCACGCATTGCCATTAAATTCATCATGCACTATTGCTCGCCAGTAATAAGGGGCTACAGGTTTTACTTCGTTAAATTTAGCTCTAAACACCAGCTCATCTGAATTTGAAAGTTTTGCAATATCGAATGGATCGACTTGTTCAGAAAGCCCTGTTTTTGCAAGCTTAGGCCCAGGGAGCTGCCAAAAGGCGGGCATTTTTGGTAAAAAAAGCAGTAAAAATACAGCTAAAGGAAGCGCTAAAAGTAGTAATTTACCACTTTGCTTAGAGGCTATTTTTAAATTATGTTTGGATTCGAGTAAGCCAAGTACTGCAAAGTTTAATATGTATAAACTACTTACAGTTAAAGTCGTTAAAATGCTTTGGTTAAATAAATACACCGATGAGAGTGAAAAAAACGTAAGCGTTGTAATTACATGATAGTGTTTTTTGGTTTTAGCCTGCAGCAGCTTAAATAAACTAGCAAGTAGCAGCATGGCCACAAATAAAATAACCGTATCCGACATGCCTACTGTGTAGAGCATTAAACCTAGTGACACACCTGCGAGTATATTTGCCAGCCAAGCATTTGGCTTTGGTTTATTACTCAGCGTTATGTAAAAGTTCCATGCACAAATAAGTGAAAGTACACCTACAAAAGCAAGCGGTAAATGTGATACAAAAAATACAATTAAACATGCATATATAAAAGACAGCGAATAATTTATTACTTTTTCGTTTTTAAGTATGTCCATTACACATCACCATTAAATGAGCATAATAATTCTAAGCATTGCTGCTTATGTTGCTGTCCGGTATTTGTATTTATTGTTTTATTCGGTAGCTTTAACATAAAAGGGGTGTTTTTCTCGGTTGCTTCACACACTAAAAAGCATAACTGGCTTAAACGTTGTTCTGTATCTCCATTCATTAACGTAAAATCGAAGAGCGCATTCGCTGTTTTAAAGTCTACAAACTCTTTTACTAACAACTGCTGTGTTTTTGCGTAATGCTTCCACGACACTCTTTGCAAGCCCATCTCTGGTAAATGTGGGATTAACGACTCAAACTCTTCGCTACCAGATTGTGTAGAAATACCTTTATCGGCTTGCTCATCAAGCATAGAAACATGCGCATCACTGTGTACTTGTTCAAGCGACGGGTATACAAAAACATCTGTTTGTAATTGAATGTAGCTCCAAACAGTTATTAAGCCAAAGGGGTAGTTACTCGCCATTTTAATACGTTGCACTGAGTACTTACCGCGTGAGCTGTAGGGTAAGTTGAGTGTAAGTAACTGAGTCTTACTATCAACTTCGTCGGTATGTTTGTGAGTTTGCTCACTACCTTGATATGTTAAATTAATAGATTGGGTAACTCTAGCGCTTTGTAATTCAAATACAATACTCGGTTTTTGAGGAGCGTAGCTGTTAAATGCATCTTTAAATTTAACCGTTAAGCCTTTAGCGTTACTGTAGCCCATTAATACAGCAATAATCATCACCACAAACATAAGATAAGACATTATTAAAATTAAATTATTTTGATAATTAATGCCCATCACAAAGTTTAAAATAGCCACAATTACAAAGTACCAACCAAGGGATGATGGCAATACATAAATTGTTCTGTGTTCAAGTGTAATTGAGTTTTTTAAATGCTTATTTTTTAATAATTTATTAAATACACCTCGCTTAAATGACTTAAATAAAGAAGGGCGCTTAGCTGTTTTTTTTGGCATGAAAGTTTATACCGGAACTAAAACGTTTTTTAAAATATCGTTTACTTGCGCTTCACCGGACTCATTATGCAAACCTAATCGATGCTGACACACACTTGCAAATACGGCTTGAACATCTTCTGGCATTACAAAATCACGACCCTCAATAAAGGCCCACGACCTAGCCGCTTTAGCCAGAGCCATACTGGCACGCGGTGATAACGATGCTGCAAAAGCGTTGCTTGTGCGTGTATAATTAACAAGCTCTATAATGTAGTCAATAACTGGGCTACTTAAAGTAATTTGGCTAATCTGGGTTTGAATTACCGCTAACTCTTGTTGGTTAATACGCCTAGGTAACTGACTGTAATCTCGTTTTTGCATATTCAAAATTAAGCGTTTTTCGGCTTCTTTAGGTGGAAACCCCAAGCTTATACGCATTAAAAAACGGTCTAATTGCGACTCAGGTAACGGATAAGTACCTGATTGGTAAATCGGGTTTTGTGTTGCTATCACAAAAAATGGATTTGGCAGCGTATATTTTTTTCCATCGACTGTTACTTGTTGCTCTTCCATTGCTTCAAGCAATGCACTTTGTGTTTTGGGTCCGGCGCGGTTTATTTCATCAGCTAAAACAACTTGGCTAAAAATAGGGCCTTTATGAAACGTAAAACTGTGCTCGGTAGAGTTAAACACATTAGTACCCAGAATATCAGCAGGCAGAAGATCACTGGTAAATTGAATACGCTGATACGATAAACCTAGCACAGCTGACAATGCATGAGAAAGAGTGGTTTTTCCCATACCAGGCAAATCTTCAATGAGTAAATGCCCTTCGCTAAATAAGCATGTAAGTGCCAGTTTTATTTGTTGTTGTTTACCAAATATAACACTCGAAAGATCGTCTATAATCGCAGTAACAGTACTATGCATGCTAACCTTATTATTATTCTATTATTTCAAGACGCTTCATTACAGTGTCTACTTTTTTTGTGTTGAAAGGTTTTGCAATAAAGCCTTTAGCGCCCATTTCCCACGTGTTTTGTACGTTTTCGAGACTATTGTGGCCAGAGCACATAACAACATGAGTGTGCGGGTAAGTACTATTAATGTATTCCAATATATCTGCACCGTTAGAGTCAGGTAAATCTACATCTACAAATATAACGCCTGGCGGTTTATTGTCCATAATAGGTTTGGCAGAGCTAAAATCAGCACTCTCTAATATATCTTCAAACCCTAAGTCAGTTAAAATTTGGTTTAGATAATCACGAATTTCCTTAACGTCATCAATAATGAGGATGGGCTCTAGCGGGCGAACAAATTCCATATGTAGGTTACTTCTATTTTGAATACATCTAAGTGCTTTAATACTAAGCTAACCCCATCATAAGCTCAAGAACGTTACTTAAAAAACACTAATAAATAAACTGTTTATAGGTTTGCCCAACAACCTATTTTTAAAGGATTACCTGCTTTCATAGCTTCTACTAACTTATATTTTTATTAATTGTATTGAACAATAATGACGTATCTACAATAAATCCCTTAATCCTACACTTTATTTCCTCAAAATCTGATGTAACAAATTTGCTACTTAACTTATTGATTCAAAAATATTTACATAAAAATTCGATTTTTTGTAAACGTTTTGTAATAAAAAATCGTTGACCTTCTAAATTCATTCTGTGATTATGCTCAGTAGATGGGCTTATGCTCACAAGTGCAATTTCATTAACTATTTAATGTTTTGCTCAGCCAGCCTCATCTATACACACTGAATTAATACCAATTTCATTAAATGAATATGCAATTTAATAAAGTTGGCATCACACACCACACTAAATAAAGAGCTTATTATGTTGAATAATAAAAAGACTAAATTTGCAATTTCTCTCATAGCGGCAGCTATGGCTACATCGGCTCCAGCACAGGCTGATATTTCTGAATATTTAGATCGCGTTGACGTAGACTTTTTACTAATGCAAAACTTTCAGTCAATTCAAGCTAAAGACGGCGCATTTCGTCCAGAAGATGAAGAACAAGAATCAGGATTTGGCCGTATTAGAGCTAATCTAATGCTTAAATTTCATATTAACGAGTTCATCATTGCCGATATAGATATTGCAGAAGAGCCTAATGACTTTGGTGGCGAAGATCGTGACTTTTCATTTCACAACGATTTTGCAGGTGTTGAATTTGACCTACTAGGTCTTTATGGCACACCAAAAGAAAACGCAAATTTAACACTGCGTTTGGGTAATATTGGTGGCTCACCATTTCAATTTAAAGGTTTTCAAGACGGCGCAGATAACCAAAGTAATGCACTTATTGGTAATGGTATTACCGATTACGCAACCGCAGAAAACGGCGCACAGCTAAGTTACAGCGAAACTTTCGATAGTGGTGTAGTACGTGCTTATAATGTTACAGGTCACATTACGACTTCAAGTTTCGGTGAAGCGTTTCAAGAAGACAGAGGTTATAACTACCGACTTCAAGGTACTCTAGAATTTGAAGGTGGCTTTAAAGCAGGTTTAAACTTATTAAAAGCCAATCAAGGCGACCAGTTACGTTTTGAAAACAGTGTAGCCAGTCTTGATGGTGTAACCACAACAAACTATCGCTTTGGCGATGGTGAAAACTATAACTTCTCAGCGTCACCTTCGAACGAGCGTGACACTCATGTTGGCGCAATGCCAGGGCTTGAGCAATCAATCATCCAGCTTAACTTAGCTTATCAACCATCTGACGAAACTAGCTTAATTTTTATGGTTGGTAAATCATCTGATGACTACACGTTTGCAGATGCAGCTGGTAATGCCGTTGCCGGTATTACCTACTTTGGTACAAACGGCATAGCAGATGAAAATGGCACTACTTTTGATTCAAACAGTGTAATAGAAGGCGACTCATCAGTTGAGTACTTCGTGTTTGAAGCACAACAATATCTAATCCCTAAAAAGCTATATGTAGCGGCTCGTTATGCAGAAGCCGAAAACACTTCCGACTTAATTGAACAGACAGACAACACAGTAGAGCGTATTCAAGTAGCCGCAGGTTACTGGTTTAACGATAAAACGCTTTTAAAAGTTGAGTATGTTAACCAAGAAGAAGGTGTTAATTCGGGCGGCCAAATCGGTAAAGGATTTGACGGCTTCACTTCTGAAATATCTGTTAAATTTTAAGTCATTATCCAACTAGTCTAACTATTTATACAAAGGACCTAAAAAGGCACTTTGCGGGCAGTTTTATGCGTTAAAACTGCCATAAATAGAATTGGTAATTGATTGAAATTTAATAGCACTTGTTAAAACATAATGTGTATGGGGAATACCCGATGAAAAATAAATTAATTATGCTCGCGTGTGGCTTTATAAGCATGGGCGCTGTTGCAAAAGAAACGATTACAATAGCCACTGTAAATAATGGTGATATGATCACCATGAAAGAATTAAGTAGTAACTTTACCAGCCAAAACCCTGACATAGACCTAAAATGGGTAACGCTAGAAGAAAACATTCTTCGCCAACGTGTCACTACCGATGTAGCAACAAAAGGCGGCCAATACGATGTAATGACCATAGGTACTTATGAAGTACCTATTTGGGGCAAGCAAAATTGGCTAAAAGAGCTGGATAATTTAGGTGAAAACTACGATTTAGACGATTTAATACCTGCAATCCGAAGCGGTTTAACGATTAACGATTAACGATAAGCTTTATGCTGCACCATTTTATGGTGAAAGTTCAATGGTTATGTACCGCACTGACTTAATGGAAAAAGCAGGGCTAACTATGCCTAAAGCCCCAACATGGGACTTTATACGCAAAGCTGCTAAAGCGATGACAGATAAAAAAGAAGGGGTATATGGTCTTTGTTTACGTGGTAAAGCAGGTTGGGGCGAAAACGTTGCGCTTATTACATCCATGGCAAATTCGTTTGGTGCTCGTTGGTTTGATGAAAACTGGAAGCCACAGTTTAATACCCCAGAGTGGGAAAATACCCTTCAGTATTATGTCGATGTGATGAAAGAATCTGGTCCTGCTGGTTCATCTGCAAACGGTTTTAATGAAAACCTTTCACTATTTCAAACCGGAAAATGTGGTATTTGGATTGATGCAACCGTTGCAGGCGCATTTGTTACTAACAAAAAAGATTCAGAAGTTGCCGATAAAGTAGGGTTTGCACTTGCGCCAGATAACGGTCTGGGTAAACGCGGTAACTGGTTATGGTCTTGGACTTTAGCCGTACCGGCAAGCAGCAAAAAACCAGATGCCGCAATGAAATTTATTAGCTGGGCAACATCTAAAGAATACACTCAACTTGTAGCCGACAAAAAAGGTTGGGCAAAAGTACCGCCAGGTACACGTAAATCACTTTACAGTAATCAAAAGTACATGGACGCAGCACCGTTTGCGCAAATTACCTTAGATTCTATTCAATCTGCAGATCCTAAAAATCCAACCGTTAAACCGGTGCCTTATGTAGGTATTCAGTTTGTTGCTATTCCTGAGTTTCAAGGAATTGGTACAGCTGTTGGGCAACAATTCTCAGCAGCATTAACTGGCCAAATGAGCGTTAAGCAAGCGCTTAGAACGTCTCAGCACCTTGTTGAGCGAACAATGCGTAAAGCTCGCTATCCTAAATAGCATGTAATGGGCGGGTAAGTACTCAAACTTACCCAATATTTTATGTCAATTCTATTTACTTGTTAGTTATAAACACTATCAAGGGTTTCTGATTTTCACTTGATAGTTAACAAGTAAATAGAATTGGCTTTTTTAAGGTCACCTTTATGGCAACAACTAACTCGCGCACGCTTGCTCGGTTTATGCTTCTTCCTAGTGTAATTTTATTACTTGCTTGGATGATAGTACCGCTGTGCATGACATTGTATTTTTCATTTATCGATTACAATTTATTAGTACCAGGAGATAAAGAATTTGTAGGTTTTCTAAACTACGAATTTTTTCTAACTGATCCGGCATTTTTTGAGTCATTTTTTAACACACTTTACCTAGTAACCGGTGTTTTACTTATCACCATTTGTGGTGGTATTGGTTTAGCTATTTTACTAGACCAAGCAATATGGGGTCGAAACTACGTTCGCATAATGGTACTTGCACCATTTTTTGTAATGCCAACTGTGTCGGCATTGGTATGGAAAAACATGCTAATGAACCCAGTTAATGGCTTATTTGCGCACTTTGCAATTTGGCTCGGATTTGAGCCAATAGATTTTCTTGCTCAAATGCCGTTATTTTCAATCATCATTATTGTCTCTTGGCAGTGGTTACCGTTTGCAGCATTAATACTGCTAACAGCAATACAATCACTCGACCGTGAACAATTAGAAGCTGCCGATTTAGATGGCGCAGGTCCATTTAGTAAGTTTTTCTACATCGTATTACCGCACTTATCGCGCGCCGTAACGGCCGTTATTTTAATCGAAACTATATTTTTGTTATCAATTTTTGCCGAAATATTAGTGACCACAAGTGGTGGTCCAGGGTATTCATCAACCAATATTACGTACTTAATTTATACGCAATCACTACTTCAGTTCGATGTAGGCGGCGGTTCGGCAGGGGGCATAGTTGCAGTTATCATCGCAAATATTGTCGCTATATTCTTAATGCGCTTAATTGGCAAAAACTTGGAGGGTTAATTATGACTATAAAAGATAGCCGTCGTTCCAAACTAATTTATACCATTGCTGCATGGACAATAAGCGGTATGATTTTCTTTCCTATTTTGTGGACGCTAATCACCAGTTTTAAAACTGAAGCCGAAGCAATTTCAGTAAGCCCCAGTTTATATGCGTTCGATTGGACACTCGAAAACTACCGAGATGTATTGTCACGTTCACCTTACTTTAACCATTTTTGGAACTCAGTGGTTATATCATTAGGTTCAAGTTTACTTGGTTTATTAATTGCCGTACCTGCTGCGTGGTCTATGGCTTTTGTTCAAACTAAAAAAACAAAGCATCTATTAATGTGGATGCTTTCAACCAAAATGTTACCACCAGTAGGCGTGCTTATTCCTATCTACTTATTGTTTCGTGACTTTGCGTTACTCGATACAAAGTTAGGCTTAGTGATTGTAATGACACTGATTAATTTACCAATAATGGTATGGATGCTTTACACCTACTTTAGAGAAATACCAAACGAAATACTTGAAGCTTCACGTATGGATGGCGCAACAATTGGCGAAGAGATATTTCATGTTTTATTGCCAATAGCCTTACCTGGTATAGCATCAACGTTATTGTTAAATGTTATTTTGTCGTGGAATGAGGCATTTTGGACTCTTATTTTAACCGCTGCTAATGCTGCACCTTTAACGGCATTTATTGCCAGTTACTCAAGCCCTGAAGGGTTATTTTACGCTAAGTTATCGGCAGCATCTGCCATGGCCATTGTGCCAATTTTAATACTTGGTTGGTTTAGTCAAAAACAATTAGTGCGCGGATTAAGTTTCGGCGCAGTAAAATAGGAGAATACACATGGGCAGCATCACACTAAAACAAGTAACTAAAAACTTTGATGAAGTTAACGTAATTAAGCCACTCGACTTAGAAATAAAAGATGGCGAATTTATCGTTTTTGTTGGTCCGTCGGGCTGTGGTAAATCTACTTTATTACGAATGATTGCAGGGCTTGAAGATACAACCAGCGGTAATATAGAAATAGATGGCGTTGACGCTACAAAAACACCGCCTGCTAAAAGAGGCTTAGCAATGGTGTTTCAATCATATGCGTTATACCCGCATATGAGCGTACGTAACAATATTGCTTTTCCTTTAAAAAGAGCAAAAGTGAGCCCTGCAGAAATCGAAAGTAAAATTGCAAACGCCGCTAAAATACTTAATTTAACCGATTATTTAGACCGAAAACCTGGGCAATTATCGGGTGGTCAGCGCCAACGTGTTGCAATAGGGCGCGCTATTGTACGTCAACCGTCGGCATTTTTGTTTGATGAGCCACTTTCAAATCTTGATGCATCGCTACGTGTAAATATGCGTTTAGAAATATCTGAATTACATAAAAGTTTAGCCACAACAATGATTTATGTTACGCACGATCAGGTTGAAGCCATGACAATGGCAGACAGAATTGCTGTGTTTAATGCCGGTATTATTGAACAGGTAGGTACACCTCTAGAGCTTTACAAAAATCCTGTAAACAAATTTGTAGCGGGTTTTATTGGTTCGCCAAAAATGAATTTTATAGAAGAGCCACAAAATGAAGATACGAATGTTAGTTGTATTGGTATTCGCTCAGAGCATATAACACTCTCTTCAGAAAGCGGCACTTGGGCGGGTACTGTCGGTGTTATTGAACACTTAGGATCGGAGAGCTTTTTACATATAAATATTGAAGGCAAAGGTACCGTAACAGTAAAAGCTGATGGTGATTGCCCATTAAAATATGGCGACAGTATTTACCTAAGCGCACCTGCAGATAAAGTATTAAAGTTTGATAATAATGGTTTAACAATTAGCTAAAGCCAATTTTTAATTACCTTAAATAGCACCTTTATAAGGGTGCTATTAACTAAATTCTAATTACATAATCCTATGAAACCTAGGTATTTTTTATTAAGGAATGGTATATTTACAATTATAAATAACAAAAACGTTATTGATAAATAGATATTCCAAAATTAATAAAATAATTTATATAGCAGCACATATAATTAAAATTATGTAATGAAAATAAGGATTTAGTTTTCCTTCTATTTTAAGAGGTTTACGTGGTAAAGCTATCAAATACAGAAATTAGAAAGCTAGATGATGCAGCCAGAGCAGGGTGGTTATATTATGTTGGCGGTAACACACAAGATGAAATTGCTAAAAAGCTAAATATATCTCGTCAATCTGCACAAAGAATGGTCGCATTATCTGTGAGCCAAGGTCTAATTAAAGTTAGACTTGACCACCCGATTGCTAAATGTATGGATCTGGCCGAAAAAATAAAAAGCCGTTTTGGGTTAGATTCGTGCGAAGTTGTACCGAGCGATCCGTCTGAACCTTCATCTACATTAGGTTTGGCACAAGCTGGCGCGGCAGAAATAGAACGACATTTAAAATCAGAACAACCCAAAGTACTTGCAATGGGAACCGGTCGAGTTTTACGTTCATGTGTAGATGAGCTAAGAACTGTTGATTGTCCGCAACATAAAATTGTAGCAATGCTGGGTAATATGGCTTTGGACGGATCGGCTTCACCTTATGATGTTGTAGTAAGAATGGCCGAACACACCAATGCAAAACATTACCCAATGCCATTGCCAGTTTTACCAAGAAGCATTGAAGAAAAAGAACAGTTACATGCACAACAAAATATTACCGGTAATTTAAAACTCGCTAAAGATGCCGATGTAACATTTGTGGGTATTGGTAGCTTAGGTGAAAAATCGCCATTACATATAGATGGTTTTATTGATGCGCAAGAACTTAAAGAGTTACAAGAACTCGGTGCCATTGGTGAAATGATTAGTTGGGTGTTTGATAAAAACGGTAAGCTTTTAGATTGCACAGTTAATCAGCGTGTAGCAAGTACGCCATTAAAAACAAATGCAAACAAACAGATTTATGCGATAGCTGCTGGTGAAGAAAAAGTGTTAGCCATTTTGGGCGCAGTAAGGTCAAACATGATCAGTGGATTAATTACTAACGAATATACAGCTGAGCGTTTACTAAGTATTGATTGAACAATTTGATAAACAAAGCATCTTTAATAGTAATACCTGTTATTGTAATAAAACCACTTAATGTCCGATACCGTCTAGTATTGGACATAGTAAGGGTGCATTTAAGCGCTCTTACTATATAGTCATTAACTACCTATAATTTATATTATGTTAAATAGCATAAATAAATACATAACCAAGTTACTCACCTTCATTAATTAACGTATAAACGCGATATTTTGACTATTTAATAAGCATTAACCTACTTATCTTAATAGTCAGTGTCTTACCCATTTACGGTATTAGCTTCTTGAACATATAAAAATACCGCTTGGTTATTAATATTATCAAGCGGTATTACAATGATTGCCTATTCGCTACTTTACCCAATCAAACTTAACGTATTGAAACAAATAGCTTTTTAATAAACCTAGTAATTCACTAGAATGTTTTATCATTCATAAATTCACTAATAAGATCAGACACTTTATCTGGATGTTCATCAATAACCCAATGAGCGGCTCTATCTATCCAAATCAATGATGAATTTGGAATTGCTTCTTCTAACATTGGCGCATACTTTGGCTTTTGAAACTTGTCTTCTTTACCCCATATTATGAGTGTTTCATGAGGTAAGCTTTTAAGATCGCCTGTAATAGCTTCGGTATATTCTTTATTGAGCCTGCGCATGTTACTAAATAAAGCGGCTTTTCCTTTTTCATTACTCCATGGTGCTAAGTATATTTTCATCAACTCTTCAGTCATTACGCTCGAGTCGTAAACACCTTTGGGCATGAAATCTCTTAATGTATCCACAAATTCAGCTACAGTTGTTTTTTCTTCTACACCTGGTTCTAGCAAAGGTTCAAATTCTGGTATTGGCCAAGAATCAAAACATACACTATCAATTAAAACCAACCCGTTTACTTTATCCAGATGATTTACAGCCATTAATTGAGCAACACCACCACCAATATCATGTGCAGCAATATTAACTTTAGAAATACCGAGTTCATCCATAAACTTACACATTATTCTACATTGCGCATTTATAGAAACATCGGTGTTAATTGGCATATCAGATTCACCAAAGTTTAGTAAATCAGGCGCTATTACTCGATATTTTGATGCAAGTTTTGGCATCACATTTCGCCATAAAAATTTATTGGTCGGAATACCGTGTATCAATAATAAAGGTGTTCCTTGTCCCATTTCTTGATAAGCAATTTGATGACCTTCTACTGTAACGTACTGTGTCTTGTTCATAATTTTGCCTCTTTAACTTTAAAAATTATAATATTTAGTAAACTATAAAATTAGAATATAGCCTTATAAAGCAAATTCCGTCCCAATATGAGTATTTATTAGTTTTTAAAAAATTTTAATGTTTTAAAAGTTAAACCCTTGTGATTCGTGGGCTCTAGGCTAAATAAATTTACTGATTTTATAATATTACAGCGTTTAACAATTGTGTTTATCAAACCGTTTTAAGAAGTGTGAAACGATGACTCGTATACATGCAACAATTACAAAAGCGTAGTTTGTAATACTTTGAAGGAATAATTTGAAGTAATTATTCTTATTAAAGGACTTTTAAAAATTTAAATAAATTAAAGGTTCATATACGCAAAAGCACTAATAAATATTAGTGCTTTAAAAAATTATAATTTAACTTTTTAGTAAGCTATAAATAAAAAATAGTTAACCGCCCTACTGTTTCTATTTATCATTCCAAAAAATATCTAATATTTTCTATTAATACACTTTGCTTAACTGGCTTCAATAACAGGCCGTTAAACCCAAGCTTTACATACTTGTTATCACTATTTTCGTTTTCACTAAATGTATGAGCGATAATTTTTGTTGCTGATGCGTCAGCATGCTTTCTTATTTTTAGCATTGCGTCGGTGCCTGTAAATTGCGGCATTACTATATCCATTAAAATAATATCGTAAATATTTTGAGAAACCATAAGTAGCGCCTCTATAGCACTTGATGCGAAATCTATTAAAATATTTTCTTCGTTAAGCATTTTTCTAATTACTATTTCTATTAGCAAGTCATCATCTACTAAAAGCAGTCGTTTAGTTTTATTTATTGGCGTTACTTTAAACTCGATAACTTCAGCCATATTTTCAATAGTGTTTTTCATGTTTTACCTCATTACTGTTCCAGTAATATACGCTAATTTATAACGACTTATCTTTTAAAATGCGTGTTATTTGGTTTATTAATACACCTTGTTTTACTGGTTTTAATAGCATGTCATCAAAGCCCTGGTTAACGTATTTTGAATCTGTATCGGGTGTCGATGTATGCGCAATTATTTTAGTTTTCAAATTGTCACTGTGTTTTTTAATTTTTAACATAGCGTCAGTTCCCGACAATTCTGGCATTACTATGTCCATTAAAATAATGTCGTAACTGTTTTGCGATACCATCAACATCGCTTCTATTGCACTGCGCGCGTAATCTATTTTAATATTCTCATTTTTTAGCATCGCTCTAATTACAATCTCAACAAGAGGATCGTCATCAACCAGTAACAGCGTGTTTTGGTGTTTGTTAGTTACTAAACTAGCTTTTACTAAATCATTATTTGTTAACGAGCTACTTGGTACTTCTTGCTCATTGTCTTTACCTTGTTTGGTTGCTATGTTTACCAACATAGAAAGTGATATCGTTGATTTATTCGCGTTACTACTTACAATTATCGCTTTACCACCTAACATTTTAAATATTGAAATAAAAAACTTTAACTCTAATGACACGTCTTTATCATCTATAAAGCGCGTTATATCATCACCCGATATACTTTTAAGCTCAGTTATAAAGTTACTACTGTCGATCAAATTACTTAATGAAAAATCGAGGTATAAGTAATTACGTTTACTTTCATTTTTAATCTGAGCGTTAATTGAAAGCGTTGTATTATTTGATGAATCCAAAACCTCAGTCACTAATTGAATAACCAATTGAGAAATTAACTTTTCATCGCTTGCGACCGTTAATTCAGGCGTAATATTATTTTTAAGAACGATTCTTTTATTTTCAGCCTCTTTAGCTAAAATCGACATATTATTATTGATCATTTGATTTAGGTTTACGTTTTTGGCCTGAAGCTTTAACTTACCTATTTCCGATTTATTTATATTTACGAGTTGCTGAATTACACTTTCTAGCTGGTCGCATGCATCAGAAATATTCCCCACATTGTTTTTAAATTCGTTAAAGCTTATTGGATCTTTAGATATTTCAACTAATGACTTTAAAGATGATAAAGGCGTTTTTAACTGACGGCTAAGCCTTGTAACAAATTTTTCTTTTAATTGATTTGTCTGTTTTGATTTTTCGAGAACATCAGCGAGTAAACATTCTTTTTGATGTGCCTCTGTATCATCTCTAAAGTAGCAAACGAAACCATTAAAATCTGTATGTCTTTGTAATACAGTTATCCACTTCCCGTCTGTAAAACCTATATCTATTAATTGGTTACGGTCATCATCAAGCTTATGATGTTCGTGGTAGTGATTTATAATATTATGCTGCTGGGCAATACTTATCAGCTGGCTATACGATAGCTGACTGTTTTGTTTATTCACCTGTGCAAATAAAAGATTAAAAGCATTGTTGGTAATCACAGGAAATTCATGGCTATTAAAAATAGCAAACCCATGCGGCAGTGCATCCAGAGAACTTGAAAAAAGCTCCTCTCTATTGAGTATTAACTGATTTTTTTGTTTTATTTCACTGTGTAAACGCCTTGGCAAACGTAAAAAATAATACACAAACGCGAATACACAAAAAGAGATTAACCCTAATCTAATTAAACTGTATTTAGTTATTTGTGGTCGTACTATTTTATTCATTGGTTGCACATGCAAGCGCCAAGTAGGTGGAAAACGACTGCTTAAAGCGCTAATACTATTTTTAATTATACTCGGGTTTACTTCTCCTTGTTTTCCTAAAGTAAACTGTGGTGTTGCTATAAAAACGTTATAATTTTCAGTGTTTAATTTGCCAATAACGGCTTTTAAAAACTTACTTAAATCAAATGCTGTAAGTGTATAAATAGAGCCTTGTTTTATTTTTATTTCAGAAATTAAGAAGGCCGTATCAGCAACCGTAAATACTTCTACTGCTTGTTTATTTGCTCTTTTATTAAATTTTTCTAACCAGTTTGTAAACCCATACGCGGCTAAATCAAAATTACTTTTTGACCAAAGTGCAAGCTGGTTATACTCAGAATCAAACACAACATACCCTTTGTAAGTTAAACTTTGTGAAACCTGACTCTGCACTAAATTGTTAAGCTGCTCTTTTGTATAGTTATTTTGGCTTTGCAAAAAGCCTGCAATAACTAAATCTTTTTGAGATATATACAATCCTTGATTATCAAATCGCTCTAATGCATTAAATAACGTTTTACGTAATTGCTGGGTTTGTTGATTGTAGTTACTTTGCAGCTCCTTTTTTTCAATAGTATAAAGAAGTAATGCAGTGAATGAGAATAATACTAATGCAATTAAAAATGCGACGGGCGCTAAACTAAATACATGAATATACTTTTCACCATAATTTTTTTTCGCAGGCTTAGCACTTTGATTACTTACTGAATCTGAATTTTTATTTAACTGTGTCTGTAATAATTGAGCAAATGAAATAAACTGATCTTTTTGTGAACCTATTAATGTTTTAGGTGCTAAATCGGCCATCAGCACTACGCCAATTAATTTATTAGTGACACTATAAATTGGATATTGTGCATAAAAACGAATTAATTTGTGCGTGTTGTTTGATACATCATCAAAAAAGGTATCTTCAAATAAATATAGTTTTTCTTGTCTACAGCGTTTTTGATAGCTTAATAACTCATTTTCGACGCTTTCTTTATCGTTGCAGGTTATTAACTGCTCTGAATAAACTTCTCTAAAATCGATAAATTTAACAATTGGAACATCATAAAACTGTTTTAGTAGTGTTAGCGTTTCTTTAATTTCTGTTGATATTTCATCGGTTTGTGTATCTGCTACATTAGCATGTGAGGTAAATATATTTGAGGCGTTCATTGACGTTCTCCTTCCCCTTTAGGGGGAGTATGTATCCACGTTGTACTGTTTTGGCCGCTATGTACTGGCAGTAAAACTTTAAATGGTGGTGTTAAGCTACTAAGTGCTGGTTCGCCTGTGGTGATATTAATTACTTGTTCTGCATTAACTAAATTAAGTGATGTTTTGCAATATGTAATGCCTGGCTCAATCCCTATTAAGCTCAGTGTTTCACTAATAATAAGGTTATTTACTAAATCAATACCGGCGAGCTCAAATGTAGTTTGTAAAATAGTGAAGACGAGTGTCTCTACAATGTTTTCATCTTCTTCTAAGCGTGTCCCTTCTGGGCAGCATATAGTGCCAAGCTCTATATCAAAGTTTGTTCCTATAAGAACGAACTTAAGCGCTTTAAGTGCTTCTTTTAAGAGGGATTCTACTTCGGGTAAATATAAATCAAGTATGTCGCCTTGCGATTCGTACCCTGCTTGGCATGTGTCACATGATAGCGCCAACTCTCGACCGTCGGTTCCTACAAGTGGATGACCCAAAGCGGTCAAGCCAACTAAACAACTGCTGTCGGCCGGTTGCTTATCTATTTCAAAGCTTTCACAAGGTGAGCCTGTTACTACTTTTTGCGATACATAACGAGATAGAATTTGTTCACTATTAGCTGGGCATTGTTGTGGCGTACTTCTTAATAACTGACCAATAACGGTATTACCTAACTGCCCTATTGCATAATTTGAACCTTGCTGCAGCGCATTTATATAACTTACATTACCGGTATTATTTAACTTGCTAACACCTTGGCTGTCTGTTGCTTCGTCACTTAAGCCCTTTAAACACGGGTTACCTTGGCAATTTGGAGCATCGTAATAAACAGCTTCTCGCGAGGTAAACCTATCGTCTCGTATGCCTATTAATGCCCTGTACGTGTTGTTTGCTCCACGGTCTGTATAAAATATGAGTGGTGCTTGATGCTCATCAAAACTTACTGCAATACCGAGTGGTCTATTGTTAGCATCAACGACAGTAATTTGATTATCTACCTTAGTTTGATGGCGCTTAATAAGGGCATCTCTGACTAAAATAACCCCGCCAATTGAGCCAATAATTAAAATTGTTATAATCAATATAAGCTCAATAGTAAGTATGTACCCATGTTGATAATGCTTTTTCATATCAGGCTCCTATAACACTTCTACAAGCATTTTAAGTACGTTCATTACTTGTAATGCTGCGGGAAAAAACACCAATACCAAAAACATCGGAAAACAAATTAAGATAATGGGAAAGGTTGTGTGCATCGCTTTTTTGTTTACCTTTTTAGCGAGTAAAATGTTCTTTTTTAGAGCTAGGCCTTCAAGTTGAGCCTCTACTGCTTGGATAAGTGGCGTACCAAGTTTTGACCCTATTAACATTAAGTTGGCGAGCTTTTTAATTCCTAATACGCCGGTTCTTTCAAAAAGTGAATTAAATGCAAATTCACGATCTTTACCTGCGCTTAGTTCGAATAAAAATAACTTTAGCTCTTTGTATAATGGGTGTTTTTGACTTAATCCATGATCAACTGCCAGTGCAAATGAGCGCTCTAGTGAAAATCCAGCGCGCATGTAAACCAGTAACACCCGTAAAAAAAACTCTAAGCTATTATTAATAGTGGTTTTGCGTTGATTTTTACGTAATAAAAACCAGCATTCAGGTGCAAAAAAACACATAAAACACAGTAATAATTTAATCGATTGGCTCAGCTCATAACCTGTTAGTTCTATAACCGTAAATGCACTGAAAGTAGCAGCCACTTTGAAGCAGTACAGGCTTATTAATATTTTATTAATTTGAATCCCTGCTTGTCTTAGTTGACGTTTAGAGATGATGATTAGCGGATACCAATTAATGTTTTTAGTATCGGGTTTATCTAATTCAACTTTAAGAGATTGCCTATGAATATGGATAAATGAGCCCATACTTACTAAAAGTCCGATAAGTAAAAGTATATCAATCATAATGTTACCCTTAAGCTAAGGCGTAGCCATAAAAAACCAAATAGCTGACAAAGAAGCGCAACCGTTATAAATGCAATCCCATTAGGGTCGTTTAATAATGGTTCAAACCAGGTTGGATCGGTATAGCTAAATAAAGGAATTAGTACGTAAGGTAAAAAACCACTAAATACAGCAGCGTATTTAGTACCCGAAAGCTTAGCTTTTAGCTGTTGTCGGTCGAGGGTCCGAAGCGACATCATGTTGCATACGCTTTTTAGCATATCGGTTAAATCACACTGGCTTTGTGTATGTGTAATGATGCTATGAGCAAACAATCTTACGGTTTCGCAGTTGTATCTTTCAATTAAAGGGGCAAACGACGTTTCGGCATCACTACCCATGCTCATGCGTTGTATTAGTAAGGTGCTTTGTTTTTTTATATATGGGTCTGCATGTTCATCAGCAAACTGCATTGATTGCTGTAGCGATAGCCCAGTGCTTAAACACGATTGTACGGTTTCAATAAATTCTAAAAAATGATGCTCAAATTTTGCTAATTTATAATGAGCCAAGTCAATCACAGTTATAAAACAGGTTACAAAAACCACGATTGAAATAATAAACGCGCTGGTTGATGCCTCTGGATAATATAATTTAGCTAAAAACCATGAGCTACTAGAGAGCGAGCACGCCATGCTTATAAACCAGGCGTTACTTATGTTTAAGCCTAGCACTCGAAGTGACAGAGTAAGTACGTCTTTTTCTTCTAAAATATCTACTTTTTTAGTGCCTTGGCTGCTTTTATTTTTAGCATACAAAGAAACCAACACACTAGTTGCAAGTACAAAGGTTATAACCGCCGCTATAGCTAATAAATAATCAAGTTTAGTCATTGTTAGCCTCCGGGTTATTGTGCAGTAATGCTTTTAATTCTTTTGCATTTGCGCCTTGGCCTTTCATAAACTCAATAACACTTGAGTTATCTATTAACTCACTTTGTACAGGCTCTGCTTCGTTAATACTATAAAGCGGGCTAAAATGTGCGCCGCCATTAACACGCTTAATTTCACCAATACTTTTTAGAGTTCGGGTGCCATTAGTTGAGCGAGAAACATGCACAATAAGTTGAATACTCGACGCGATTAGCGAACTTGTATGGGTATCGCTCAGTTGTGCATTGTGTAACTGCACTAAGGTAGATAAACGAATAACGGCATCATTTGCGCTGTTAGCATGTATGGTCGTCATCGAACCTTGGTGACCACAGTTCATTGCTTGGAGCATATCGATTACCTCGCCTGAGCGTACCTCTCCAACAAGTATTCTATCTGCGCGCATTCTAAGGGCTGCTTTTACTAAATCTCTTAGGCTAACTGCACCTTTACCATCGCTGTTTGTGTCGTGGGCTTCTAATTGCACAACGTGGTTGTGATGCAAATTAAGTTCTGCGCTTTCTTCAATGGTTACAACACGTTCATTCGGATTAATTGAGTTGGCAAGTACGTTTAATAATGACGTTTTACCAGCCCCGGCATTGCCACATACTAAAATATTAACGCCTGTTTTAACTGCACTTTTTAAAAATGATAGGATGTTTTTATCTAAAAAATGGTTATTAACTAAAAAGTCATCGTTTATTTTTTTATGGTTAAACTTACGAATAGACACAATAGCTGCGCTGGTACACGCAGGCGGTACAATAATATGAACACGGCTACCATCTTTTAGTTTGCCATCAACAATTGGCATAAGCGCATTCACTTGTCGGCCACAACCATCAAGTAAGCGATCAACAAATCGGCGTAAATGGCGTTCGTCATCAAACTTACTGGCTGTGCAAAGTAGTTTGCCTTGTTTATCAATCCAAATATCTTGCGTGTCGTTTATTAAAATATCACTCACCTGATCGTCCAGCATAAACTGTGCAATAGGACCCAGACCCTGAATTTCATCAAATACAGCCTGAACAACCTGCTCTTGTTGGTGTTGATTAAATGAAGATTGATTAAATTGTGGAATTTCACTGCACAAAGCAGAGATTTTTTCGAGAACATTACTTGATAAAAGCGCGGTTGGTTCTTGTTCGTACTCTTCGATAACGGCATCATGCAATAGCTTTTTAAGCTCTTCAAAGGTACTTAAACTGGTTTGAACTTCTTCATGTTTGCTTGATAAATTAAACATAAAAACTCACTTAGCTACATATACAGCTTCATTTTTAACGCCTTTAACCACTTCGATTGTGCGACTGGTTTGTAAGCGTGAAAAGTTTTGCAAACGACCTTGTTCAATGTCATAAGCGCTATGCACAATAATTGAAACTTTGTCGGCGTTATCTATACCCGCCAACGAATAAACATCTTTTGGAAGTACCGCAAGGACTAATGAAACACCGCCCGTAGCAGAATTAGACTCTTTAGCTAAATTATCCATTACGCCACTTTTAGCGGCTTGCGATTTAGGACCTTTCGAAACACCAATAAGCTGTACATCACGGGCAACTGTTCTTACTAAGCGATTAGTTTTAGCGACTATGTCGAGTCGGTCACCTTTGTGTATGCGCGAAAGCGGAATATCTAAGGTGTTTAGTTTTAAAGTATATAAAACACGCCCTGCCGGTATGGCTTCTGATAAATTTTGGCTTTTCGCTCTAATAAAATCGGTGTCGAACAAGGGTTGTTCAACCATTTTATTAGTTGCTAATTTTTGACCAATTAATGCACGTGGGTTTTGAACGCTCAGTGCAATATTTGAATAGTTACTTGGATCTATACTCTTTTGCTCTACATCGTGAACGGTTACTGTTTGACCGGCCGACATATTTTTGTTTACTACCCAGGCTGTTACGCTATTTTCATCGTTTACCTGTCTAATGCCCAAAGCCGAAGCTAACATGCCAGAGGTGATGAGTAATGTGAGAGCCGCAGTGGTTGCGCCTTTGTTACTTTTACTTTTCATAATATTCCTCCAGAGTAACTTTCACTGCCACACTTTTGTGGCAGTGAGCCTTAAGCTTGGTATTCAAACCTGGTTGCCTTATATTGGGTACCTTGCGTTAGTTACCTTGTGAACCGCCTGCTGCTGTACGTGTTGCAGCATCGCCGCTTGGTGTTGCATTAACAAGTGCGGCACTTTCACTAAAGTCTGATGCAACAAAAGTGAATGAACTGCCATCGCCTGCGTACACATCAACTGAATCTACAAACCCAGAGCCAGACACTTCAGCAGTGCCTTCAGCGTTAATCATGCCGTCAAATACATAGCTTTGGTCAAGTGAGCCAATTGCTTCAGCTACATCTTCAAGTTCGCTGGTTACCGAGTCACGTAATGTAGATAAACCAATTACAAGTGCTGCTACCATTGAAGTAGAAAGAATGATTAGCTCTGACGTTAGTACAAAACCTTTTTGCTTTTTGCTATTTAAGTTATGTTTAATAGTTTTCATAATCGTAGCCTTTAAATTAGAAGAGCTTATGCTCACTTTACATATTGCGAGGACCATGCCAGCTATAAATAACTATTAAATACAGTTGGTTATGTTTTTAATGGTTACTGTTTATTAGATGTTTTAATTTTTGATTTGCAAAATGCAAATCAATATTAAAAATATTTTAGATAAATAATGCTAGGTTTACGTTATTGAAAGTATTATTAAAACTGATGGATAGTGTAAGGGGTAAATATTAAAAGCAGTCTTGTGAGGTTACGTATAAAACGTAGGATGAGCGTAAGCTTTACTTGTATTTTTGATAAATAATAAAGTGGTTTTGGCCCTAAATAATGCCAAATTTTAGGTATAAAAAAAGGCCCGAAGGCCTTAAGAATAACAATTACCTAAAACGGAGAGTTTACCGCGCCTAGCAAGTGCTTTTTTATGCGTGGGTTCTGCACGTAAAACTTGCTCATAGTAGCCACAAGCCAATAAATTATTGGTATTAGCTTCTTCAATTAACCCTTTATGGTAAAAATAGGCAGTGCTATTTAAACCAAACTTAACCGAAAGCTCTAAGTAGTTTGAAGCTATAACGTAACTGCCCTGAGCATAATGTATAGAGGCCATTTGCAGGTATGGTGAAGCATGTGTACCAAAAACATCAACGCCGTATTGAGCAATACTTTTTGCTTTAGCTAAATTACCTTGCTCTATTGCTAACGTAACCCCTAAAGTAATTGCATTTAATGGTGGATTAGCTTTATTCAGTAATGTGTTTATAACTTGTTGAGATTGATTAGCACGGCCACTTTTATAAAGTACGTAGGCCGATATTGAAAGTATTGCCGTGTTATCGGGGTGTTCAAGCATTAACTGATTCACCTCATGCACTAGGTTTAAACAGTTACTTGCATTTATACCTTCACACTTTAATGGTTGGGCATTTAATTGGTATTTTTTAACGATGTCACTCAACGCGTTGTAAGGATTTACTGTTGGCTTGTAATCAATATGAGCGCAACCCGATAAAGTAAGCAGTAAAATAATATAAAATATTTTCATAGCCCTTGCTCCTGTATATAGCTAAGTACCTGGGTGTCGATATTTGCCTGTTCCCACGAACGTAAGGTATTAATTGGCTCACGCACCAGGTTTGGAGTAACAACAATAATTAGCTCGCGGTTGTTTTCACTTTTACTGGTTGTTTCGCTTAACTTTCCTAGCATGCTATTGCCGTTGCCATCAGGTACAAAGTCGTGGCTTGCGTTGTTATCGGTGCTAATTAAGCCACCAATAATAAGAGGTTGTCCGTCTTTTAAACGTGTTGATGTTTGCATGCTGCGTGTATTAAATGCACTGCTATTTAAACTGCTGCCTGTACTCTGTGCAATTTCGGCGGTTAACGTGGTATCGGGTAATGAAATTACTGGGTTTAGATCAAGTGTTATTCTATCTTTGTCGTCAACCATGGCGCGTACATTTAATTCAACTCCGAATGATTTAAATTCTGTACCGCTAAACACCGACCCACTACTACCTTGCTGCCCGCTTGTAATTCCTGAAGGGCTATAACTTGTAGGTACAGGTACTTCACCACCGACTTTAAACACGGCACTTTCACCGGCTAAAACCGTGATTGTAGGGCGAGAAAGCGTTCGAGAAATACCTTCTTGTTCAAGTAATGAAAATAACATATCAATGGCAAACTGTGAGGTAGAAAGCTGTAAGTTATTAGTTAATTGACCGCCAATTAATTGCAGCGCATTTTCTATTGTTGCAGAGCCAGATTCACGATTAGTCATACCGTCACGGCCAAATAAACCCGCTTCTTTTTCATATCCATTAGAGAGCACGCTAATATCTGGGCGCCATTGCTTTAACCTACGTTGATTTACTTCGTATAGCTGCACCGATACACGCACTTGCGGTAAATCTTCAACTTCAATACTCGACAAAACTTTACCGCCAGCCACTGACAGCAACGTTGCTCTTGCAATATTAGAACTCACATTACTTAAATTTAATCCTGAGGTAGCATCATTTATTAAACCGCCTGACTCGTTGGCAAGTACTTCAATACCTGAACTTTTATCCTGCGTTGCGCCGCCCATTAAATTATTAGGATCAAGAGGAGAACCCTGAGTTTGTAATGCTTGCTCTGGTTCGAATAATTTATTAATTGTATTTAATAAGCGCACTAGCTCTATCTGGTTTTTTACAGAGCCGGAAAGTAAAAACACATCGTTGTCGTCATTTGATAACTCATCAACCGAGATGCGTTTAATGGTCACTTTATCTGCGCCCATTGATTTTATTACTTCGCTAATACGTTCTTCTTTAGGCTTGGGTGCTTGAGTTACTTTTATTAAATTAATAATAGCGACTTTACTCGAGTTTTGAGAGCTGCCGCCGTTTGCGTTACCCAAGCCTTGCAAGCGTTGAGCAAGTGAATTAAACATACCTTGGTTAGGATTTGAGGTGATAACGGGTTGTGATGCTTGTGAGCTACTGGCATAAAGGTAGTTTTTTGCAGCTTCATAAGCGGCATGACGATAATTTATAGTAGGTACTTCACCACGTAATACAACAGCATGGCGATCAGGCGCTATGGTTAGCTGTACGTCAGGATGGATGTCGTTTAAGGCATTTTCTAGTACGCTGTAGTCTTCGGTTACGCCAAGTAAAAATGTTTCAGAGCTTTTATCGTCGTACCACACCATCATAGATGTACGGCCCAACTTTTTAGCTAAAATTAGTAGCTCACGGCCATTTACCACGTTCACATCAAGTGTTGTTTCGTGGCCAAGTGCAATACGAGAAATATCACGGGTAAACACAAAGCGAGTATGCGTCCATTTAACTAAGTGCGATACTTTTTGTACCCGCTCACCATTTGCATTTTCTATATAATCTAAATGACTTTCACTGCCCATAGCGGTAAAAGATATTAGTAATAGTATAAAAATAAATTTTAACATAAGCCTTTCCCTCAATTTGCTTACTGTATAGGTAGCAAGTATGAGACCAAGGGTTTTTGTATTTATAATCAGTGGATTAAGATGTATAAACGTGTTTTTTATTATTTTGATTCGCAAATTGCAAATCAACAATTCATGAAGAGGTTAACAAAGAAATAAGAGCAGAGGTGTGTGGCGCAAAGCGAGTGAAAATACGCTTTACGCTAGTTTTAATTAATGCAAAGCGGCTGTAAACGGGATGCTTTCACAGATTTTAGCTTCAGCTATAAGCAGCTCTTCTAGACGAACATCAACTTCTTCTTTTTCAAAGTATTCGTAAGCTAGTTCTACAAATAGGTTTTTATGTTTTTCTTCTGACTTAGCAATAGCAACATAAAAGTCTTTTTCTTTACCCTCAGGAAGCGCTTGTGCAACTAAAGAAAAACGCTCGTGGCCACGTGCTTCAATTACACCGCCAACCAGTAATCGGTCCATTAAAAAACCATCACGACCGTGTCTAAACAGTGCACGTATTTGTTTTATGTACGGGTCTTTTTTGTCGTCACCTAAGTTTACATCTCGCTCTAAAAGCAATTTAAGTACTTGTTTAAAGTGTATTAATTCTTCTAGCGCTAAGTCGGTCATAGCTTTTACTAATTTACGTTTGTCTGGGTAATGAGAAAGCATAGACATAGCCATACCCGATGCTTTTTTTTCAGCAGCAGCATGATCTTGTAAAAATGTATTAAAGTCAGCAAGGACAACTTCGGTCCATTCAAATGGGGTGTGGTATTTTAATTCAAACATGTTCTGTACAACTTAAATAATAATGCGGGGATTTTAACGTATTTGATTTAAAAAATCTTGTAAGGCAGTAATTTATCTATGCGCCCTTTAGCCGTAGATTCAACTTTTAACGAGTGTTTAATATCGTTCCATGCGGTGACTTTACCGCCCATATTCATTTTTTCAAAATCAGTTTTATCACTTTTTAACGCTAAAAAATTGCATAACTTTTTATAGCTATCAGGCTTTGCTATATCAATGGATAAAAAATCGTTGTCACGGTTATTAAAGTACGTTTGAGCATCATTAAAATGTGTTTTATAGCAGTGAGCTAAGTAACTATCGTCGCTAATATTATTAAGCGAAAGCTCACTAAACGTATTTAAATAACAACGTTTTATATGAATATTAAAGCCCCCATCTGCACGGGTTAAATTAGTGTGCATACGCGCTAAAAGCTGTTTTATTGATACAAGCCATGCACCAAGTTCGCGCTCTAAATAAATAAACTTAGAGTCTGGGTAATGAATATCAAGCGCTTTAAAGTCATTAAATATGGGAGTGTCGGCAATCGCGTTAGCATTTTCAAAACAAGCATTAGTATACGCGGTATGCGCCGTTGTAATACCAAGCTCTAAAAATGCGTGGCACACACTAGTAGTGCCGGTACGCGGTAAACCTATTATAAATATTTTGCTCATTAACTTTTCTTTAATTAGCCACGTGTCACTAGCAATACAAAGGCGCTAACAATAATCACCAAAAATGTAGTAATGGTACCAATTTGGCGATATTTCAGGCTTTTTTCTACTATGCCTAAATTTTGAAACACACGCCCTATTAATAACGCACCACCTAATATATGACAGTAATGGCTAGCAAGCCCTTGGTATTCTGCTAAAAAAAGCAAAATTAAAGCAATTGGCACGTACTCCATAAAGTTAGCGTGGGCACGCACAGCACGTTGTAGCGTTGCGTTACCATTATCACCAAGTGATATCTGCTCCGCGCGGCGCACTTTTATTACGTTAAAGCTCAAATAAATGTAAAAGAATGCAAGTAATGCAGCATAAGTTGAAATGATCACGGCGTTTTCCTGTTATTTTTATCGCATAAGCATGCGCTTTATTATTGTGGGCGTGATAATAACATATAAATTTGAGCAGCATTATCAGAAGTTTAATAAATGCCTATGCTAAGCTAAGGGTATTAAGTAAGTAGAAAATTACATAAGGATTTTATGTTTGTACCTCGCAAAGTAGCCGACAGTTACCGTGAAATGATTAACAGTATTGGCTTTTACCCTTCTATGCTTTCAGTGGGCTTTTTAGTATTTGCCATTATAACTATGTCGGTTGAATATTTAGCCCCTATTGAGCAGCTAAAATCGTTTATATCGGTTGTACTTGTTGATAGCGCCGAAAACGCGCGTACTATTTTAAGCACTTTAGCGGGGAGTATTATTTCGCTTACCGTGTTTAGTTTTTCGATGGTAATGGTGGTTTTAAATTCGGCCAGTGCGAGTTTATCGCCCCGCGTAGTGCCTGGGCTTATTACGCGTAAATCACACCAAATGGTTTTGGGCTTTTATTTAGGCAGCATAATTTACTCAATTATTATGCTTATAAACATTAATAAACTTGAAGGTGGCAGTACGGCTATTCCTTCAATTGGTGTGTTGTTTGCACTTGTTTTTGGCTTGATTTCATTAGGTTTATTTGTGTTTTTTATACATTCAATCTCTCGTGCCATTCAGGTTGATAACGTATTAAATGGCTTGTTTAGCCAAACTAAAAACGAAATTAAAACAATAATACTAAGACAACAAGAGAACCCAGTTGAAGACTTTCCAGACTTTAGCAAGTGGCATTCGGTAAGCAGTAAAACAGAGGGATATTATAAAGGCGTACATACCGATAAGCTGTGTGCCATTTTGGCAGAGCAAGATATAAAGGTGTATATCTCTGTTAACCAAGGCTATTTTACAGTTAAAGGTTACCCGTTTTTAAAATGTAATAAAGATATAGCAAACGATGAAGAGCTGATAAATAAAATTCTCGACTGCTTTATTTTTTATATAGAAGAGTACATTAGCGATCATTACCGTTATGGGTTAACGCAAATATCTGAGATTGCAGTTAAGGCAATGAGCCCGGGTATCAACGATCCAGGTACTGCGGTTAAATCAATTGATATGCTGAGTATTTTACTTATCCAAAGGCTGTCAATTAACGATATTAACTACTCGTTTAAGCACAGTGATAATGCCCCATTGTTATACCTTCATGAAACAAGCTTTGATGAGTTATTACACGACAACTTTACACCGCTGCGTAATTACGCCAAAGGCGATGCATACGTAATGACAAACGTGCTTGAGGCATTTAAAAATATTTTGTTTGTTGCCCATAAAGATACCGATGCACGAAACAGTTTATTTAATTATTTAAATGCAATTGTTGATGACATAAATGAGCATGTAACTAATGAATACGACAGGCGCGAAGTCACTAATATGCTCAACTCTATAGCGCGTATCAGCCAAGAGCAAGGTGAGAAGTTGGTGGCACGTTTTGAGCACCACTAGGGCGTGTTGAATTATTTGGATTGAAATTTGTTCAATCTAGGGGCGATTAAATCGCGGCGCGAGGTTTGTAACCTAGTGGGCTCGGTAACTGCTCCTGCGTTACTCTAATGACTTACATCCATGTAAGAATAAGTAAAAACCGAGCAACATAGAGTTAATCGTCCCTAGGAAGAACCTATATTTTAATCTATGTAGTACACAGCATAGCTTGAGGCAGTAACTTTAATCTCTCCAGCATGGTAGGCATCAGGTACATAGTTACTTGGTGCGCTATCAGCCATCATTACTTTTTCTGCACGCATGTACGGCTGCGACTGCACATTGAGTGGACTTAGTGACGCGCTATATAATCCTTTTAAATCAACGCCATAATCTTCACTAAACTCTTTTGCAGCATCCCGTGCATCTTTAATTGCTAACTTTTGCGCTTTTTTATGCAGCTCGTTATAGTTACTTGCTAAAAATTGCGTTTGATTAATTTCGTTAATACCGTTGTTAACTAAGCTTTGTAGTAACTCTGGGTATTTATTTATATCGCTGAGTTTTACTGTTAACGTACGAGAAACCTTAAAGCCTTTAAATTCTTGATTACCGGTAGTGCGGTTGTATTGGCTATCACGGTTTATTGAGATTTGCCCGGCGTTTATATCTCCCTCTTTAACACCAATTTCTTTTACGAGCTTAATTGCCTTAGCGATGGTTAAGTCGGTTTTATTTTTAGCTGCAATTAAGTCTTTATCAACTTCGGTAATACCTACACTAAGCTGTACGTAATCTGGCATTGTAGTAAGAGTCGCTTCGCCCTTAACATAAATATGAGGAGCATCGGGTGTCGCTGCCGCGAGTGCATCAAAACTAAGTACGTTTAAAGCCAGTGCACTACCTAAAACAAGAGTCAGTGTTTTCATTAGTCGATCCTTTAATTTTGTAAATGCTATTAAAGACCTTACGTGGTTAATTAAATATGAACAAGCACAAAAAAACAGGCAATTGCCTGTTTTTTGTTAAGCGTTGTAACTGTGCCTACAACGTTATTTATTTTTAATTACGTATAAACCTAATTAAACACTACAACGTTTATAGTTACGGTATTTTGGTAACCAGTAATTTTTGTCGATTGCTGCCCATAACGCATCATCTGTAATCTCAAGAGCAACGCCCTCTTCGATTGCTTTTTTAGCAATGGCAAATGCAATACGCTTACTTAGCGTTTCAATTTCAGTTAAGGCTGGTAATAAACTGCCTTTACCTGTGTTTGCACGCGGCGACGACTCTGCAAGCATTTCGCTAGACACACTTAACATAGCATCTGTAATGCGTGTCGCTTTAGCGGCAATAACCCCTAAACCAATACCAGGAAAAATATAGCTATTGTTACATTGTGGGATTGGGAAAATTTCACCGTTGTGTTCAACCGGATCAAACGGGCTACCTGTTGCAACAAGCGCCTTACCGTCAGTCCACTTAATCACATCAGCAGGATGCGCTTCTACCTGCTTAGATGGATTACTCAATGGGAAAATAATTGGCTGTTCACAACCGGCGTGCATTGCACGAATAGCCTGCTCAGTAAACAAACCAGGTTGGCCTGAAACACCAATTAAAATGTCTGGTTGTGCACAGTGCATAACATCAAGAAGTGATGCGTATTCACCGCTGTAAGTCCAATCACTTAACGAGCCTTGCGGTTGTGCAAGTGCTTGTTGGAAATCGCGTAAGCCTTCCATACCCTCTGAAAGTAGGCCAAAACGGTCAACCATAAATACTTGGCTACGCGCTTGAGCTTCTGTAATACCTTCAAAAACCATTTGGCTAATAATTTGCTCAGCAATACCACAACCAGCAGAACCTGCACCCACAAAAACTACTTTTTGTTGGCTTAGGGTTGAATTTTTAACACGACACGCAGCAAGTAAAGAACCGACCGTTACAGCCGCAGTACCTTGAATGTCATCGTTAAAGCTACAAATTTCATTGCGGTAGCGCTTAAGTAACGGCATTGCATTTGGTTGTGCAAAATCTTCAAACTGAAGTAATACATTTGGCCAGCGACGTTTAACCGCTTTAATGAATAAATCTAAAAACTCATCGTATTCGTCTTGAGCAATACGCTTATGGCGTGCACCCATGTACATAGGATCGTTTAAAAGCTTTTCGTTATTAGTACCCACATCAAGCATTACAGGCAATGTGTATGCTGGGCTTATACCACCACACGCAGTGTAAAGTGACAATTTACCAATTGGGATACCCATGCCACCAATACCCTGATCGCCTAGGCCTAAAATACGCTCGCCATCAGTTACAACAATCACTTTTACTTTACCTTTGGTAGCGTTGCGTAAAATGTCGTCAATTTGGTAACGATCTTCATACGAAATAAATAAGCCGCGTGCGCTGCGATAAATGTCTGAGAATTTTTCACAAGCGTCGCCAACTGTCGGCGTGTAAATGATTGGCATCATTTCTTCAAGATGATCACGCACTAAACGGTAGTAAAGTGTTTCGTTGTTATCTTGAATCGCACGTAAGTAAATATGCTTATTAAGGTTGTCGGTAAAGCTAGAATACTGCTGATAACAACGCTCAACTTGCTCTTCTATTGTTTCAAAGCGAGGAGGAAGTAAACCAGCAAGATTGAAATTTTCGCGTTCTTTTTTACTAAAGGCACTGCCTTTATTTAATAGCGGTGTTTCAATTAGGCCAGGGCCAGAATGATGAATATATAAGTAGTTAGGATCAGTATTAGTTGTCATATTTCCAGGCTTTAACGGAGTCTTAAGTTATGATCTGTCATTATCAGTGTTAAAGGTTTAATTGCAACGACAATTAAGCTAGTCAGACCATTGAGAGAAAATACATGCGGGCTTCACTGCCCACATGCATATTATACATAATTTAAAATTGTATAGTGGCGTTATTATCAGTTAAATCAGATAACGCAACACCTTCACGGCGAGGGTCCGCACCACCATATAAGGTATTATTTTTAACTTCAACTGCGTGTAAGCCTGAGTTTAAATCAATAATACGTACATTGTGGCCACGTTTAGTAAGCGCAGGCGCAATGGCTTCAATGGTTGTGCCTTTTTCAAGGCTGGTGTAATCGTTACGATTTGTTGTACGCGGTAAGTTAATAGCGTCTTGTGCTGATAAATTCCAGTCAATAACACCCACAACAACTTGTGCAACGTAATCTATGATACGACTACCACCAGGTGAGCCTACAATTAAACGTAAGCTGCCGTCTTTATTAAATACCATTACCGGTGACATAGAGCTACGCGGGCGTTTACCAGCCTCTACACGGTTTGCTACTAGCTTACCGTTTTTACGTGGCGATAACGAAAAGTCAGTTAGTTGGTTATTTAAAATAAAGCCATTAACCATAACCGTAGAGCCAAACGCCATCTCAATTGAACTGGTCATCGAAACTGCATTACCTTTACTATCTACAATAGAGACATGCGAAGTAGAAGGTAACTCGTATGAATCATCCATTGCATAACTTAAGTACCCTACTGGATTACCGGCTACGGCTTTTTGGTCTGTTTCGGTAATTAATTTAGCGCGTGAGGCAATGTAATCTTTATTTAAAAGCTCTTTTGTAGGTACTTGAGTGAAATCGGGATCGCCCATGTACATATCGCGATCGGCAAATGCAATACGCGAAGCTTGGCTAAAGTAATGAATCGCTTTTTCGCCATTTGGTTTAAGTGCGCTCATATCTTTATGCTCAAGTAGGCCAAGCATTTGTAGTACTGCTACACCGCCACTACTTGGTGGCGCCATAGAACACACGTTATAAGCACGGTATTGTATACATACCGCATCGCGTTCTTTACTTTTGTAATCTGCTAAATCTTGCACACTTAATTTACCAGGGGCAATTTTAGAGTGCTGTACAGCATTAACCATTTGTTTAGCGTTTTCGCCTTTGTAAAATGCATCAATGCCCTGCTTTGCAATGTCTTTGTATAAATCAGCAAGTGGTTGATTCTTTTTAACGCTACCCGCTTCGATTAATTTACCATTTGGGTAAAAGTATTCGTTAATAATCGGCATGCTCAGTACGCCTGGGTTTAACTGGCGTGCTAATAAGCCATGTAAACGCGGCGAAATTACAAAGCCTTGCTCTGCAAGTTCAATAGCCGGTTTAAAAAGCGCTTCCCACGGCAAGGTACCGTATTGTTTATGCGCGCTTGCAAAGGCATGTAAAATACCAGGCACACCAACAGAGCGCCCACCTACTACTGCTTCAATCCATTTAACGGCTTTACCGTGCTTATCTAAAAACAGCGTTTCGTCTGCATTTGCAGGTGCTGTTTCACGGCCATCAAAACTAGTCAGCTTATTGTTTGCTTTGTTGTAGTACATCATAAATGTACCACCGCCAATACCTGACGATTGCGGTTCAACTAAAGTAAGCACTAGTTGAGTAGCAATGGCAGCATCTACGGCACTGCCGCCTTGGGCTAAAATTTGTTGACCGGCTCTTGAGGCATATGGATTTGCAGCAGCAACCATGTATTTATCACCTTGCACTACTTTTTTATGGATTAATCCAGTAGCGGCTTCAGGTTCGCGAGTTTCAATTTGAGTTGCTTGCTGTGCAAATGAAGGCAGTGATACTGCGCACAGTCCAATGGCAAATAATGAGTTAAGTTTAAAATGCATAAAAATACTAAAAACACTTAATTACGTAGTTGTATTTGGCATCTTAAAGTTAAACGGGCACAATATGCAAAAATTTTGACTAAAAAAATATAATAAAATGCTTAATTTACCTATTCAACCTCGTTATATATTACCGCCTATAATTTTGCTGCTTTTTAGTACCATTTTTGCTGCATTTGATTTAAATAATTTACTTGAATTTAACCGAAGCTTAATTGATGAAGGTGAGCTGTGGCGAATTTTCACCAGCCAATTTGTTCATGCTAATTGGGCTCATTTGGGATTAAATGCCAGTGGTGTTTTATTAATATGGCTTTTGCATGGTGAATATACATCCCCTACTCGTTATGCGTTTAATATATGCTTGCTGGCATTATGGTGTGGACTCGGTGTGTATTGGTTTTGCCCAAGCATACATATTTACACTGGGTTAAGTGCTTTACTTCATGGCGTAATTATTTGGGGGGCAGTTAAAGATATAACTGTAGGGCTTAAATCGGGTTATTTATTATTTATAGGCGTATGGATTAAAATAGCGTTTGAGCAATTTAGCGGCCCAAATGCCGATATAGGAAAACTTATTAACTCCACAGTGGCCATTGATGCACATTTAATTGGAGTTATAGGTGGGACTATACTTGCCATACCACTGGCTATAGAACTCTTAAAAAAGCAAAAATAGCGCATAAGCTATTGCTCCTCTAATAAAAACGCCGCATTAGTTAACTAAACTAATGCGGCGTTTTTTTTTATACTTTAAGAATTAGAGATTAAAGCGTTTCTTTAAATAATTTATGAATACGGCGATATTCGTCTAACCAACTTGAAGGCTGTACAAAACCATGTGGTTCAACAGGGAATATCGCTGTTTCAAAGTTTTGCTTTTCTAGCTCTATTAAGCGCTGTACTAAACGCACTGAGTCTTGAAAAAACACGTTATCGTCAACCATGGGTGCGTTAATTAATAAACGTTTGTTTAAACCCTCAGCGTAATAAATTGGCGAGCTGCGCTCATATGCAATCGGGTCAACATCAGGATGGTTTAATATATTAGCCGTATAACCTGTGTTGTAATGTGCCCAGTCGGTAACAGGTCGTAGTGCTGCACCCGATTGAAATAACTCAGGCGCGGTAAACAATGCCATAAAGGTCATAAAGCCGCCGTATGAGCCACCATAAGTACCAACTGCTTTGGTATCAACGTTGGCATTTTGCGCCATCCATTTAACGCCATCGGCTAAATCTTGTGTTTCAGGTGTGCCCATTTGACGATAAATCGCGGTGCGCCAATCACGGCCGTAACCTTTAGATGCGCGGTAATCCATATCCATTACTATGTAACCTTCATCAGCGAGCAATGAATGGAACATAAATTCACGAAAATAAACCGAAAACCCCATATGTGAGTTTTGTAAGTAACCCGCGCCGTGATTAAAAATAACCGCTTTGCGGTTTTTACCTACTTCACCCTCAACGTAATCAGCTGGGTAATACACTTTTGCGTATATAGGTTGATCAGTATGGCTCGATGGCACAGCAACAATTTTAGGGGCTGTTAGCTTTTTAGCTAAAAACTCATCCGACACAGTATGCGTTAATCGCGTTGCTTTCGTATTGGCTTGAGCATCTGCTACATAAAGCTCATTAGGCTTGGTAATTGTAGAGTGCTTAAGGAGTAACTTAGTTTCATCTGGGCTTAACGTGTAATCAGTCATGCCATTTAAGTCAGTAACTTGCTCGCTATTACCTGTTTGCGGGTTAACACGGTAAATTTCGTACAGGCCTGGGTGCTCAACATTCGCTTTGTAATAAATTGCGCTGTCGTCGCTGGTAAGCGTTAAGTTAGAAACCTCAAATTGGCCTTGTGTTAGCACAGTTGCTTTGCCGTTAATTGGTTTTTTATAAAGCTGGCTATAACCCGACTCTTCCGATAGGTAATAAAGCGTGTTCGAGTTATGTAACCAGCCAAAGTCGTTAAACGCATAAGCAATCCATGCATCGTCATGAAGGCGATGTTGCGACACAAGTTTGTTGCTTTTAAAATCAACGGTAGCAAGCCAGCGGTCTTTGTTGTCCCATGCTTCGAGCATGACAGCTACTTGCGAGCCGTCATCGTTCCATACTATTGGGCTTTGCTCAAAACCCCAGTCCATAATAAGGTTAATGCCACGAGGCGCCTTTTTAGACTTATATGTTTTACCATCACGTGCATAATTTTCTTTTTTAACTGCGGCTAAAACATCTTCATCAAAGCCCGGTAAGGTATTAAAGCTAAGTGATGTTTGCTCTTTGTTAGTTAAATTGATGTACACAAGCTTTGAGGTTTCTTCTTTAGCATCGGCTACACGGCGGCGTGCTTTTTTAGGTTCTATAGTGGCGTCATTTGTAATGTAGTTAGGCATAATATCGCCATCACCACGCCAATCTGTTTGCTTTTGTACAACGACTAACAGCGCATCACCATTTGGCGAAAGCTGTGCTTCTGCAACTTTATTACCGTCACCTAAGTAGTAAGCTGTGTTAGCAATTGAATCGTTTTGTTCATTAATTTGCTCATTACGTGCTTGCTTAACTTTTTTATTTTTTTGTTGAAGCGCCACAAACTTAATCAATTTATGCTGCTCTTTAGCAATATACGTGCTTGGCTCTTCAATCCCTTTTGGCTCATCAGCAAGTTTTAAGTTAGCAAGCTCGCTCGTTAAGCCTGTTTTTAAATCAACTTTAAAAAATACATTGCCTTGGCGGTAAACTAAATCGCCATTATTTAAAAATTGTGGTTTAGACTCGCTCGCTGATGTCGCTGTAATTTGTTTAAGTTCACCGGTTTTTAGGTTTTTAACAAACACATTGCCTTTAAACGTGTAGGCCGCCATTGTTTTATTTTTTGAATAAACAACTTTATTTGAACCCACAGTATGAAGTTTATTAAGTGCTACCTGCTCTGCTGTTTGGCTAGTAACCGATTGGCTAAATAAATTGCGTAGTGTATTACCTTGCTCTTTTTGAGCATAAATAATAGTAGCCGAATCGCTAGCCCAGTAAGCGTTCTCTGGCTGATTGCCCATCCAATCAGGATCGGCCATTGCTTGTTCTAGCGTTATTTTTTGTGAGCCGGCATCTGCTGGCGTGTTTACAACCGCAGCAACCGATGTTGCTGGTAAAGCACTTTGCTGTGTTGATGAGGTGTTAGCGGTCGCGCTACAACCTGCAAGCATAACACTTGAGGCAACAGCTAAGGCCACTAACGTTTTAGATGAAGAAAAATTAAAAATCATAGTGCTTCTATACGGTTATTATAATTAAGCCGTATTTAAGCAGAAGCACTCAAGTTATTGCAATTTTTTAAGATAAATAGCCATTAAACAGGGTAAAGCTCAGTTTACTAGCGGATCCCCTGTTAATAGGCGTTATTCAACGATTAAATCAAGCCACACCAGTCGATGATCGCTCGATGCGTTTCTGTCTTTAATTAAACGATATTCATTGCTCGTTTTAGTTGGCCAAAACACACCACCGTCTTTAATTTTTAGGCCATAGTTTGACGGTAAAACGTAATCAACACGCGCTTGCCAATTAGCACTGTAATTTTTTGCATAAGGCACAGCATACTGCTCTTTAGCGCCCTCACTTTTTGGAACAAAGTGAGCGTTTATCAATGGATTTTTAAGCAGTTGATCGGTGGTATTTGTGCGGGCTTTATCGCCCTCTGGTGCGGCATTTAAATCGCCTAAAATAACAAACCGAGAGTAAGTTTTTAAACCGCCCTTTTCGCCTTTATCATCGTAAATATACTTAGCGTTTGAAACGTAATCGGCAATTAACCTTACTTCATCGTGGTTACGTTTGCCGTTTCTATCCTCTTCACCGTCAAATACAGGGGGTGTTGGGTGAGATGCAATAACATGAATGGTTTTATCATTTACGTTAATAGGTAAATCCCAAAACGATTTAGAGCTAAGTCTTAACGCTTGCCATTCTTGTGCGTTATACCAGTTTTCGCCTGTTTTAGGCATTACGGGCATTTGTGCATTTGGCATGTCTTTATATTTAAAGGTTTGAAGGGTTCTTACTTTATCAAAATCGATTGGGTATTTTGACAAAATAGCCATACCGTAATGCCCTTCAAAAAAGCCAAAACCTTGTGCATCGCCCATCACGCCATTTTTCTTGCCGTCGTTATCTAAATCAAACTCAGTGGCTAGGCCTGTATTTACCGAGGCAATATAAGAGTAAGGGTAATTAATAGCGGCTTGTTTATGTTGACCTACATTTAAATAATGCTTATTAAAGTATTCAATACCCTGCTCTTTTGGGATGTAATCAAATTCGTTAAGTAAAATAATGTCAGGACGAACACGTTGAATAATTTCCGCTATGTTCTTAATTTGCTGGTGGTTTGCTTTAAGTGCATTCACTAAAGCATCACTTTTAACTTGCTCACCTTTAGGTGTGTGATTAGTTGCATCCATACTTACATTAAAAGTAGCAACACGAAGAGAGTCTGATGCAAATGCACTGTTACTAAAAAAAGGACTAAAAGAAGCGGCAACAAGTAGTGCGCTATAAATTGCTTTAAGTTTCATTAAATAATTTCACTGTAAAATTTTAGACCCAATCATTATTTCACAAACTGGGTAACCTTGCGCTTTTTTTAAGTACAAAAAAAATGCCGAGCAAGCTCGGCATTTAATAAAACGTTTAGCCATTTAATGAAGAATTATGTTAGCCGCCGCTTTTAAAATACCTGGGTAGTCTTGCTCAGGTAAATATTCAGTAAGCTCACCTAATTTATCTGCTAGGTCGTTCATACTAGTGGCCGATACGTTTATATGGCCCATTTTACGACCTGGTTTTGCAGTTTTACCGTACCAATGGCTAGTCACATCTGCATATTTTAGTACGTCAGCTGGAATATTAGGTTGCCCTAGTACGTTTATCATCGCGGTAATGTGTTTAAGCTCTGTATTACCAAGCGGTAAACCTGCAACAGCACGCATGTGGTTTTCAAACTGTGAGCAATGGCAGCCTTGTTGCGTCCAGTGGCCTGAGTTATGTACGCGCGGTGCAATTTCGTTAACGAGTAACGTACCTTGTACATCAAAAAACTCAATAGCTAATACGCCAACGTAGTTAAGCTCGTTTGCTATTTTTGTAAATGCATCGTTTGCTTGCGCTTCAACGCTGTGATTATTTTTACCAGCAATAGAAAGCGTTAATACACCATTTGTGTGCTCGTTTTCTGTTAGCGGATAAATAGCAACGTTACCGTGTTTATCGCGCGCACCAATAATAGATACTTCACGATCAAACGGGATCATTTTTTCTGCAATAATTGTATGTGGCGCAAGCTCGGTGCCCGATGCAATAAAATCAGCCATTTGTGACCAAATTTCGTCTATTTGACTATCCGATTTTAAACGCCATTGGCCTTTTCCATCGTAACCCGCTTGGCATGTTTTAATAACAAGTGGCTTGCCGAGGGTTTTAACTGCGTGTTCTAGATGCGCTTTTTCAGTAATTAATTGATACGGCGCACAAGTTACGTTTGTTTTATCAAGCAATGCTTTTTCAAGCGAGCGATCGCCACCGGTTTTAATAGAGGCTTTCCCTGGGTAAAACTTATTGCTGTTACAGCAAAGTGTTAGTACGTCATCAGGAATGTGCTCAAACTCTGCAGTAATTGCATCAGCGTTTAATATTGCTTGCTCAAGTGACGTGCTATAAACCTCACCAGTTAGCGGATGCTTAATTTGCTTGCTGCCTACATCGTATGCAACCACGTTTAAATTAAGCGGCGCGCCTGCAAGACTCATCATACGTGCAAGTTGCCCTGCACCTAATATTAAAATATTCATTATTACTCTGCAGGGTTTGGATTAGCTAATATAGTGTCGGTTTGAGCTTTACGAAACGCTTCAATTTTTGCAAAAATTTCTGGATTTTGACACCCTAAAATTTGTGCGGCTAGTAAACCTGCGTTTGCTGCGCCCGGCTCACCAATTGCAAGTGTGCCCACTGCAACGCCTTTAGGCATTTGGCAAATAGATAAAAGTGAATCAACACCATTTAATGCTTTTGATTTTACAGGCACGCCCAGTACAGGAAGCGATGTAAAAGCAGCAGCCATACCTGGTAAATGAGCCGCGCCGCCAGCGCCAGCAATAATAACTTTAATACCGCGTTCTGCGGCTGAACTTGCGTAATCAGCAAGTAATTGAGGAGTGCGGTGTGCAGACACGACTTTAGTTTCGTACTTAATGCCAAAATGCTCAAGCATAAGTGCTGCATGTTCCATGGTTGGCCAATCTGATTTAGAACCCATAATAATGCCAACAGTCATAAATACTCCTCAGTAATGTATTTTTAAAATAGCGGACTTATGTCCTGTTTAAGCCGGGTATTATACCCAAAGCCATATTAATTGCGACTAATACAAAGCCACAAAAACAAAAAAAGCCATGTTTAAACATGGCTTTTTAGGGCTAACGTGTAAATAGCTAATTAAGCTTCTTTACTCGCTAGGTATTCTGCGTAGTTGCCTCTAAAGTCAATGATTTTACCATCTTTAACTTCCCAAATTCGGGTAGCTACCGATGATACAAATTGACGATCGTGCGATACAAACATTAATGTGCCTTCGTAGGCTTCAAGTGCTAAGTTAAGCGCTTCAATAGATTCCATATCCATGTGGTTGGTTGGCTCATCCATTAGCAATATGTTTGGTTTATGCATCATAATTTTACCAAACAGCATGCGGCCTTGCTCACCACCTGAAATTACTTTAACTGACTTTTTAATATCGTTTTGAGAGAACAGCATACGACCTAAGAAGCTACGAACCACTTGCTCGTCGTCGCCTTCTTGTTGCCATTGCTCCATCCACTGAAACAAGTTCATGTCGGTTGCAAACTCATCTGCGTGATCTTGCGCGTAGTAACCAATATTTGCATTTTCTGAGAACTTAAACTCACCGGCTTTAGGAGCTAAGCGCCCTGCTAATGTATTAAGTAATGTTGTTTTACCAACACCATTTTCACCAATAATAGCAATACGTTCGCCAACTTCTACTAAACCTTCAAGTCCAGAAAACAACGTATTGTCCTCAAAACCTTGCGTTAAGTTATTCATTTCAAGCGCGTTTCTGAATAACTGCTTTTCTTGGTCGAAGCGAATAAACGGCGTTTGGCGTGAAGACGCTTTAACTTCGTCTAACTGAATTTTGTCGATACGTTTAGCGCGCGATGTTGCCTGCTTAGCTTTAGATGCGTTAGCAGAGAAACGTGATACAAACTGTTGAAGTTCAGCAATTTGGTTTTTCTTCTTCGCGTTTTCGCTAAGTAGTTGCTCACGTGCTTGCGTTGCTGCAAACATGTATTCGTCGTAGTTACCTGAGTAAATACGTAGCTCACCGTAGTCAATGTCGGCCATGTGAGTACACACAGAGTTTAAAAAGTGACGGTCATGCGAGATGATTATCATGGTACAGTCGCGTTGGTTTAACACGTCTTCTAACCACTTGATGGTGTAAATATCCAAGTTATTGGTAGGCTCATCAAGTAGCATTATATCTGGGTCTGAAAACAACACCTGTGCAAGTAGCACACGTAGTTTAAAACCAGGTGCAATTTCTGACATTGGGCCAAAGTGTTGGTCTGTGCCAATACCTACGCCTAATAGAAGCTCGCCTGCTTTAGATTCAGCAGAGTAACCATCCATTTCAGCAAACTCAGTTTCAAGATCGGCTACTTTCATACCGTCGTCTTCACTCATTTCTGGTAAAGAGTAAATGCGGTCGCGTTCTTGTTTTATTTTCCACAGCTCTTTGTGACCCATGATCACAGTATCAATTACTGAGTATTCTTCGTAGGCAAACTGGTCTTGGTTTAGTTTAGCAACACGTTCATTTGGATCAGTACTTACATTACCTGAAGACGCTTCGAGCTCACCACTTAGAATCTTCATAAATGTTGATTTACCACAACCATTTGCACCGATTAAACCGTAACGGTTTCCGTCGCCAAATTTTGCTGAGATATTTTCAAATAATGGTTTAGCACCAAATTGCATGGTGACATTAGCTGTACTAATAATAGCGCTACCCTCCAAAGGAGTAATGATGTATTTAAATTGCGCGCAGTTTAAACCAAAATGGCCTGTTTTTCTATGAAAGTTTAAAGGCAAACCTCGTCGTTTAAGGCAATTATTATCACTGAGCTACTCGTAATTAAAATAACAAATTAGATTTAGTGTTTTTGCAAATTGTTATTCAACTTAGATAAATTAAAATTCATAAATACATTCATAATAAACCGATATGAGCGTTTAGAATTTGGTATATAAATAGGGTCTGTTGATCTTTTAAGGTTGAATTTCCAGCAGTCTGTTTGGTATTTAGGCAAGGCAGAGCCTATACAGTGTGGTTATTCCCCATAAATGGGCGATAACGTAGCATTAATGCCAAACAGGCGCTGCCCAAAGGGTTCTTCCTAGGGGCTATTTACTCTTTGTTGCTCGGTTTTTACTTAGCCCACTAGGTTACAAACTTCGCGCCGCAATTAAATAGCCCCTAGTTTGAACAAATTTCAATCCGCAAAGATCAACAGACCCTAGAGTAAAAACACTTTTAACGTGTTTGTGTGTTTACTTAACTCATTTTTGTACAACCTATAACAATAAAAAGTTATATTTATGAAAATAAAGCACTTTTAGAGCTTTTGCACTAGTCGCTATTTTTTAACCAAGATGAAATTAATTCAAATTAGAATTTTAACACACCACTTATTACCAATCCTTTTTACCTACAAAACAACTAAAAAAACAAACCTCAGCAACACCTGAAAAACAAAATTAACCTCGAGTGAATGTCAATTAAGTTTGCCGTCCAATTTTGTTGATTTTTTTTCACTTTTGAGCCGTTTATTGCTTTGTTAATCTTCGAACCTGAATTTTTACCTACGTAAAAACACTGAAATTTACACAGGGCAACACACAAGATGAGCAAAAAATTAGCGACACTGATTAGCGCAAGTATTGTATTAGCACCCGCTGTTTCGGCGGTAGAGTTATACAAAGATGATAAAAACACTCTAAAAGTAGGTGGATATCTTGATGTGCGTGTAATTAACACACAAAACGAAACCGAAGTTGTTAACGGTACTTCGCGCATTAACTTTGGCTTTACCCGAAAGCTCAAGAAAGACTGGACTGCCCTTGCACTCGTAGAATGGGGTGTAAACCCTGTAGGCAGTAGCGATATAATTTATAACAATCGTTTTGAGTCAATTCAGGACGAGTTTTTGTATAACCGTTTAGGTTACGCAGGCCTTTCACACGAAAAGTATGGTCAACTTACCATTGGTAAACAATGGGGTGCATGGTACGACGTAGTTTATGGCACAAATAATAGCTTTGTATGGGATGGTAATGCAGCTGGCGTTTACACCTATAACAAAGACGATGGCGCTGTAAATGGCACTGGCCGTGGCGATAAGTTAGTGCAGTACCGCAATAGCTATAACGATTTTAGTTTTGCAGTACAAGCGCAGCTTAAAAACAGCGAATTTTATACCTGTGACGTAAGCGATATTTCAGAAGAAGAATGCGAAACGCTATGGAACTCTGGCGATAGTGCAGCCCAAGAAGTTGAATTTAACTACACATTTGGTGCATCTGTAACATATACCCCTACCGATATGCTCACGCTTACAGCGGGTATTAACCGTGGCGAGTTTGATTTAACGTTTGGCGATGGTTCTACTCGCAATGTTGAAGATTTAATTTACGGTGCAGGCATTATGTGGGGCAATATTGATAAGCCCGGCCTTTACGTTGCTGCCAACATAAATAAAAACAAAAACCACGACACCGATAATATTGGTCGCTTAATTGATGACGCAATAGGTGTAGAAACATTTGCATCTTACCGCTTTGATAACGATTTTCGCCCTTTTATTGCCTACAACGTGTTTGATGCAGGTGATGACTACGTAATTCAGCCAAACTTTAACGCCGATCCAGACGATGTATTTAAGCGTCAGTTTGCTGTTATTGGCCTTCACTACTTAATTGACGAAGACACTATTGCCTACGTAGAAGCGCGTAAAGACTTTAGCGACTTTGAAAGTGATAACGACGATCAACAAGCACAAATGGAGCAGTCGGAAGATGACGGTATAGCATTTGGTTTTAGATATAAGTTCTAAATATAAGTTCTAAATATAAGCTCTAAATATAAGTTAAAAACGACTACAACTTCCCTAAGCACAACCCTTTTAGCCCTTTTAACTTTTTTAACTGGGCTTTTTTTCTGCCATACTTTTTTCAATACTCAATTTTGCATTTAAGGCTATTTCAACAAATGCATTAACAGCCGCATTGGTATCTGCTTTTTTAATTTGTAATAGCACCGGGATTTGCGTGAGTACGTCGCTCAGTTTTATAAAATGGCACCCTTCACTATATAATTTACGTACGCAATAAGGCGCAATGGCCACACCAAGGCCAGCAGCCACTTCAGTAACTAATGTTTGCATATGCCTAGGTTGGCTAATAATGTTAGGTGAAAAATGAGCTTGTTTGCATTGCAAAATGGTTTCATCAAAAAGACCAAGTGCTTTCTCTCTATTAAAAATAATAAAGGGTTCATTTTTTAGCTTAGCTAAATCAATATTTTTATAATTTGCCAGCGCATGGTTTTGATTAACGATGGCCACCAATGAATCTACATAAATAGTATGACTTACAAATTCATCATTAATTGAATCAGGTAAAGGCCGTGAAAAACCCACATCAATTAAATCATTTTTAAACGCATGTATCTGCTCAGTTGCAGTCATTTCAAACAATGTAACGTGCACGCTTGGGTATTGCTGTTTATATTCTCGAACCAGTGCTGCCATAAAGGTTAAACATGCCGAGCTTAAGTGCGCAATATTAAGTGTACCTACCTGCCCGTTGTGGGCACGTTTAACCTGAGTTTTAGCTTTGTCAGCTAGAGCCAAAATAGCGCGTGCATCTTTTAATAGCTGCTCACCCGCTTGAGTTATTGCAACATCGCGTGAATTTCTTATAAACAGCACAACATCAAGCTCGCTTTCGAGCTGTGCAATATGCCTACTTATTGCAGGTTGCACGGTGTGTAGCTCTTTGGCCGCTTCTGAAAAACTCTGATGCTTAGCCACGCTGACAAAACTTTTTAATGTTTTAATATCCATCATGCACCTTAAATACATTATCTGTATAGATTCTATAAAATAATATCATTTTTGTTATAGGTAAAGAACTCATACCATAGCTATATGTTAACAACACAAGACAGCTATGACCAAACCCAAACAAAATCAGTCATTAAGTCGATTTATTTTATTACTAATGACCACTGCAATTGCAGCAACAGCAGCAAACTTGTACTACAACCAGCCTATTTTACCGCTTATAGCGAACGAATTTAATTTAACTGATTCGCAGCTTGGGAGTATTCCCGCGCTTACACAAATTGGTTACGCGTTTGCGTTATTATTTATTTCTCCTTTGGGTGACTCGATTGCTCGCAGGCATTTAATTACTATTTTGTCGTGCTTATTAGTAGTGGCTTGTAGTGCAGCAATGCTTGCACCTAACTTACCTTTATTACTTATATCGGTATTTTTAATTGGTGTAAGCGCCAATATAACCCAGCAATTAATACCCTTTGCAGCATCGCTTGTATCGAGCGAGCAAAAAGGTGCCACGTTAGGCACATTAATGATGGGCTTAACTATCGGTATTTTACTTTCAAGAACGTTAAGTGGGTTTGTAGGTGAGCAATTTGGTTGGCGAAGTGTATTTTTAATGTCGGCAGTACTCGCAGCATTATTTGGTATATTACTGCGCGTGTTTTTACCTAGCAATAAGCCACACACTAATTTGCGTTACTGGCCTCTCATTAAAAGTATGTTGGCGTTGTTTATTAAACATAAATCACTGCAGCATTTTACACTTTCGGGCGCATTTTGGTTTGCATCATTTAATGTGCTTTGGGCAACACTTGCCATTTATGTAAGTAACGAGCCATTTAACTACAACGCTCAACAAGCTGGTTTATTTGGTTTAATAGCATTGGCTGGCGTAATTGGGGCTAAGTCATCGGGTAAATGGGTCAGCAAACTGGGATCTAAAGCTCTAATTATGATTGCACTTACGCTTGCGGCAATCGGCTTTGCTATTACAGGTTTGTTTAATGGCAGTTTAGCGTCGTTAGTTATTGGCATTATTCTAATCGACTTTGCCATATTTAGTGCGCAAGTGGCTAACCAAGTGCGTGTTTTTAGTATTGACCCCACTGCGCAAAGTCGCATAAATGGAATTTACATGCTGGGTTATTACCTTGGAGGCGCTGTTGGCTCAATGGTTGGTGTTAAAGCATTTGCACTTTATCAATGGCCTGGCGTTGTTGCTGTAAGCATTATATTTATTTTGCTAAGTGGCATTTTTAATTCATTTGCTAAAAAGTAATCGCTTAAAACTTAAGGAGTAAAAATGGGTATGTTAAAAACAGCGGGTAGCTTTACATTACTGTGTATCGCCAGCTTAACTATTATGGTGGGAACCCTACTTGCGCCAGGTTTAGTAAGTATTTCACAAGGATTAGGTATAACCGATAACACCGTACTTTTAATTACGTTGCCATCGTTAGGCGCTGTGGTTTTTGCGCCGCTAGCAGGAAAATTAATAGATAAATACGGAGCTTATAAACTTTTAGTAATTGGATTATTTTTATATGGGGTTGCAGGTGCCAGCGCTTACTTTTTAAAAGGCCCAACGCTTGTATTTGCTAATCGATTTTTACTCGGCGGTATAACTGCTGTGGTAATGGCAAGTTGTACGGTTTTAATTTCTGCTTGGTACACAGGCGAAGCACGCCTTGGCATGATTGCAAAACAAGGCATGGCGATAGAGTTAGGCGGTGTTATATTTTTATTTTTAGGCGGATTATTAGCGTCGCAATTTTGGGCGCTGCCATTTTCACTTTATTTAATAGCGTGGGTATTTTTGGCTATGCTTTTATTATTTGTGCCAAGTAAAAACTCACTGGCTAGTAATAGCGATGAAGTGTCAGAACATCTACACCATAAAGCTAACAATGGCCTCTCGTTAAAAAGCGTTTATGTAATTTCAACACTCGCGATGACCATATTTTTTACGTCTACTGTGTTACTGCCCATTACAATGAACGAGGAAAACTTTAATGAGTCACAAATAGGCCAACTACTCGCATTTATATCTTTAGTGGCTGTAGTTACCGCAGGCTTTATGCCTAAAATAACAAAGAAGCTTGGTGAGCCCAAGGTTTTGGCATTTGCCTTTTTAGCGTTTAGTTTATCGTATATTTGTTTTACACAAGTAAGCACCCTACTTTTAATTTTAGGCGCAATATTAATAGGTATAGGATTTGGTTTTAGTATCCCGCTTTTAAACCATATGACGGTAGAGCTCAGCGATGTGAAAGTACGCGGCCGTAATTTATCGTACTTTACGATGGCTGTATTTTCGGGTCAGTTTTTTACCTCATTTATGCAGTACATACCTGGTGGTGAAAAAAACGTATTTATAATTTGTAGCGTTTCAGCATTTATAATTGCACTGGTATTGTTTTTTAAACCGATCAAAGCAAAGTAGTCGTAACTTACAAAAGAGCATTTTTATAAATGCTCTTTTTTTATCTAAACCTCTCGCTTTATTATTTGAACTACTTTACTGATTACTTTTTTTTAATTTGACTCTATTGCTAAGTTTAGCATTATAACAACATTCAGTATGATGTGTTCTTTTACTGTAAAGCCACCAGCTAATTTATATTAACTGCATTAAGAGTGTAAAAAGATGGTGAAATTATATTGAAATTGCAAAGTACTTACACTGATTATTGCTGATCACAAAGGCGTAAGGCTGATTAAAAGCAGTAACAAATAGATGTGTATATGCTCATAGGTACTGACTGGATTCTATCTCAATAGCTGCATACTGTATATAAAAACAGTGAATATATTTCCTGTCAAAAATAACTTAAACCAACTTCCCTTTGTAAGTCGTTAATAATATTAAACTAAATAAAGTGCTATAAAACTGATTCGTTATCATAAATAGATAAAACAGCGGTGGCTGTATATACATACAGCTACCATTTAAACCTATCTAACCTACTTTTTAATAAACGCACTATAACCAGCTAATGCCTTTGATACACTAAGTGGTGGATTATCTGAATGCTCAGCACCTTCGTTTATAGCGCTTTGCCACGCAAGGTTATTATTAGGGTTTGCTTTTAAAGCAGACTCTAAATTATTAAACGCTTTTAACATTAACGGATGCTCTGCTCCACCCACCGAAAGATATAAATAAGTAGGCGCCTTAACTTTGTTAGCTTGAGTAGTTAAAAACGCTTCTACATTATTAACCACTGTCATGTCGTCATACCAAGCCGCTGGGCTAAATGCAAAGTAGCCATTAAACAGTTCAGGCCTCGTATGCAGTGTATAAAGTACAAAGCTACCACCTGCCGAAAAACCACTTAATACACGGTTATTACTAAGCTTATATTTTGCCGATAAATACGGGAATAACTCAGTTTCAATAAACGCTAAAAACTTGTCGGCTTCACCATTAGGCTCTATAAGTGTTTCGCCCTCAGGGCGCGCTTGTGTATTTACATCTTGGCGAGCATAAGGTGGCACTAAATCGCGATTACGTGTATCTGTAAAAAACAAATTAGGAATAGACACCAATATAGCCTTATCCCCTTTTTCGCTCTTAGCTTGTTTTGTAAGTGCTTTATCCCATGTATCTAAATTAAAGTTTCCATCGGTTTTAATAATTAACGGATACGCTTTTTTAGGATTGTAATTAGCGGGCAATCTTATAAATACCTTGCGCGACTCATTAAGCACGCTTGAGTTAATTGTTACGTCTGTATAGGCCGATACATAATGGTTGTAATAACGTATGGCTAAAATACCGATAGCAAAAATGACTACGGCTAAACTTAAATTAATAAAATAGTGTTTTGTTATTTTTATTGCCATGCGGCATTCCTTCAAATGTTTAAGAGTTATTTAATCGAGCTTAACCCATTGTTTTATTTCAAGCGCGGTCATAATAAGCTCAACCGAAAACGCGGCTAAAATCATCCCCATCACACGCGTTAAAATAGACGCGCCACCAGTACCAATAAGCTTAATTATTTTCCCCGAAAGCAGCAACAGTATTAAAGTAATACCCAACACACCAAGTGTAACAAGCGCTGTGCCTATTTGAGTGGTAATTGGGTGAATATGATTGTCGGTAAGTAGTATCACCGCCAAAATAGCGCCAGGAGTCGCAGTTGCAGGTATAGCTAGCGGAAACACTGCTATATCGTGATCGGGGTCTTGTTTAGCTTTGTTAGAATCGTTTCCAAATATCATTTGCAGGCCAAACAAAAACAATATAATTCCGCCCCCTAACTGAAACGACACCAACCTAATTCCCATCGCATTAAGTATTAGCTGCCCAATTAAAATAGAACCCAATAGTACGCAACCAGCATAAAGGACCGTTTTAAAGGCTGTTTTACGACGTTGTTGATCTGTTAAATGAGAAGTAAGCGCAGCAAACAGCGCCATAGTACCTATTGGGTCAATGGTAGCCCAAATAACAAGCGCATCTTGAGATAGTTTTTCTAGCATATAAAATCCTTGTTAAGCGTAAATATTTAATAAAACACGGGTAACAAATTCATTTGCTTACGCTTAACTATAATAGAAAGCCGTTATTTTTTGTATTTTATTTACACTTGGAGGCGTTGACCTTTCAGGATTGAAAAAAGATAAGCACTTATAATTGCCGTCATTCGTTAAAGTGATTTATGCCAAATAGAATTTTCTCTTAAGCTAAAACCTAACTTAATAAGTAAATTATGGGAACGTGCATTGTGTGCACTCACCTCAGCCGATAAATGTTTAAGCGCAATATCCTTAAGTAGCGTTTCAATAAAACCAGTGACTACTTCAAACATTACGCCTTTATCCCAAAAGTCGGGGTGCAGCTCAAATCCTATAAACGCACTACTTTTACACGGCGTTAAATTATAAAGCCCACAAGTACCCATTAATTTTCCAGATGTATTATGTTCAATTGCAACTCTAATCACTTCGCCTTCGTAGTAGGCACTAATATCATCTTGTATTAATTGTTTGATTTGTGTTTTGCTGAGCGGTGTTTCGTAGTCGTTAAATTCTGACACATGCGGGTGGTTTAAAATATTAAATAAACACGTAGCGTGTTTGTGGGTAATTAAACGCAGCGTAACGCGTTCAAGCTTTATGGTATTAAACATTTTATTTAAGTAGTTAGTTAAATTAGCTCTTTATGGGCACGCATTATTAACTTACCATACCCCATTAACAAGCATTATCTTTAAAGCAAAAAGAGTAGATAACGTAATGAGTGACGATTTTAAAGTAATACAACCCACTACCACAGTATATTGCCCAAAGCGCGGCGAAGGCTGGACCTTAACAGGCATTACTAATATTAACGAGTTTACCTCAGTAATGTTTGACGGCACACGCTACACACTCCCGGCGCGCGAAATAGTAGAAGAGCTTTTGCCAAACCAACTAGCACGCGAACAAAATAGCTAGTTAGTTCCGTACACAATAAAAAGGCTGCAGAGTTGCAGCCTATTTTATAATTTATGCCAATTTAAAATGTATCATCTTCACTGTATACATTAACATTTAACTCATCTTCATCCTCAAATACCACAAACGAAATTGGCTTACAGCATACTTGGCAGTCTTCAATGTATTGCTCATCAATATCTGCTGCATCAAGTAATATTTCTATACTTTCTCCACAATAAGGACAGCTTATTGATTTTTCGGTTAACTGGTTCATTTATCACCTGCTAATTTATATCTTGAATGTTGCCACTTTAATAAACAAGCTCGCATAATACAACAGCGTATCAAATAGCGTTTATTTTACTGAATTAATTAAAGCATACTGCTTGCTTTAAAAGTGATCTCACTCCCAGTGAGATGCTTATAAAACCTTTTTATGACATTACTTTGCACCATAAATAGTTAACCGGCTAAAACTATGCCACTACAATGAAATAGTATTAGCACTTGGCGGGTCTAACTTTATAAGTATTTAAACTCACACCTCAGGTGGATAATTTTATGAAAAAATCACTCGCATTAGCATTAACATCTGCCGCAATATTGTTTAGTACGTTTACGCATGCAGCTAAAACCGAAAAAGCTGTTTTAGCTGGAGGTTGCTTTTGGTGTATGGAAAGCGATTTTGAAAAACTAGAAGGTGTAACCGATGTAATATCGGGCTTTACTGGTGGCAAACTTAAAAACCCAACATACAATGGTAACCATAAAGGCCATTACGAGGCGGTAGAAATCACTTACGACCCGGATGTAGTAAGCTATAAGGGCATACTTGATCATTACTGGGTTAATATTGATCCCTTTGATGCCAGAGGCCAGTTTTGCGATAAAGGCCCGAGTTACTTAAGCGCTATTTTTGTAGAAAACGACGAACAACGTAAATTAGCCGAAAAAACAAAAGCAGCTGTGGTAGCCGAGTTTCCTAATCAAACTGTGGTTACGCCTATATTAAACGCAAGTACCTTTTACCCTATTAAAGGGAGGGAAAGCTTTCATCAAGATTATTACAAAAACAATCCAATCCGATACAACACTTATCGTTGGCGTTGTGGTCGCGATAGCCGCCTAGAAGATATTTGGGGCGACAGAGCAACCCACTAGTATTTATTAAGCAACTTAAATTACACCAACAAAAGGCTGCATATTGTGCAGCCTTTTACATATCTACAAAGCTAGCTTTCTCTGCTTCAAAAAGTATACAAACCTTCATTATCAATAAATAGTATATTCTGTTTCCTAAAGCTGGCTGTTTATCTACTAAATCAAATGCAATAAATTGCACTCCTAGATTGATATAAACCAAATTCAACAACTGGAGTTACACAAAATGTTTGCCAATCAATTACAGCTAGCGCGTGCTCTAGAGTTACCTACACGCCAAGCCATGCTTTACCGTGAACCAGCAGTACAACACTTTTGGAATAGTAACACCGACCTAATTACAAACGCGTGGAGCGAATGGGAAACAACATCAATAGATGGCTCAACGTTTACGCTTGACGACACACTACTTGATAAAAACCTACGTGAAGCAGTAAAGCAAGCATGGGAAGATCCATCAAAAGAGCTGGCCGTAAAAGCGTTATTACACGAAGTAGCGCCTGATGTATTTCAATTTCAATTTTTTGATCCAGAGCGCCTTGCCGTATTACGCGGGTATTTAGAACAAGTATGGAATTCGCAAATTCCTATGCGCCCACCATATGGCATCGTGTTAAATCGCCGTGGTGCCATGCTTGATAGCCGATCAGAAGGTTATTTAGCAGCGCCAAGCTTTCAAGCGTTTTATAACGAAATACTAAACACTTACATGCGCCCTATTTCGCGTATGCTGTTCCCGGAGGTTACGGGGTTTGATACACAAACGTTTGGTTTTTCAATTTATTATGAGCCAAACACAGATTCGTCAATTCGCCCACATACCGATGCATCGGCCGTAACGCTTAATATTAACTTAAACTTACCAGGCGAAGAGTTTACAGGGTCAGAAGTTGACTTTTATCACCCGTACACAGGCGACATTAAATCACTTACGTTTAAGCCCGGCACTGCCATGTTACATCGTGGCAATATTGCACACGCAGCAAAGCCTATTACCAGTGGTGAGCGAACTAACTTTGTTTTGTGGTTGTATGGAGAACGCGGGCGATTACCAGCACAAGGTGCACCACGCATTCCTATTGATGCTAAACAGCGCTGGATTAACCCTAAAAAGACGAACGACGGCTATGCACCGTTTTAATCGAGTTTTTAACTAAGCTTTTAACTAAGCAAAAAGGCTGCTTAATTTAAGCAGCCTTTTTGTTAGTATCGTTTTAGTTTACGTTTAAAACTTATACGTTGCAGATAGCCTTACACTTCTGGGTGTGCCCGGTTGAACCCAGGCATCAGCAAATGAGTTAGTGTAATAGGTTTCATCAAACAGGTTATCTACTTCTGCACGCAAGCCAATTGCCTTAGTTACATCAATATCTATAAAAGTACGCGCTGTTGTATAGCTTGGTAGCTCAAAGTCGGTACCAAAAAAGCCGTTTCGAGAATCTACATAAACTAAACCTGCGCCAAACTTAATTGCTTTGCCATATAACTCGGCTGATTTAACAAGCTGTAAACTAAGTTGATGTTTAGGAATATTTAATAAAGAACTGCCCGCTTCAACGGTATAGCCAAAGTTAGCATCAAAAAATGAGTTTTCAATAGTTGCATCAACATACGCATACGATAACCATAGGCTTACATCATCCGTTAGCTCACCGTTTATATCAATCTCTATGCCTTTGCTTTGTGCTTCGCCTATTGCAGCAAAAGTAAATGCAGTGGGATCGTCAACCACCAGCATGTTGTCTTGCTCTACTTTAAACATCGCGATAGTGCCAAATAAAGCGCCATCGTTTAAAGTAAATTTAACTCCCAACTCTGTTGAAGTAGATTGATTTGGTTCAAACCCATCGCCATTTGTATCAGTGCCAGATAAAGGCCTAAAGTTTTCGCCATAAGCGGCATAAACAGATACAAACTCGCTCGCCTCATACACAACACCTAGTTGGGGGCTAACACGCGATTCGTTTTGCTTTGATTGAGTATTAGCTAAGCGGTTATTAAGTGTTTGTTCGTAGTCATCAAAACGCATACCAATACGTACATCAAACTTATCGGTTAGGCTTATTTGGTCTTGTATAAATACACCTAACGACTCTTGGACTTCTAACTTATCGGTATTGGCCGTTGGCGTAGGTAACTCATATGCTCCATATACAGGATTAAAAACATTTATATACTGATCGCCACGTACACGAAGAACAAATTGATCATTTTCGAACTTATCAGAATCAACACCAATTATTAAACGGTGATCCAACCCTGCAACCTCTAAATTACCTGTCACTTCGGCTCTAAATACCTGATATTTTGCATTGTAATCACGGTAGCGCCTAAAGCGATTTACTTCACCATCAACAACACCTGCAAAACCAGTTTCGGTAGCAAACCCTTCAAGCGAAGTATCACGGTAGTTAGCGCCCAGCAATACGCTCCAATTATCATTAAAGTCATGAATAAACTCTAATTGATGGCCAAGTACGTCAGCCTCTATTGGGCCATCACCTGGCTCACCTAAAAAGCGGCTCTGTGGTATTAAACCAAGTTCGCCATCTATGGCTAATACGCCCCTATCAAAAGAGACCTCTTGGTCGCTGTATTCAAGCTCATATATTAGTTGGCTATTATCATTAATATTCCATGTTATTGATGGGCTAAAGCCTTGTTTAGTTGTCTCTATTGTATCGCGAAAGCTTTTTGCGTCTTCATAAAAACCAACCAGTCTAATTGCTACGTCGTCGCTAAGGGGTGTGGTGTAATCTACATCAGCGCGGTAGGTGTCAAAGCTGCCTACGCTTAGCTTTAGCTCGCCGCTTGTATCAAACGTTGGGCGCTTAGTAACGAGATTTACTGTACCGCCAGGTTCACCACGGCCAAATAAAGCAGCACGTGGACCTTTTAACACCTCAACCGATTCAATACCCGACAAATCACGTGAGCCACCAAAACCACGCCCGGCATTAAACCCATTAACAAGGTAATTACTTGGCAAGTTTTCATCGCCTACAAAGCCGCGTAGCGCAAAGCTATTCCAAAGTCCGCCAAAGTTATTTTGACGCGCTACCGATGCCGATAAATCAAGCGCTTGATTTAAATTTATAGCACCTGCGTTTTCAAGCGCTTCTAAATCTATTTTTAATTCTGATTGCGGTGTTTCTAAAGGGCTAAAATTGCCTTGATAAGCTTGGCGCGAGCCAATCACTGCCAATCTTTCTATAGGGCTATTATTTACGCTGTCATCCTTTGGGGTTTGTTCAGCAGCCATAGCGTGGCTGCTAAACAAACTGACTAAGCATGCGCTTAAATAGCTGAGCTTTAGCCCATTTTTATTGGTATTCATTATAAACCTTGTTAATTAGTTGACTCATAAATTTTCTTTTAGCTTAACGCCTGTAACGTCAGGCTCATCCGTTTCATTAAGCATTGTTTTTTTAAAGCTAGGTATACTCTTAAGCGCAGCTTTAGGTGGGTTGCCTTTTATAAACAGCCAAGGGTAGTAAAACTCCCTTAAACTTTTATGAAATCCTCGCATACGGTATTCATATCTAAATGCAGCTAAAGCATCAGTGCTCGCCAATCGGGTAAAACTGCGTTGTAGCAATAGTGGTGGTGAAAACCACGATACAATCCCTGCTAGTTGATACTTTGTGTGCGCTGCATCACGATAAGCATGCGAAAGTTCCCCTGCTTTTTCGTCTCCAACTTGCTGAAATGCGTAATACCATTTCCACTCAAACTCGCTTTGCATATCAACATGATCTTTCCACTGTGGATTTGACGCTACAAAAGCATCCATTGTGGTTTTCTTTGGTAAGTCCCATGCATCGTTAACCGCCTCACGCTGAGTAAGCACAATGTCGCCGCCCTTTGGTGAGTGAACCGTTTTGTTTATAACTAAATCGCCTAAAATAGGAATAATAAAGGCAACTAACACCCAAAAACCGATTAATGTTGAAGCAACACGCGGCGCACTGTTGGCATTTTTGCCCCACCACACACTGAGCAAAGTCCAAAACGCAATGTAAATTACACATATAAAAGTAACAAACCCCACATCAGCAAGGGCCGAATGACTAAGAAATGTACCTAAATAAAATGGCAACATTAAACACACTATTACTGCTATCAACCTTACAGCTATACGCGCCCCCCATAATGCAAAGTACGACTTAGCCGTAGTCACTAATAAGTCATGCCTGGCGCTTGTTCGCTCATTAGCAAATAAATCATGAAATAATAAAATAACTATCAGCGGTGCTAATGCACTAATTACAAATACAAAATCAATTTTACCTGCCTGCGCTAGCTCTGCGTTTTGTGAATCGCTCTCGTAAATTTGCCCCTCTAGGGCAAGTAAATTTAAGCGGTGTTTCCACGGATAAATATCGCGCTCGCCTAAAGCAGCAAACGCTAAATTTGAAGGTGGTGAATACGTTAAATGAAAGCTGTAATAGGCAAGCGAACCAGCATCACTGTATTTATTTTGTACGTTAGCTAATTCAGTTAAATCAGCCGTTTTTAAACGATCAATAGTATGTTGTTGCTGGCTTACTTCACTAAGGCCGCTGAAAACTGCAAACCCCGATATAGCAAATGTACATGCTAGTAATATCACTAAATATTTTTGACGAAGTAAAAAACGCCATTCACGAATTAGCTGTGAAAATACATAACTCATAACAAACGCTTCCCTACAAATTTAATACCGCCTAACAGCACTGCAATCCAAATAAATAACTGTAAAAATGCAGGGATACTTCGCTGCGCTCTCACTTGTGCGCTATCTACATTAAAAGTAAAGTTTTGCAGTACTTGCCAATTTTGTGCACTGACACGAGCTTGCTTAGTTGCTTCGGTACTGGTATTGCGGTTCATATCGTCTTGGTAGCTAAGCTTTTCTACATGAACTTTGTTAAGCCCTTGCACAAAGTCAAAACGCAACTGTTCGGTTTCACGCAAAAAGCGGTGATGAGTTTCAATACTCGTTCCTACTACAATCATCGATAACGACCGAATAGCCACCATAGGTGAAACCCAACCAAAATAACGAGATACCTTCGTTTGTTTAAGCTCAGCTTGCATACGTTGCTCGGCAAATTTGTTTAGTACGTTAGTCAATTTTGCTTCAGATTCGCTGGCTACTAATCCTCTAAAATTAACGGGTAGCTCATCTATACTTTTAACGTTGTACTTTTTAAGAAGTGATTGTTTAAATTGCATAAAGGCAGGGTCGTTTGCGTTATGGCCGTCGCCTAATTTTCTAAGTTGTGCTTTTACAGCAAAGTCTGTTTCTATTTTACCGGCAGATGGCACAGCCGTTGAAGCACTGGTACTTGCTACGCGTGGCATAACAATACACAGTAAAATCCACACAAAGGCAAGTGCGGTAAAGCTGCCACTGTTTTTACTAAACACGCTCGATGCCAGTAAAATCAGTAATACCCACACAGTTAAATATAAAGCGTAGCCAACAACAAAACTTACAACTGCCAGTAAGCTTTCGCCCGCAGCAACCGTAAATAAAGCCGATACCGTAAGCGGAGTTAAAATTAAGCCCACAACAGAAAGTAGCGCCAATCCTTTACCTGCAATTAGCGTTACACCCGATGTACCTTGCGATAACAAATAAGAAAGCGTTTGCAATTCGCGCTCTCGGCTAATACCGCTGTAGCCAATTAATATTAATAATAACGGTGCGAGTGTTTGCACAATAAATGCAGGCGTTAAACTGCCTAATTTAGTTAATGCAGTCCCTTGGCGACTATCTGCAAACATTGCGCTGTTTTGTCTGTGCCCTTCTAAAAATATAGAGTTGCCTGTGTAAGCGTCAATACCAGGGTCTAGCGTACTAAGTGGCGAAGGCGTTCTAAATGCATAATGCCCGTAATGCACCATTCTGTGTGGATGGCGGTCGGGTTGATCAACAAAGCTCTTATCGCTTGTTGTTTGTAACTCATGACGAGCATGGCTTAGCTCCATCATGATAATAGCCGTTACAATTACCGAAGCAAGCGTGAGCACCAAACCTATAGCAAGCACGGTCATTGCTAATTTTGAGCGAAGCCAATAACGCCACTCATCTTTGGCAACAATCACCACCTTTGAAAAGTTATTTATACTCATTAAGCACCTCTTTTAGCGTGATGCCCAAACGCAGCGTGTACTTGCTCGGTATCAATACGCCCACTTTGGGGCGCATCAAACTCTCCCACCAGCTCACCGTTTTTAAGTAAACCAATTCGATTAGCGACTTGGCAGGCACCGTATACATCGTGGGTAACCATTAAAATAGTCGCACCCGTTAATGCAAGCTCACGTACAAGTTGATTAAATTCATCAATAGCAACAGGATCAAGGCCAGAGGTTGGCTCATCAAGTAAAAAAATGGGTGCTTCACGCAGTATCGCAAGTGCAATTGCTGTTTTTTGCCTCATACCTTTTGAATAAGTTTGCATGTGGCGATCCCATGCATCGTGTTGCAATGCAACTCGATTAAAAGCCGCGTTAATTTGCTCATCTGATTTTTTAATATCAGCGAGTGATAAAAAATATTCAACATTTTCACGAGCAGTTAAATGCGGATATAACGTAGCCGACTCTGGCAAATACGCTGTTTTACCTCGCACAAAATCAAGCGCTTTACTCACCTCTTTACCCGCTACTTTTACAGAGCCTTCGGTTGGTTTATTAAACCCAAGTAGCGTTTTTAACGTGGTTGATTTACCCGCACCATTACCACCAAGTAGCGCATAAACCTCACCTGCAGCCACACTAAAGCTTAAGTTTTTTAAAATAGCGTTATTTTTAATACTAAAATTTAAAGAACTCACTTCAATCATCGCATCACTTAGGACGGCGTCTGCATTGCTAAGTTGTTTATCAAAAGTTTTAGGGGCAATTGTTGGTGTTTTATTAATCGCGGTAGGTGTTGTCACACTCAAACTCTATTTAGGAAAATTAGATGGCGTGTATGTTATACTATATCAAATGCCAATTGCAACAATATAACATCACAATAATTAACAAATAAGATAATTACGGTTACTTAGTTAATAGGTTACTTAGTTAATAAATTATTACTTTAGGAGGTAAAAATTAAAGCAACTTTAATTACCCCTTTTATATGGAATTTAGGATGGTGTTATGTGTGCTTATTTACAATTTAACGTAAATTATAAACCAAGCATAAAGAGTGTAATTTTTTTAGCTTTGCCATGCTAACGCCTTTGGTAAAACCTTATGTCGAGTAAGTTGGTAATTTTAAAAAATGTGCTATCTTTTTATTATCCATATCATAAAAATAAGCGCTAACATGTTGTTCCGAGGTACAATTGCCATAGCCATATTGGTAATTTCTGCTGCTAATAAAAGCGATGCAAATGAAGTAGACGTGCAATTTAGTGGTTTTGCATCTTTAACACTCAGTTACACTGACGATTCAGATATCGGCTTTGCATCAAATTATTTAAACGAAAACGATACCGGTTTTTCAGTAACGCGTGATTCAATTTTAGGTGGGCAAGCTAATATCTCGCTCTCAAAAAACTGGGACTCTGTGGTTCAAGTAGTAGTACAAGATCATAGCTTCAAAAGTCTTGATAACTTTTTAGAACTCGCTTTTATTCGTTATCGCCCCTCGCGCCATTGGGCTATTCGTGCTGGCAGGCTAAACAGCGATCTTTACTTACTCTCTGAATATCCTTATGTAGGATACGCCTATTTGTGGATCCGCCCTCCTCATGAATACTACTCTTTTGCAAACATTGCAGGAAATTACGACGGTGTGGATATTGAATACAGTAAAGCCATTGATGAAGGTTTTTTACGTTTAAAGCTCGCATATGGAAGCTCTACAGCAAAGTTAAAAGCCGATAATGACGACTTTTTTATTGATTTTGATAATTTAACCACCTTTAGTGTAACCTATTCACTTGACGCATGGACCGCACGTTTCTCTTTATCTAAATCTGATTTTGGTGGCTATAAGTTAACCTCATTAGATGAGTTTTTAGCCTTACTAGACGCAGTACCACAAAGTATATGGCCACAAGCACAAACGATATCTAACAAATTTAATACCAAAGGCCACAGTATAGAATACGCGGCATTTGGACTAACCTACGATCATAATAATTGGCTTATTCAATCTGAAGTAGGTATTTCGGAATCCGATTGGATAATAGCTCCATCAGTACTCAATACTTATATTAGCGCTGGTTATAGGGTAAATAATGCAATATTTTACACGAGCTTTTCTGCAGCCAAAAATCGTCACGATGTTATACAAGTAAACGAACCTGTTTTTTCACCAGGCATACCCGATCAAATTTCAGAGCCAATACAACAGCTAGCATTTGCAACACAAGCTGCTATTAAGGTGCCTTATGTTCATCAGCATTCAATTAACATAGGTGTAAAATGGCAACTATCGGAGCGATTAGCGCTAAAAGCTCAACTAGACCGCTTTGATATAAAGCCCGAAGGTGCGGGTTTATGGAGTCTTAGTAATCCTGCAGATGTAGACAAAGGCCACAAAGTACATATGCTAAGTTTGAACGCTAGTATGGTGTTTTAACAATGATGAGCTATCGTAACTCACTCCTTTATGTGTTGCTGCCGCTTTGCCTGCTTCTTGTTAGTGTTAATGCCAAATCTACAGAGTTTGTAGTGGTGGTAAATAAAAACAATACAATTAACGCTTTATCCAAACGCGAAGTCATCGATATTTATATGGGTCGCTATTTAACGTTTCCTGATGGTGAAACCTCTAAGCCACTTGATTTACCGGCGCAATCTGCATTAAAAAATGATTTTTACCTGCAACTGGTCAACAAAAATGAGCAAAAAATTAATGCTTATTGGGCAAGGTTATTATTTTCAGGGCGCGCAAAGCCCCCATCACCGTCAACATCCGTTGAAGACGCGTTAAACAAAATAGCTGCATCACAATTTGCAATTGGTTATATTCCTCAATCGCAGGTTACAGACGCAGTAAAAGTGGTATACACATTTGATAAAAATTAGCCAAGCACTCTACGTACGCGTTGCTCTATCAATCGCTATTGTCGCCATTGTAGTAACGTTAGTGTCGTCAACACTTTCTTATTACTCGGGTCTTAAAGAAAAGAAAAACACCAATTACCTACTCGTGCAGCAGTTAGCACAAACAATGGGAAAAACAGCCGCTATAGCAGCCTACCTAAACGATCGTGAATTAAGCCAAGAAATTATTAATGGCTTGCTAAGTAACGACTTAGTGCAAGGCGCAAGCTTAGAAGGAGAGGTAAACCCAAAAGGAGAAATGGATTTATTTATTGCAAGTGGCTCTACTAACAAGAAAAAAGAAGCTGTTTTAATTAAATTAGTTCACCCCTTTATAGAAGACACTTTTATAGGTGTACTGGCCATATACCCCGACGATAACTTTATTGAACAACAAGCACAGTCATCACTTATAAAAGAATTTATTTTAATGCTGATTCAATCAATCGTCATCGCTTTTTTTGTGTCACTGGTTGTACGAAAATGGCTCACTCAGCCTATTCAAAACCTAACAGACAGCTTTGCGACAATTGATCCTACCAATCCCGAAACCATGACAATGCTAGAGTTTAAGCAAGGTAAGCGAGACGAAATAAGCAGACTGACGCAAGGTATAAATGCCTTAATGCATGAGTTAAAGCTAACCATTAGTAATGAGCAATCCCTTCGTAAAAAAACTCAAGAACTAGAAGCTAAATTTAGACTTATTTTTGAACAAGCCAGCGCCGGTATTTGTTTATTAGATGACAAAAATATTATCACCACCTTTAATCCCGCGTTTAAACATTACTTTACCGTACCCGGCGAAGAAGAGTTATCAACCTTGCACTTTCCTGCTCTGTTAAATAACGTTGATGAATTACAAAACCTACTTGCAGATATACGTTGTGATAAAAACCCACCACAAGCAACCCTAGATATAGAGTGTAAAGTGGGCCATAAAACCATTTGGCTGCACTGTTTATTTGTTAGATTAACAGAGCAACGTGAAACAAAGCGAAGCGTTCAACAAGAACACTTAGTTGAAGTAATTTTACATGATGTAACTGAGCGCGCCGAACGCGAATTTCAAACCCGCTTTGAAGCCGATCACGACCCACTTACCGATTTACTTAATCGTCGTGCCGGCGAAAAACGACTTAAAAAAGCGCTGCGCGAGTGTATTAAACACAATCAGCACCTAGTACTAATGATGATTGATTTAGATAAGTTTAAACCCATTAACGACACCTACGGCCACGAAGCCGGTGACAAAGTACTTATTGAAACAGCGCACAGATTTAAAACACTTTTCCACGAAAAAAACGACATTTGTATCCGCCTAGGCGGTGACGAATTTATAATTGCGCAACAGGTAAATACCTACCACAAAGCAGCAACGCGTGAACAATCTATTGTTTTGCTTAAAGAGCTACAACAACAGGTTAGTATTTCAAACACTAAAACATGCGCAGTAGGTGCAAGCATAGGTATTGCAGTAGCCCCATATGATGGCAATGAACTACACCAATTAATGCATAACGGTGATAAAACCCTTTATCACGTAAAAGAAACAGGCCGAGGAAAAGTCGCCTTTTATGACGATATAAAAAATTAGATGGCGTGAATGAGTAACTACATAGTAAATGCTATAACGTATTTATGGCTTTCAAATAATCTTTATTATAAAAATAAGCCGCTAACCCAAAATACGAAATAACACCTAAATAAGCAATTGGGAAGTGTGAATATACGCTGAGGTAAATAAGCAATAATATAAAAAACAGACTAATGCTAAAGCAAACCACTGCCAAAAGCCTGCCTAAACAACATATAGATTGGGCTGCAATATTTAAAACAAACAAGGTAATAGCACCAAGTATTACATACACTAAAGTGTTTAAATCTTCCCCATACGCTAAACCATCTTCGGTATAGTACATCATGTAATGAGCGAGCGGAGTCAGTGCTAATAAAGCCCAGAAACCATAACTGCTCCAAGTTGATGAGACAAAATAGTTACTACCAATGTCAGGCGCAGGAAACGATGCTTTATATCTATTTTGATTCATAAGAAGTGACCTTTCATTTAGTATGCTAAGCTAAAATAACTACGCTTATTATTGATTTTTATAATAACAATTACAACTTACCTCATTGACCACAAAAAACCACACTAGTAAAAAGTGATAAACCAGACCCCTAAAACATAGATTTACATCCAAACCTTTAAAGTAAATTGAACAATTAAGTTTTCAATTGATAGAATGCCAACCTATTTTTCTATCAAGAGATACAATGGCAAACTTCAATACTCATCTTAATACTGCCGTAATCATCACCGGCTTAAGTTCAGCCACTTTATTATCTGCAGGCCATATTGATTTAAACGGCGCACTCTGGCTATGGTTTTTAGGCTCAATTGGCGGCTTATTACCCGACATAGATTCAGATAACTCAACATCACTCGATACTATTTTTAACTTATTTGCACTGAGCGCTGTATTACTGGTACTGCATTACATAACCACCGAGCTCATTATTGAAATTAGCTTTATCGAGTTAATCGTAGTGCCATTATTGGTTTACGGATTTATGAAATATATTATTAGACCCATTTTTGAATGGATCACAGTACATAGAGGTAGTTGCCACTCTTTACTATTTATACTGTTATGCGCGCTATTAACGACTCAAGTAACATGGAAACTGAATGACCAATCAACCACACAAGCTGCTGTTTTTGCCTGGTTAACGGGTGGGTTTATTTTATTAGGCGGATTAATTCATTTATTGCTGGATGAAATTTACAGTGTAGATTTAAGTAATGTCAGAATTAAACGCTCTTTTGGCACCGCTTTAAAAATAGCTGACTTTGATAATAAGTTAATTACGCTAGCTTCAATTATTGCCATTGCAGGTTTAATCTATGTTGCGCCCCCTACAGAACAAACTATCACAGCGTTAAGTGATTGGTCTCACTTTATATTTCTATCTTAACAAAGTAGGTTTTAAGCTATTTTACAGCATTGCCCGACTACAATAAGTGGCTTTTACAAAGTCACTTATGTCCATTGCTAGAATACGTGTAAAATGCCCTCTTAGTAATCTAAAAGTTGATTCACTAAGAGTGTGTGAGACCCAGCGTTTTTAGAGGCATAAATGGCTTGAATCACAACGACTTTGCCGATTTAAGTTTTAATTAAAATCCGTAGCTTGAGCCTATTTGTTATTAATTATTACTTTTGTAGGTTTGAGTGAAATAATTAAATAGCTTTACCTGTCTTCTACCCAAGTATGAGAGCTATTACAGCTTTTAAAAGCATAAAATTATAAGAGGTACATAATGGAATTTACGAATAAACGCACCATGCTAATTACGGCATCTTTATTGTTGGTGTTAGCGATAACACAGGCTGTTTTTACTGCCCTTTACAGTGCAGAAATTAGTTTTTCAAGGCAGTATGCATGGGGACTAGAAGCCGTGGTTTTCACTCTACTTGTTGCCTTTGCGGGTTCTGCTATGGTGCAAGCAAAAAACGCTCAGCTAGGATGGTCGGCTATAACATTTAGCGCGATTCTTAACATAGTGCAGGTAAGCATTGGCCTTACTTTGTTTTCAACATTTGGAAAAGTAGCGGGTACCGTAGAAGGCGCACAACCTTTAATTAGTGGCGTGGTTTCGTTGTCATTCATGATTTACTACGCAGCTAAATTATTATTGGGATTAGCAGCAGTTGTTTTTGGCCTGTCTTTTATAGCTAAAGGTGGCAAAGCAATTGGAGGGCTTACTGCCTTAGCTGGTGTGGTTGCTATGTTTGCCAATGCTATATTAATCATCTTTGGCCGTGATGGATTTATGCCATCAGGTGTTGCTGGTGCTTCGGGCATGATTGCAACGTTACTTTTAGCAATATGTTTAATAAGCCTTAACCGTAAACAAGACTAAGGCTAAATACCATATTAATAAGGTAGTTACTTAAATAAGTTATAAACATCGGCGTGTATTAGAGATGCTAATTCGCCGATGTTTTACGTTTAAAGTGACGCCCACTTTCAACTTAAAACGTTCGACTACCGCATCCCAAGTTAATGCCCTCTTCTTAATCTAAAGGCTAATTCACATATACGACTAAACTAGACAGCCACTTTAATTGAACAAACAAAACTATACCAAAAAATTCGCTCTTCAAGTTCATACGACTAAACTAGACAGCCACTTTAATTGAACAAACAAAACTATACCAAAAAATTCGCTCTTCAAGTTCAAAATTTATCTTTTATGACTGGGTCACTTTATTTCATCCGTTAAATGAGTAATTAGCCCTATTAAACGTAAATTACACGCATGAAAATAACTGCATAATGCAGTTGTGATTTATTACTGAATAGTTTTACTGATTAGCTTAAGTTTTATGTGAGTAGCTTTTCGCAATTACTGATATTTGAGCGCCGTTTCCGCTTTAAGTTTTCACAGTAACTTGCTTGTGAAGTAGGCCTACCTACTGCACCATGGAATACGCGCGTAAATTGTGTGGTGAGTTTTAACCAGTTTTCGGGGGATATATTAAGTCTTTCTAACAAAGGAAGGTTCATACTATCAATGTGCCCGCGTTTATCCTCTCGTATTATTCGCCCTGTTAACTCAACAAGTTCAAGGTACGATTTAAGTTCAAACGGCAGCCCTTTAGGCATAATCTGACGTGGCATGCCTGAAAAACGTAGTAACTGCTTAGGTTGTTTACCTTCTGCTGCGCATGTTAAGCGATTTTGTACACTGGTATGGTCTGATTCTTCTGGTGTGTTAGCCATTTTAGCTCTAATGGGATTTAAATCGACATAGGCCATACAGGCTGCAAGTGCTGCTTCATCTAGTAATGCTTGCGATGTGAATCTGCCTTCCCAGAATCTACCCGTGCAGTTATCTTCTTTATTTGCTCTGCGCGCAATATCTTCATTTAGTAACCGCATAAACCAACTGATACTTGCTAGGCGTTCACGGTATTGTTTAACCGTTTGATTGAAAAAGATGAGTTCAACTTTACTTAGCTTTTCACCTTGTACATATTTTTGCGTTAACAATGTGCCTTTACAGAGTTTATGCCAGCGAATAACAATCGCTTTATCATTTAGCCTATTCGCTTTTTTATCATCAACATACAGGACTAAATGGGTGTGATTACTCATTACGGCATAAGCACACACATCAATACAAAATACCTTAGCTAATTCAAGCAGCTTATCTTCAACCCACCCTCGTCTATGCTCGTAAGATTGACCAGTAAAACGGTCTTCCCCACATAAAAATGCACGTCGCACGCAACGCGAAATACAATGGTAGTATTTTGTATCAACCAAACTTACTTGACGTTTTCTTGCTATAGCCATAAGACACCTGCTTACTTTTTGCACTAAAGAAAGGCTAGCTGCTAACTTCGAAAAGTGCAAAATTTAGGATGGGTGTCACTGTTAATTCTGCTTTCTTATCATCTACATACAGTACTAAATGGGTGTGATTACTCATTGCGGCATAAGCACATACATCAATACAAAATACCTTCGCTAATTCAAGCAGCTTATCTTCAACCCACCCTCGTCTATGCTCGTAAGATTGACCAGTAAAACGGTCTTCCCCACATAAAAATGCACGTCGCACGCAACGCGAAATACAATGGTAGTATTTTGTATCAACCAAACTTACTTGACGTTTTCTTGCTATAGCCATAAGACACCTGCTTACTTTTTGCACTAAAGAAAGGCTAGCTGCTAACTTCGAAAAGTGCAAAATTTAGGATGGGTGTCATTGTTAATTTAACGCAAGCTATGCGCGGATACATTTTTTGTAATTTCAGCCCGTGCTACCGCACGTTTTAATCCACGACTAAACGTTTTTGCATCAATCGCTTTTTCTTTATCCCAGTTGGTACAAAACAGTATACTGCCAAGGGAAAAGCCTGCTATGTAAGCGTTTAACCGCCTTGCTGCACTTTTAGGTAATATGACACGACGGTCTTTATTGCCTTTTCCTGCTCTAACCCATAGGCAGTCTTGGCTAAATTCAATATCAACAACCCGTAAATTCAGTAATTCACTTATTCTGAGCCCACACCCATAGCAAATACAAAGCATGATTTTTTGTTGTGCAGATACCGTATTTAAGAACAGACGATGAACCTCATCTCGTGTTAATAATATCGGTATTGTGTGTGCCTTTTTAGGCAATACAATATCAATAGTAAATGAGCGCTGTAGTACATATTTATATAAAAAATTAACGGCATTGAGTTTTACTGCAATCGTTGCACGCGACAAGTGCTGTGTTAGATTTACATACCTAAAATACGCCTCAAGCTCTTCCTTATTAATTAAGTCAGGCGATTTATCGTAATAATTAGCTAACTGAGTAAGTGCATTTATATAAGATTCTTCGGTACGTGGTGAGTAGCCTCTTAAACGGATCTCGTCTATGACGCGTTGTCTTAATGGGGTCATTGGTTTTCTCCTGTGAATAGGGGGAAGTCCCAATGACAAGTGTGGCAATTATGCTGGAGGTTGCTAGCTCCGCGTAGCGGCTTTGTTCAACAGCTTATTGAACCCCACTTTGGTGAGTTATAACACCCCAAAACGGCGTATATTACGTTGCTTGAAAATCACACCAAACAACTCGTTTATAATCAGACAATAACAATTGCTACCCAGTAGCCTTTGTTATTTAACCCCATAACGCCTTTTAATAATGTTATGGGACAAAACTCAAACCACTGTATTTATTACGAGAATTAGGATGACACCCATTCAATTCATTTAGACTTACACCCATCTTAGTTTCAAAATTTAAGATGGGTGTCTTGTTAAATTTCTTTTTCAATATTTGATAACTTAGGGTCGGTACAAGAAGGAATAATTGACTCGAGAGCAATCCATAAATTAAGCATTTGGTTTTCATGAGAATCACTTTTAAGAGCCAATGAATGCAGCTCTGCAGCCCTAGTGAATACACGGAATGAGTTAGGCTCTAAACCAAATTCTGTTAAAAATTTATTTGCCTGAATAGCTGCTCTAGATTGTTTTTGATCGGTACACTTGTGCATTGAGTTAATACGTATCTTAGAACGATTAACTTCTTTATTGGTGTCGTCAATAATTAAGCAGTCTGAAGCCCAGGACATTTGTTCTTTATGGTGAAAAAGACTAAAAATAGTACTTAAAATTTCAAGTTTATCTTCTGCTTTAGCTTTTGCAGAAAAATTATCCCTAGCTTTTAATTCATTGATGCAAATGTAGATCTCATCTGAATTTTTAAAAAACTTATGGCTACCAATATCGAAGTTTATATCCTTTAAATCATTATGAATTTCAATCTTAAAAGCCTTCATTGAATCTTTATAAAGTTTAACCGTTTCTTTAGATTTAAAAATCAATCGATAATTTTTTGGCTTACCAGTAAATATATTAATAAAGTCTTCTATTGCTTTATTACTAGCAATTCTATCTTTATTATAATGAAAAAATTTCTGTGATATTTCAGCTAAATATTCAGAGCTAAAGCCAATATTTAATAAGGTTGTAGCATAGCTTCTAGCTAAGCTTCGAATACTCGAAAAATCAGTATTTCCAGTTATAGTTTCGATTAACAGTTCTTCATTCTTTTTCTTATATTTTTTTAAATATATTTGCCTAAGAATTAATTCAATAACTGTTTTCTTTTCTTCAACAGGCTTATTAGGCTCAAGTAAAACAGAGTTAATTTGCTTTAATTCAAGTGAAAGCAATTCTTTAGCTACTCGATCCCTAGATAAGTTATCACTTAATTCTTCTATTACATGCTTTAGATTCGGAGCTTTAATATTTCCTTTATTTATCTCCTCTATTACCTCTAGAGCCTCTTCGCAGAGTAAACTAGTATTCATAGAGGATGGCTTATATGTGTCTAAAGAATAGTCAAAAAATAGCTCATCAAATATCTGGGCAAAGAAAAGCAAGTTTTCAGATTGCTTGACGTTATCCCATTTTTCGGTTTTTCTATAACGCATACAACTCCAAATAAAATATTACTAGACTGTAGAATAACTCCAACAGCCAAATTAAATTAAAAAACAAGCTCCTGTAATCAACTCTAAGCGCTTCAAAAGCATTAGGTAATGCAGGAACCCATAAAACAGGTTGTATTTCTTAAAAAAGAGTAATTCTACAGCCTGAATAATTTGCTAAAATACGCGGAACGCAAACAAATTGTACATATGATCTTCCCCCCAAATTTATCTACTCATCACCCGAAAAAAGTATAGTTCCGCTAGTGTATATTGATGAGTTATTACTATCTGTATTACCAAATGGATAACGTACCCCTATACCAAAATAATCCGAATTGGCTGATATATGAACGAATTCATAGCCTAATTGAAAGCTTTTTGAGGTAGAAACATAACTTGCATACCATCCATTTTGGAGCTTTAAACCTAGATTAACCCCAAAGTTGGTATCACCGTTCTCATCACTTTTCCCAACTGAAGCCCCAACAAAGGGAATAAAGTCTGATTGCTCAAATTGATATTGATAACCCAAATTTATATCCCAAGATCCCATACCAATAGATGCTTCACCATCATTTTTATTGTTATGACAATGATAAGGCTGACTTCCTGCGTGGCAACCGTTGCTATCGGTTCCTCCAGAGTGTGATAATACTTCAGTAGGAATTAAAGCGACTAAAAGAAAACTTGCTAAATAAAACTTCATGTTGAATCCGTAGTTAAAGGTGCGACTTTTCACCTAACAGCTTATTGAACCCCACTTTGGCGGGTTATAACGCCCAAAAACAACTTTTAATAATGTTATGGGACAAAACTTACATCGCTGTATTTATACACAGCAATTAATTCTATTTTTATTTAAAGCTGAAAGCTTTATAGCCCTAGCCTTTAAAACCTTGTATCTCTCTCACAAGGGTCACCATCCCTATCGCCATCCATTTTTGTATTCGGGCAGTTATTAATGAAAAATATTGCTTCGTCTTTAGATGTCATTTGGCTACAGTGCTGCCTGCCATCACACGTAAAATTTTGCGTACTTTTTGGTATAACGACTTTTAGGTGTTTTTTATCAAAGGTGGCTAAATCATCATTGGTGGCTAAATCATCATTAGTAATAACGGGAGTTTGGCTGCTTGAGTGAGTGTTGTATTTATCAATCGCATAAAAGCAAAGTGCAGCAATAAGCGCTATTGAGGCAACTTTACCTAAAAAGCTACTGGCAAAGTTAGATTTGGCAATGCGGTATGGCTGTTGTGTGTGTTTTTGGTAAGGTGCTTTAAGCTCTGCAACGCCTTCTATGCGGCAGTTAATTGCTTTGGTTTTACCGTCGGGCTGTGTAGCGACTTCAAAGTAAATGGTGTCGCCAACTTTAGGCTTGCGGCTCATATGTTTAAGCGCTGATATGTGTATAAACGTGTCGTGCTCTAGGGTGTCTGATTTAATAAAACCAAAACCTTTGTCGGTTTTCCACGACTTCAACAATCCTTTGTGCATATGTGTGCCTTAATAACCTGTAATGCTTAAACTGCGTTTACGCTAGTTTCATTTAGTTAACACTTGTTATTATACGTTCCTAAATTGAAACCATGCAACTATTTATTCATATTGCGTTAATTTTACGCTTTATCTATTAAACCAAATTAATAAAAAGTTATTAAATTTAACTATTAACTAAGCGCTTAAATAAGTAAGCCTTTAAACAAAGCTGAGTAAAAAATTCAACCTATTTTATTTATAATTTACGGCCATATGTCCTTTAATTCACATCAACCACAGTACACTCACCCACCAGCTTAACAGCTTGTTTACACTAGATTTTGTTATTAGTTATTTCTATCTGAATGAAGCTTTTTTAGTGTAATTTTTCATTCGTTATTTACTTAATTTATCTATACAATCCACACCTTATTTTTACGCACGTATTTCAAGTGATTATCTCATGCTACTAACCGTTGTTTATATTATTGGTATTACCGCAGAAGCCATGACTGGCGCACTTAGCGCTGGGCGAATGAAAATGGATTGGTTTGGGGTAGTGCTGGTAGCTAGTGCGACCGCAATTGGTGGTGGCAGCGTACGAGATATTTTACTTGGCAATTACCCGCTTACGTGGGTTCAGCATCCTGAGTATTTATTAATTACTTGTATTGCAGGCATTGTGACTACGTGGCTTGCTAAATGGGTGGTTAAATTTAAAGGCATATTTATGCGCCTAGATGCCCTTGGTTTAGCTGCATTTAGTATTATTGGCTGCCAAGTGGGGCTTAATATGGGCTTGCACTATGGTATTTGTGTTGTGGCAGCCATTGTTACTGGCGTATTTGGTGGCTTATTGCGTGATTTAATATGTCGTCAAGCTCCGTTGGTATTGCACAACGAGCTGTATGCTAGCGTAGCGTTAATTGTAGCGTGCTTATATTTAGCGCTGCACCATTACAATATTGACGACAACATAAGCATTATTGTAAGCCTAGTTGCGGGATACTTAATACGTATGGCGTCAATACGCTTTAAATGGCGCTTACCTACGTTTAGTTTATTAGAACCGGCTAAATAGCTAAATTAGTTATATAAGACAGGCTTGAATCTGCTAGGCAATAAAGCCTGTCTTCTCTTTAATGATCTTTATTACTCTTTATTATTTAGTACTCACACTACATCGCTTAATGCGGTTTTAGAGCCGCTGTTACTGTGCGGCATTACGCTAAAGCTGCCATCTGTTTCGAGCACAACTGCGGCGACCTCTTCTATTGCAATAATACCTGCGCCTCGCACAGCGGCGCGAATTTCTGATTTTGTTACGCGTTGTGATTTAAGGGCTGAATCACAATACTCGCCATTACTTAATAATAACGTGGGTTTTGCTTTTACAAGCGCTGCAAATTTTGACGAGCGCACACTAAGCCACGTAATAACATATTGCAGCCCTATTAGTACTACAAAGGCAAGAATGCCCTCAAACAACGGGACACTTTTAGAAATAATAACAGACGCTAATATAGAGCCCAGCGCAATGGTGACTACAAAGTCGAACACATTCCACTTTGAAAGCGTACGTTTACCCGATACACGTAACCAAAACACCAGTACTACATAACCCAGTACACCAATTATAAGTACGCGTAATAACCCCTGCATGTCATCGTAAAACATAATGGCTCCTTTATATATAATGCCGCTATTAAATCTAACCCTTGTTTAATTTAGTTAATAATTTCGCACCTAAAACAGTACCAATGGGGATGAATAAAAGCCATAGATAGGCAAAAAACTTTAAAGCAGATTTAAGTAATGCAAAATCGTTTACACGTTTATTTTTAATCAACATGTAACTTATAAAATAACCAACCAACGCTGGCACCATTTGTATTAACGAAATTACTATACCAGATGAAATATGCCCTGCGATTAATTTAGGATCGCCACCAGCAAATGCTGTATAGGCAGAGTGAAAACCTGTAAAAAAACTAATCAGTGAGATTAGCAAAAAAACCTGTAAAAACAGGCTTGCTATGGCTAAAAATACGATTGAAGATTGTTTCAAAATCATCCTTAATTTAGCTAATGTGTAGGTTAAAGTTAGTTTTATGGTTCAACGGTTTTATCTGCCAGTGCAGCTAATACTTTACTTAATTTTGTAGCAACTAAACAGTTTGGTACGTTATGGCGCGCAGCTATATAAGTAGGATCGTTGTAACTTAACCACACTTGCGATTGTGCGTCTTCCCATACCAGTGCTTTTAGTGGTAAATCAATACCTATTGTTTGTGCGCACTGCATAAGTGGTGTGCCGCCTTTAGGGTTACCAAATATAAGTACTTCTGTTGGGCGTAGTAGTTGATCTACTTTTTTAGCACCCGCTGCGTGATCTATTCTTGCAAATATATTTAGCCCTTTTTGTTTTGCCAAATTCTCAAACTTATCCATAGTGGCTTTTGCACTTAATGAGCTTTTTACTGAAATTAGTCCCTCTACTGCGTTAGCATTTGTAATAGTAAAGAGTAATGCGAGTCCAAAAATAATATTTAGTGTTTTCATAGTGCCTCCGTTTAAATATATAAATACTGAGCGTTATTGCTCCTTTAATTTTTACAGTGTACATTTTTGCTAGGTAATTAAATTTAATAATTTTTTTGGCTGATGGTTATGTTTTTCAATGTATAATAAATTTAAAGGGAGAAATACATGCACATTGGAATAATTGAAGATCATCAATTAGTACGCGACAGTTTTAAAAAACTACTAGAGCTACAAGCCGACTGGGAAGTAATAATAGAAGCCTGCAACGTTAGCCAAGCAAAACTGGCTGTTGAGCTTGAACAACCCGATATATTTATTGTTGATATATCACTTAATGAATCAGAAACCGGCCTTACATTTTTAACCTACCTTAACGAAAATTTCCCTGAAATTAAAACTATTGTTGCCTCTATGCACGATTACGAACCTTATGTAAGTAATGCACTACGACTAGGTGCGCTTGGTTATGTGTCTAAACGTTCTGCGTCGGAGGAGTTAATTGATGCCGTTAAATCGGTTGCATTAGGTAAACGCTACATAAGTGAAGACGTAAATTTTGCTTTAAATACACCAAACTCAGCATTAACTATTTTAACTAACCGCGAGCTTGAAGCTTTACCACTGCTAGCAAAGGGCTTTAATGCAAAGCAAATAGCGCAAAAATTAGAAATAATGCCTAAAACAGCGCATGTACATAAGGCCAATATTTACACCAAGCTTAATGTTACAACCTCGTTTGAGCTATTAAAAATAGCTATTGATGCGGGAGTAATAAAGCTAGATGAACTTACCTAGTACACTGCCCGCCTTTAACTTTACTATTACGGCGACCGTTAAAGAAATTACAAAGCAGTTTGTAGTTGGCGTAATTTATTTTATTGCCTGCATTGCTGCTTTTTGGGTAGGAGCTAATTTAGAAACCGTGCCCGAAAGTAGCGCTATATTTATTCCTGCCGGGATAAAAATTGCCTTTTATTTACTTTCGCCAACTCGTTATTGGATTACGTTGTGGGTATCGTCTCGTGCTTTGGCTGCTCACTTAGGGTATACAATGACCGGCGCTTGGGAGTTTAATTTACTGCATGGTTTTTGGCAGGAGCTTTGCTTTTTTGCCCTTGTGTATGCATTTAAACATAGCCGCTGGCCGCCGAGTATTAATAATAGTTTAGGTATACTTTCGTTGATTTTATTGTGTGTTGCAAGCACTTCAATAAAGTGGTTTTTGTTTTCCAGTGCGTTTGAATTTACAAACATATTGGTTGCTAAAGAGATATTACAGTATCAGTTAAATATGTGCCTTGGCGATATAACTGGCTCGTTATTAATTGCGCCGTTTATTATGCTACTTCACTCTTTAAACCTTCCGTTAAAGCGCCCTGCATTACTTAAAATAACTAATTTAACGGTTACGTTGGCTACCCTTTTACTTGTTATGATGCTTGTATACTTGATACGCCCTGATACCTACCCATTGCTCCGCCTTGCATCGTTATTACCTATTATTTGGTTTTCGTATCGCTTTGGCGTATTAGGCGCGGTAACTAGCGCTACACTTATTAATGCACTAATAATAGTTGAAGCAAGTATTACCCATGAGCCTAGCAATACCTATATTAGCCAGTTGTTTATTTTAGCTAATGCGATTACCAGTATGGTATTAGGCGCGGCTATTACAGAGCTTAAACGTAAAAATACTGAATTAAAAAAAATTAACCGCGCGCTTAAAAAGCAGCTTGAGCACAACACGCTTCTTGGGGCTAAAATGGTGAGCGTGCAAGAAAACGAGCGAAAGCATCTGTCACAAGAGTTACACGACGAACTTGGGCAAAACTTAACGGCTTTAAAAACCGATTTGGCTATTTTGTCGCACCTTAGTGATGAAAAAACGCAGTCGTTTGTGGCCACATTAAAAAGCAATGCAAATTCTATGTACGATTCTGTTTATCAATTAATGCATTACCTTCGCCCTCGTGAACTGGACGAATTAGGGCTACAAAATGCGATGACCCAAGGGCGATTAAAAAGCTTACTTACCAAAGCAAATATTAGCTACGAGGTTAATTTTAATGTAGATAATGCGCTGACAAAAGAGCATGAAATTGCCGTTTACAGAATTTGCCAAGAAGCCGTAACCAATTGTATTAAGCACAGTAATGCTGGCAATCTTGTTATAAATATTAAAACCGATAGTCAGTTTATAAAGTTAGAAATTAGTGATAACGGAAGCAAAGTAAAACCGAGTGAAAACTCAGGTCACTATGGTTTAGCGTTTATGGAGGAGCGCGCTATTGCGCTAGGGGGTAGCTTTAAGGTTACTGATCAAGGCGGCTTTACCATTAAAGTAAAACTGCCTATAAATATTGGGCGTTAAATGCTTTAACAAATTGATACTTGCTTAGTGTAAAACTTTTGCCTTGGTTGGTCATCAAATGCGTCATCGGGGTTTACCTGTATTTCAACTTGGTTGCCCACCAGCTGTAGCAATAACCCGGTCGCTATTTGGCAATTGCCTAAGGTTGATTTTACAACCACCTTTTTGCCTATTGCGTCTTGCAGCCTTGGCTTTGGTAAATTAGGGTTAGTAACAGGTCTTAACCCTTCTGCTTTTACAAATAAATTTATGCAATAAAGTTTAGCTGCGGCAACTCTTTGTTCGTTCATTTTAGCTATATCAACATTATTCAAAAAATGAATAATGGCTTGGTTAGCGCGGCTAAAGTCACTTGTAACATCGTCTAGCTCTCGCCCTGCTGCCCACTTTCGGGTAACTAAATACTTGCCAGCTTCCATTCTTGCTAAGGTAATTGACGCTCCAGTCATTTTACTAAACCATTCTATACAATAACTTGCTGTATTAATGTTATGAAGTAATACGCTCATGCTGCCAAATTCTTTTGTACTTTCATCCAATAAAGTCATATTTGTATCTCTACGTCCTAGTTGTAAAGAGTTTATTAGTAATTATGAAAGTAAAAAATCATCCATATTCCTAATCAATCTAGGAAAATGGCTTAGTAAATAACAAGTGCTATTTATAAAACACCATTTACGAGCTTAAACCCATTATTAATGGTTAAAATGTTAAGCAGTGGTTTAAATTTATCGCACGGTTGATTATGATAAGTTAAGTACTATATCTATGTTTTCGCTTTATTATTTTGAAAGGATCGCCATGTCTAGCTATAACGAATCTCCAGAGCAAATTGAACAAGCCACGCAAGGCTATGTAATGCAGCAAACAATGTTGCGTATTAAGGATCCAAAACCGTCTTTAGAGTTTTACCAAAATGTATTAGGTATGAAGCTGTTAGGTAAGTATGACTTTCCTGGTATGAAGTTTACGCTTTACTTTTTAGGCTACGAGCAAGAGCTGCCAGAAGGCGATGATAAAGCAAAAGCGGAATGGGTGTTTCGCCGCCCTGCGCTAATTGAGTTAACCCATAACTGGGGTACTGAAAACGACGACAGTTTTGAGGGCTACCACAGTGGCAATCAAGAACCTAAAGGCTTTGGCCATATTGGTATTAGCGTGCCTGATGTTTACGAAGCTAGTGAGCGCTTTGCAAAATACGATGTAGAGTTTGTTAAAAAGCCAGATGATGGCTCTATGAAAGGACTTGCGTTTATTAAAGACCCTGACGGCTACTGGATTGAAATACTCTCTGCTGAGGGAATTACCGAAATTATTCTTTCTCAGTAATTACTGATTTGTTTATATTAAAAACCAGCTATTTGCTGGTTTTTTTATTTTACTTGTAAAATTTATCTCTATTTATAAGCCCAAGCATCGGTTATAAACACTTGGCACTTGTTGTAACTAGTAGCAGACTTTTGGGCTATGCCTCTTACTCTAAAATTAGTTAAGCCATTCGCTATTATTAGGTCTTCGTCGGTTATTGATAGCGTATCGACGAGTGCGTTTTGCTCTGTTAAAAAATCGACTTTAAATTTTATATTTTTAAACGAAAAGTCTGATTCATTTTTTATTTGCCCTATACACGCAACATACAAACCATCGGTTTCATTTTTAGTGCTTATTTGGCTTACATTAGCAGTTAAGTTTTTTTGTGCTTGTTCTTCAAGCCCTGCTACATAAATATTTTGATAAAAAACAAACCCAAAAATACCAACAATACTTAAGGCCAATGCACCAATAATTATGGGATTATTTTCTAAGTTAGAGTACTTAGCTTGAAGAGAGGTGCATTGCGGGCATTTTTTAGCGCGAGAATCAATTGAGCTAAAACACATAATGCATTCTTTAGTTTGCTGAATATCTACCATTACAATAAGCATCCTTGTTAAGTATTAAAACCAGCAGCAGTGCTGACTTTTAAGGAGTTTAAGTGTACGCATGCAAAGAATATCCGTAAATACAAATAGCTTAAATAAGTAACGATTTTAGCACCCATTAAAAATAACTGTATATAAACACAGTGCGCTTGTTTTTAGCATTTTAACGTAAACATAAAAAAGCCAGCGGTTAAGCTGGCTTAGTATATTTACTAATTTATATAGTTACTTACATAGCTACTTACGTAGTGCGTCGATTCGTGCATCAAGCGGCGGGTGCGATGAAAACAATTCAGCCATGCCTTTGCCACTTGCAATACCAAAGGCCATCATTGAGCCTTCTAATTGCGAAGGATGGTTTTGCTTTAATCGCTCAAGGGCTGATCGCATTTTGTCTGCACCTACTAATTTAGCTGCGCCGCTGTCGGCTGCAAACTCACGCTTACGGCTGTAACTTGCAACTACTATGCTTGCTAGCACGCCAAATAATACTTGGAATAACATATCGAATAAGAAGTATGTCCAGCTACTGCCACCCTCTTCTTCATCGCTATTAATAAAGTTATCTACTATGCCTGCCAGTACTTTTGCGGCAAATATTACAAAGGTGTTTACCACGCCTTGTATTAGCGTAAGCGTTACCATGTCGCCGTTAGCAATATGCGATACTTCGTGGGCAAGTACGGCTTCGGCTTGATCTTTGGTCATGTTGTGCATTAAGCCTGTGCTTACTGCCACTAACGAGTTGTTTTTACTTGGGCCGGTTGCAAACGCGTTCATTTCTGGGCTGTCGTAAATAGCCACTTCTGGCATTTTAATACCTGCTTTTTGTGCTTGCGCAGATACCGTTTGTACAAGCCAATGTTCGGTTTCGTTTCGAGGCTGCGTAATTACATGCGCGCCTGTTGATTTTTTAGCGATCCATTTCGACATAAATAACGAAATAAACGATCCACCAAAACCAAATACGGTGGCTATAAGTAAAATTCCGCCTAGGCTACGATGGCTTAAGCCCAGCGCGCTCATGATTATTGAAAGCACTACACCTAATACCAACATAACCGCTAGGTTAGTTAATAAAAACAAAAATACACGTTTCATATTGTCCTCACAAAAATAGGTTTGATCACCGAACATAAAATTAAATTAGGTTAAAGCAATCACTGCGTTATGACACACTATGTCATAACGTTAGCGCTATTTTGTGACAAACTATGTCATAACACAAGTGTTATTTATGTGTTTATTGATAATTTTTTTAGGAAGAGTTTTACAGCAATTTTAAAACTGAAGTTTCTTTATAAATCAGCTTATTACAAGCTATGATTTAGCTCTGCCATATCAATTGGAAAACCACGCTCGTGTGCCAATATGCGTGCAACTTCGTCAATTTTTTCGCCGCTATTATGTTTAAGGTACGACCATTGGTGGGTACTGCGGTGATGATTTACAGCAGGATCGCTGCTTATTATTCCCAATTTTATAAACTCACCCACTATTTGATCTGCCGCTATTAACGTTGACGATGCTTTAACATTTTCGGCCCGCGCATAATTAATATGCGAATATAAACTTACATCGGCTACGCGCAAAGTGTCGTCATCCCCTGGGATTTGTTGCCCGCCAAACAAGGCATTATTTTGTTTATTAGCAGTTTTAAACGCAGGTACAAACTCGGCTACATAATCAATTGCTGTTTGGGTACGTGTTTGCAATGCTGCTTCATCCCAGCCATCTTTAATATAATGCAGGTATTTATTGGGAAGTTTAGGTTGTGCGCTCATTGGCGTTGCATCAGCTAACCCATCATTAAACAATGTAATGTTGTTAGTCATTCCATGTATTTGAAAATATCCGTTAGGGTAAGGCGTCAGCTGCGCCATACCTTCTGGCGTACCACGGTTACCATAAATAATTATTTCGGGTATTTGCCCACCAACACCTTGCCAATGAGTAATGTAAGAGGCTTTAAATTCGACCATGCGTTTTACATCTACCCCAACCAGGTCGTCAATAATACCGGTTTGAAAACCACACGCATTAATAAGGTAATCTACCTCAATCGTTTGTGTATCGACTTGTGTATCGGTTTGAGTATCAGGTTGTTCATCAAGGCTTGGCTCTGATTGGTATTCAATGCGCCACTTAAGTGTTTGCTTATCATTATTGGTATTTATAACTGGCGATACACTTTTAACACTGGTGTTTGTTAAAACGTGAGCGTGTTTGTACTGTGCAAGGGCGAGTTGTGCACTGGCCGATAAACGAAATATATTCCAACCATATTCTTGTGCAACAATAAGCGGAAACTTTAGCTTATCTAAATCTAAATGCTTAGCAACGGGTATCATCCACTCATCTAACGACGTGGGCTTGGCTACTTGTTTTTGCTTAGCAAGCTTTAGCATTTGCTCATAACTATATAACTGATAATAATGTTCTGGCTCGCCTAATACTTTGTTAGCGCTGTCTTGCTCTACAAGCTCGCTGTAGGCTTTTACTAATTTATTTAAACGCGGAAATAAATCCTCCGGGGCGTCGTCATCTCGTTTAGGCACTGCAAATACTGTGGGGCGAACATCGATGGTGTGGGGATAAAGACGAGCAATATCTATACATTGCTTGAGTAAATCTATGCAGTCTTCATCGGATATTTCACGGTATAAGTTGCCACCTGCGTGCAAATGGCACATTGGAGGACCATCAATTAACGACTTTTTCTTTTCAAGTACATAAGTTTCTAGCCCTAACGCAGCAAGCCTAATGGCTATTGTGGCGCCTGCGGTGCCCCCACCTATTATGCCTACGCGTTTTTTAGGTAAGCCATAGTTTAGTGCTTTTGGCTCAGCGCTTACGTGCGCATCTGGGGCGTAGCTTTCAATAAATGGGTGCGTCATATAGTCGTTATGTCCTTAGTAACATTGTCTTTAAGCAAGCTATGTATTTATAAATGTTTATATGTGTACTAAGGCTGACTATTTCAAGATTTACCTAAAAAAGTAACTTTTTTAAAACCACTTAAGTGTTTATAGATAATGCACTAAGCAAGCTTTTGTATATTTGTAACTTAGGAGTTTGCTCGCTGTATGGGCTTATGGCAAGTATTGGGAACGGTAAACGTGCTTTAAGTGAATCAAGGTTTGCTTGGTACTCGTCCATGTTTTTATCGACTTGGTTTGCAATCCAGCCAACGCAGTTTATACCCATACTTTGCATATGCGTAGCAGTTAGTAATGCATGATTTAAGCAACCTAGTTTCATACCAACAACGAGTATTACCGGCATTTTTTCTGCTTTAACCCAGTCGTATAAATAATCGTTTTTATTAATCGGTAACGCCCAGCCACCAGCGCCTTCGGTAAGTATATAATTGGCACCCTGTTGTTTTACATCATTATAAGCATCACTTAGTTTATCAATAGTAATACTAACCCCAACTTTCTCAGCGGCTATGTGCGGCGCAATAGGGGGTGCAAACGCAAACGGATTTACTACGTCGTATTTAGCGCTCACTGTTGCACTTTCCATTAGTATTAGAGCATCGGCGTTTACTAGTTGATCGAACGCCATTTCGCAGCCAGCAGCAAGAGGTTTAAAGCCAATGGCTTGTTTTTTGTGTTGGGCAAGTAACTTTAATAGCAAACTGGTAACGTGGGTTTTTCCGGCATCGGTGTCGGTGCCTGTTATAAAAAATTCTTTCATGCGTTGCCTTTAATGTCTTTGGGCTTATTTAGTGTTTTTCTAATGATAACAGCACCACATGATAAGACACACATGCTTTGTTATTTATAAGCGGATACGAACTGCATACTTTTTGTAGCGCCGATTTAGTAAGTAACCCTTGACGTGTATTGGTATGATTTTGCGTAGTTGCACCTATAGCTTTAATTGAGGCAATAGCTTTTAAAGGTGTTGTGTATTCATCGGTGTAAATACGTTTTTGAGCGCTGTTAATAGTAAACCCTGCTTTTTGGACTGATTGGTTTATATGCAACTCACTATTAAAGGTATTTATGTGGCTGTTAGAATCAAGCGCTGCAAAGGCTGTTTTTATTTCGTTAAGTGAGCCCTCTACCACAGCGCTTATGTACGCCTGCCCGCCTGGTTTTAATATGCTGTAAAGTGATTGCATTAAAGCCGAAAAATTAGCAGACCACTGCACTGCAAAATTACTGTAAATTACATCAACACTGTTTGCTTGTAGCGGTAAGTTATCCATATCGGCGCATATTTTTGGTGCGGTTAAATCACTACTTTGCAGCATATTTAAGCTCAAATCCATTGCCACAACGCTTTCAAATACGCTTTGTAAGGTATGTGTATTAACAAGTGGGCCTGCGCCTAAATCAACACAAAGCTTATTTTTATTAATGCCTGGTTTTATGAGTGAAAATAGATCGCTCGCAGCATGTTTTTGTACATTTGCATGGGTGTTATAACTCGCCGCCGCCTTTGAAAATTTACTTTGTGTGGACTTTTTAAGCTCCTTATTTAGCTCCTTGTTTAACTCTATATCCAATTCGCTACTTACTAGGCACGGTTTTACAAGTTGTGTTTGCACTAGGTCTGTTTTTAATACTGGCTGAGCAGTCATGCTATTGCACCTACTAAATGCTTAACTAGGTGCGTTATGTCTTGCTCGGTATGTGCGGCGGTTAAAGTAACGCGCAAACGTGAGGTGTTATGTGCAACCGTGGGCGGTCTAATTGCAGTAAGCCAAATACCCTGTTGTTTAAGTTTATCTGCCGCTTGCAATGTTTGCTCAGCGCAGCCTAATACTATGGGCTGTATGGCTGTGTTTGACTCCATTACAGCAATATTATGGGTTTTAGCGAGTTGCTTAAATAACGCAATATTGGCATTTAGCTTATCGCGTTTATCATCAGCTGTTTTTATGCTTTTAATACGCGCAAGTGTGTGACTTGCCATAAGCGGCGACATAGCAGTTGAATACGTGTAATCGCGATTAAATTGCAGCATGTAATCAATAAACTGTTTACTGCCTAATACACAGGCGCCACTACTAGCCACTGTTTTACCAAAGGTAATGACTAATATATCTGGCAGCGTTTGAGTAATAAATGCTTCGCAACTGCCTAAACCTGTTTTACCTAATGCACCAAAGCCGTGTGCGTCATCAATCATCAGCCATGCGTTGTGCTGTTTTGCAAGTGCGAGTAATTCTTTAAGAGGCGCGCTATCGCCATCCATCGAAAACACGCCTTCGCTTATAATAAGCTTGTTTTGCGCTTTTGATTTTTCGAGCCTTGAACGTAAATGGTTCATGTCGTTGTGATTAAAACGCACTAATGCCGCGTTACAATGCAGAGCACCGTCAATCAAGCTTGCATGATTTAACTTATCTTGAAAAATAGCGCTGTTTTGCGCAGCCGCTTTATCTTGAAACAACGCTTTAATTACGCTGCTATTAGCGCTAAACCCTGAGTTAAATAGCATCCCTGCGCCATAACCAAATTGCTCGCATAAATATTGTTCAAGCCCTTTTTGCTGCGCCTGATAACCTGTAACCAATGCGGAGCTGTGGCTGCCTAATGCTTGGGAGCCATTTAGGTTTATAGTCACATCACCAAAACCTAGGTAGTCGTTACTAGCAAAGTTAAGGTAGGTTTTATTGTTAACCGTAATAGTTCGCGCGGTTGCATGCTCTACTACTTGGCGTTTACGAAGCAGCGCATCTTGCAGGCGAGCCTGCAGATGCGTGTTTATAAAATCAAAAGGCATAGTTATAAAAAGCCTACGCTTCGTAAAATAATTCAGAGGTTGCTTTGTCGGCCACTTGCGATGAAAGCGAGGCTTCTACTGCTTCGTCTGAATAGTCGTGACGCTTTTCTGGGTTCATGCCTAATTTTTTAATTAGGTTCATATCGGCATCAGCGTCTGGGTTTTCGGTGGTAAGAAGTTTGTCGCCATAAAATATTGAGTTAGCGCCTGCAAAAAAGCACATTGACTGCATTTGCTCGTTCATGGCGTTGCGCCCTGCCGATAAACGCACATAACTGTGTGGCATCATAATGCGCGCTGTTGCTATGGTACGTACAAATTCAAAGTGATCTAAGTCGTCTACGTTTTCAAGCGGTGTACCTTTAACTTTTACCAGCATATTAATAGGCACGCTTTCTGGCTGTTGTGGCAAATTAGCTAGTTGCATCAGTAATCCAAAGCGGTCGCTTGCTTGCTCGCCCATACCAACGATTCCGCCTGAGCATACTTTCATACCGGCATCGCGTACGTGATCAATGGTGTTTAATCTATCTTGAAAAGTACGGGTTGATATAATTTGCTCGTAATACTCAGGTGACGTGTCAAGGTTATGATTATAGTAATCAAGCCCAGCGTCTCGAAGTTCATGAGCTTTTTCGTTTGTGAGTTTACCCAGCGTCATGCAGGTTTCTAACCCTAGCTCTTTTACTTCTTTAACCATTTGCGAAATGTACGGCATGTCTCTGTCTTTTGGATCTGACCATGCTGCACCCATACAAAAACGCGTTGCGCCTTTTTGTTTTGCCAGGCGTGCTTGTTCTACTACTTTTTCTACTTCTATTAAGCGTTCGCGCTCTAAATCAGTACGGTAGTGCCCCGATTGCGGGCAATACTTACAATCTTCTGGGCAAGCGCCTGTTTTAATTGATAACAACGTAGAAATTTGCACTTCATTGGGATTAAAATTAGCACGGTGAACCGATGCGGCTTTAAAAAGTAAATCGTTAAATGGCATTTCAAATAATGCTTTAACTTCAGCGTGGGTCCAATCGTGACGAACAGGTGCAAGTTCCATAATACTCTCTTATTTTTTTTCATAACGGTGATATTGGCTTAGTCTACGAGTTGAAGTACCATTGTCAACGAAGCCCACCAAGTTAAAGTTTACATATGATTAAAAAGAATACGATTGACCTTGATTTTGATCGACAGCACATTTGGCACCCATATACCTCTATGACACAGCCAATTCCGGTTTATCCCGTTACCCACGCAAATCACAACATTATTCATCTTGAAACTGGCGAGCAATTAATCGATGGCATGGCTTCGTGGTGGAGCGCAATACATGGCTATAACCACCCTGTTATAAATAACGCGATGGTTGAGCAAATTAACAGTATGAGCCACATTATGTTTGGCGGTATTACGCATAACAGCGCGGTAGAGCTTTGCAAAAAAATAGTAAATATAACGCCGCCGAGTTTAACTAAAGTGTTTTTAGCCGACAGCGGATCGGTAAGTGTTGAAGTAGCAATAAAAATGGCGCTGCAATATTGGTTAAGCCATGGTATTACCACCAAACAAAAATTAATGACGCCCTACAAGGGTTACCATGGCGACACGTTTGCAGCCATGAGCGTATGCGATCCTGTTAACTCAATGCATAGTTTATATAGCGGCTTTTTACCTGAGCATATTTTTGTACCTGCACCGGTGAGTAAATTTGGTAGCGAGTTTAACCAAGCAGAAGCCATCGAGCTTGAAGAATACTTTAAAGTCCACCATAGCCAAGTAGCTGCATTTATAATTGAACCTATTGTGCAAAACGCGGGTGGAATGAACTTTTATCACCCCGATTATTTAGCCTGCGTTCGTAAATTGTGCACCCAATATAATGTACTGCTAATTTGCGACGAAATAGCCACTGGCTTTGGCCGTACAGGTAAATTATTTGCTGTAGAGCACGCCAATATAGAGCCCGATATAATGTGTATTGGTAAAGCATTAACTGGCGGATCAATGACGCTATCGGCCACTATAACAAGTGATAAAATAGCCATTGGCATAAGCGAAGGTGAAGCAGGTGTTTTAATGCACGGCCCTACGTTTATGGGCAACCCGCTTGCCTGTGCTGCGGCCTGCGCAAGTATTGATTTATTACTTGAGCAAAACTGGCAACAACGAATAAAGCAAATAAATACCCAACTACAACAACTTAATAAATGCAGTGAACTAGATGCGGTTGCCAATGTACGTACCTTAGGTGCTATTGGTGTTGTTGAGCTAAACGAGGCTGCTGGCAATGTTGATGTTGCTAAAATTCAGGCTTATTTTGTAGAGCAAGGCGTATGGATACGTCCATTCGGTAAACTAATTTACCTTATGCCACCGTATATAAGTGACGACACCAGTATAAAAACACTGTGTGATGCCATTTACAATGCCATTAAAGGCAAGCATTACGCTTAATAGCCGGTCTCAATAACTAATCCTAATACAGGTTATAGGGCTATTTTCTGTAACCTACCGCTACATTTAGTGTTTTTATCTATTAAGCGAGTTTGTGGTTATTGATCTCGTTAACTATTAGCTATATGATAATGTCTATCATTTACAATTACCTTTTTGGACTTCTTTGCTATGAAATTACTATTTAAACCAGCCAAAACTTTAGGTGCAAGCCTTTTACTAGCCTCGGCGTTTATGGCTCAACCAGTATTAGCTAACGGCCCTATTGGCGAGCATGTTAATCATCTTCAAGCTAACCTTAAAAGTTACGCAGAAGAAGTAGAATGGATGGTAGGCAAAGTTGATACCATGGTAAGCGACTACGACACTAAAGGCGCAAAAGCTGTAAAAACTGATGATTTAATTGAATATTGGGAATCAGTTAAGTTTCACAGCGCAATAGAAACTAACTTCGTACCGGTATACGCTTCTATTTGGCAGGGTCTTTATGGCGTAAAAATGGCCATTGATAATAAACAGCCTGCTGAGGAAGTTCGTAAACAACAAAAAGCGATGAACATAGCCTTGTGGCAAGGCCTTGGGGCTGTTAAGCTTGCTGCAAAATTCCAGCAAAAAGGCTTGTTAGACACTGTAAAAGCTACCGCTACAAAAGAAATGACACAAAGTGCCACAATTGATGAAATTAAGCACAAATTAGACCGTGTAGTAGCTAAATTTGCTGAGCGTTTACAAGACGAAGCAACTGAAATTGTTCACGATACTTATCTACACCTGTTTGAAGGCGTTGAAGGTACACTTATTGAGCAAGACGCTAACCTAGTTGAAGTGCTGGAAAAAGACTTTAACGTAACACTGCCACTAGCAATTAAAAACAGCAAAAGCGTCGATGAAGTACGCGATGTGATCAGTGATATGCAAACAAAATTAGACCGCGCTAAGGTTTTAATAGAAAAAGCCGAAAAAGCCCGTAAGGATGTATTTTAAGTGAAGCGTAGGACCTTTATTCAAGGCCTAGCTGCGTTAGGGGTGGTTGGCTCATTGCCACTGCCTCTTTCTCGTGCGCTAGCCGCTGATATAGCAAACCCAGTTTCTGTTGATGATTTACCAAAGCTTAAAGGCGAGTTAACTCTTTATTTAGGCCGAGGCGAAGGTGGTTTGTATGAAAACGTATTGCAAGCAATCCAGAAAAAAAATCCAGACTTTAAACTCGGTATACGCCGAGGTCCTACTGCTGCTTTAGCAAATACGATTGTTGCAGAAGCTAAAGCCGGCGTTCGCCGCGCTGATTTATTTTGGGCGGTTGATTCAGGCGCGATTGGTTTAGTAACCGATGCAGGCCTTGCACAACCTATCCCAAGTGATTTATCTGCTCAGTTACAACCACAATTTAGATATAAAGAGTGGGCTCCAGTAACTGGCCGTATTCGTACATTGCCATATAACACGTCGCGTTTGACCAAAGATCAAATTCCAACAAGTATTATGGAAATTGCCGACAGCGATTTAAGTATTGGCTGGGCACCCGCCTACGCTTCTTTTCAATCATTTGTAACCGCAATGCGAATTTTAGAAGGCGACGACAAAACCGCTAAGTGGCTTAAAAAGATTAAAAAACGTGCTAAAACATACGCTGGCGAATTAGGTGTTGTTATGGGCGTTGAGCGCGGTGAAGTTGATATTGGTTTTGCTAATCACTATTACACATTGCGTTTAAAATCAGGCAAGCCTGATGCCAAGCTTGATTTAGCATTTACACAAAATGATGCGGGCTGTTTAGTTAATGCATCGGGTGTATTAGCCCTTAACGACGATCCGCTTGCTACTAACTTTATGCGTTACTTACTTAGTAAAGAAGTACAAGGTTACTTAGCCAGTGAAGCGTACGAAATTCCGTTAGTAAATGGTATTACCCAACCTGAGGGTCTACCATCACTTGCTAATATTTCTCCACCTAAAGTAGATTTAACACAGCTTGCTGATTTACGCCCTACTATAGATTTGATGCGTAGCAGCGGCGTATTGTAATGAGAATACCTGCCTCTTATCCAATGGCGCTGCTTGCAGCGCTTGTTGTGCTTACCCCTGTTTATGTATTAATAGTGCTTGCAAGCGATGCAAGCTCAGTATTTGACACCCACAATCTGCAAATTTTAGGCAACACGTTATCGTTAATGGGTTTGACGGTACTCGGATCTATTTTAATTGGTGTGCCACTGGCGTTTATTAGCGCGTATGTGCATTTGCCATTTAAAAAACTCTGGCTAGTTGTATTTGCGGCGCCGCTGGCAATCCCCAGTTATATTGGCGCGTTTACACTTTATGCTGCTTTTGGCCCCGGTGGCGAAATAAACACCTTAACAGGAATAGAAACACCATCAATGTATGGCCTAACAGGCGCTGCAATTGTGATGACGCTTTATACTTTCCCGTTTGTAATGATGACAACTCGCTCATCCCTACTAAGCCTTGATGCAAGCATGGTTAATGCTGCACGAACGCTGGGTATGTCGATGACGCAAAGTATATTTAAAGTTATATTACCGCGCGTAGTTAACGGTATTGCAGCAGGCTCTTTGTTAGTCGCCCTTTATACATTATCAGACTTTGGCACGCCCGCAATGATGCGCTTAGATACGTTTACCCGCGTAATTTACGTTGAATACAACGCTTTTGCGTTAGGGCGCGCAGCCATGCTTTCGCTTCAACTGATGGTTATTGTTGGCTTTTTACTTTTAGTTGAATCACAAATAAAAACAGCCCCTGAGCGCCAAGGTCGCCCGTTAATTTTATTCCCAAGCAAACTACAGTTAAGTGCAATATTTATTACGTTTGCACCTGTTTTACTGCTCGCTATTGGCTTGCCTTTGGCTATATTTTCGCTTTGGTTAGCTCGTGATGGTTTTAGCTCATTTGATTTTAATATTGCGTGGAACTCTACGTATGCATCGGGTATTGCGGCAATTGTAGCCGTTATCGTTGCGATCCCCGTTGCACATGCCGCACTGAGTGGAAAAGCGGGTCGTATAATGGAGCGTGTTACTTACTTTGGTTTTGGTATTCCGGGTATAGTAATGGGCACAGCGCTTGTTTACGGTGGTTTGCAGTTACCGTTTTTATATCAAACACTGGGATTGCTTATTATTGCTTATATGCTGCGATTTTTACCACTTGCTGTGGGCTCTGTTAGAACAAGCACCGAACACTTAGACCCAAGCTTAGTAAAGTCTGCGCGCGTATTAGGGGCAAGCCCACGTGAAGTATTTACTCGTATAACACTGCCTTTAACAATGCGCGGTATTATTGCCGGTGCAGCACTGGTGTTTTTAGAGTCAATGCGCGAACTCGAAGCCACGCTATTACTTGGCCCAACAGGGTTTGAAACCCTCTCTACATATTTATGGCGTGTATACGAAGCGGGCTATTTTGGTCGCGCTGCTATTCCTGGATTATTGTTAGTAGTGATATCTGCCTGCGGGTTAGCTATTATGATGTCTGGCGAAAAACGCAACCAGTTTGAACATTAAGGATTTAAGAAACAATGCTATCTGTAAGTCAGTTGTCTATAGATTATGGCAGTAACCGCGTAGTAAGCGATTTAAACTTATCGCTGGGTGAAAACGAAATCCTTATGCTTGTAGGGCCAACAGGTTGTGGTAAAAGTACAATTTTACAAGCCCTTGCTGGCCTTATACCTATTAGCGAAGGCGAAATAAACACGGGTAAATGGCGCGCTACACCCAAATTAACACTACCTCCTGAAAAACGCAGTGTAGGTATGGTGTTTCAAGATTTTGCGTTATTTCCGCACTTAACCGTACAGCAAAACATTTGCTTTAGATTAAAAGATACAGCCCCTGCTGAGTATTGGATAAACCTACTTGGACTGAGCGATTTTAGAGATAAAAAACCAGCAACGCTTTCTGGCGGACAAAAGCAACGTGTTGCACTTGCGCGCACCCTTGCCCACCAACCTGATTTTGTATTGCTTGATGAGCCGCTTTCAAACTTAGATGCCGCCCTTAAAGACATGCTTCGTTGGGACATTAGAAACGCACTTAAAGCCGCTGGCGTACCGGCGATTTGGGTAACACACGACCAAGAAGAAGCACTCTCAGTTGGCGATCGTGTTGGTGTGCTTAAAGGCGGTAAAATTCAGCAAATCGATACACCTGAGCGCTGCTTTAGTACCCCAAACAATCGCTTTGTAGCACGTTTTTTAGGTGAAGCCAGCTTTATTAGCGGCCAATTTAGCCAAGGACAAGCCACTACCTCAATTGGTAATGCGCCCGCTCATGGCGTTGACTGTGAAAGTGGCGACGTTGATGTACTACTTCGACCAGACGATGTGTTACTTGTACAAAGCAGTGTTGGCAATAACGGCGAAGTAATTTGGGTACGTTTTGAAGGTGGCAGCCGCTTGTGTGCTGTAAAACTTGCGTGCTCTACGGTTGTAACTAGCCGAGTAAGCCATGAAGTTGTTGTAAACCCTGGCGACGAAGTGCATGTATCACTAAGTACCTCGCACCCATTAGCGGTTTATAAATCTATAGACTGATTAAAATATTGATGTAGGCATTAATTTAAACATTAATACCTACATCAATACTTACTATTTAGACCCAAAATTCAGTTTAAATACGTTCCCCGTTAAAACCCTATCTCGCTTAAAACTAATACTTTTTACCTTTAAAAAACTCACTATAGTCAATAAACAACAATAATATGCAGGTTAAATTATGAACCTCTTGCTATTAATCAGCTGTTGCTGTTTACTGAACAAAGATTAATGTTAAATAGTTCCTCTCAGATATCACTTATCAGGTTACGCCTTTTATATTAGTTAAAACCACACACAAACATTAAAACACATTATTAAGCATTGCTTTTAGCGAACATATTATAAAAATAAAGCTATATTCAAGCATTGCTGAACTTAATTATCCTTTAAACGTTTATAAAGTTGTTCAGCCCTTAATGGTACAAAGGATCTAGATAGTGAATAAAATAAGTACCAAGAAAGAACTCTTAGAATACTCCGAAAGTATTGTAAACACGGTTCGAGAACCACTGATTGTTTTAGACCAACATTTAAGAGTAGTTACAGCAAGCCGCTCATTTTATGAATTTTTTCGCGCTAACCATAAAGACACTGTCGGGAAACTAATATACAACCTTGGTAATAATCAATGGAACATTCCTAAGCTTCGTGAATTATTAGAAACCATATTGCCTCAAAAAACGAGTTTTGATGATTATAAAGTTGAGCACAATTTTAAAACAATTGGTTGGCGTACAATGCTGCTCAACGCAAGGCAAATTAAACGTACTCAGTCAAAAGATCGTATTATTTTATTGTCTATCGAGGACATTACTGAACGTAACGCGATTCAAGAAGGACTCGTAAAAGCGAATAAAGAGCTAGAAGTGCTAACGAGTGACTTGGAAAGTGCTGCTCGAGTTAAATCAGAGTTTTTAGCAAATATGTCGCATGAACTGAGAACCCCACTTAATTCTATAAATGGTTTTTCTGAGGTGCTCTACGATGAAACATTTGGCACTTTAAATGACAAACAAAAACAGTATGTTAAAAATGTATTGGTGAGCGGCAAACATTTACTGTTACTTATTAATGAAATACTGGATATGGCAAAGATTGAAGCAGGCAAAATGAGTCTCACCATATCTCATTTGCCGATACGCCAAGTATTGCACGAAATTACAGGGCTTACAGCAGATACAGCTAACCAGAAAAAATTGAATATGTGTCTTGATATTGCTGATGACTTGCCACCAATTGAAGCTGACTCCCTTAAGGTTAAACAGATACTTTATAATTTGCTTTCAAATGCAGTGAAGTTTACACCCGATGAGGGTCAAATTGGCGTTAAAACACGACATACTGATACAGAAATAGAAATAATAATTTGGGATACGGGTATAGGTATTGCTGCTGAAAATATGGAAAAAATATTTGAAGGTTTTTTCCGTATAGAAACCCCCTATTCTAGATTAACAGAAGGTACAGGACTTGGGCTGCCAATCGCAAAAAGTCTAGTAAAGTTGCATGGAGGCGAGTTTGTTATTGAATCTGAAGGTGTTAATAAAGGCACATCGGTTCGTATAACTTTGCCAATTAAACAAAAGTCTGTGGTAAAGCATAATGAAAACCAAAATAGTTATAGTTGATGATAATGCGAATAACCTATTGCTAGAGGAAGATCTTTTACTCATGGCAAATTTTGAAGTATTCACTGCTATGAATGCAAGAGATGCGCTTTTAACAATAAAGCGTGAAACTCCAAAAATTATTATATTAGATGTCCAACTCCCAGATATGTCTGGAACAGAAGTTGCAAAAATTTTGCGTGATGAAAAAGAAACGGCAGATATTCCTATTGTTTTTGTTACCGCTTCTGTTTTACCCGCAGATATAGACCAATTACTGTGTATACCTAACAGTGCGTATATTTCTAAACCTATAGATACACGCACGTTTGCTCAACAAATAAGTTTATATATAAAGTAATGACTACAATTATTTAAACCTTGATACACAGGAACAGTTAATGAAAGATAGCCCTTTAATTTTGGTTGTAGATGACAACCTTCAAAATATTGAACTCATGCAAGCTTATCTTGAACCCAAGGGATATAAAACAGTAACAGCGACTGGCGGGCAACAAGCATTAGATATCTTAGCACAACAACCTGTAGACCTTATTTTACTTGATATAATGATGCCCGGTATGAACGGTTTTGAAGTAACACGCCGTGTTAGAGAAGACGCCCTATTAAAGCTATTACCTATCGTCCTTATTACTGCTTTAAGAGAGACAAAAGAGCGAGTTAAAGGGATTGATGCTGGTTGCGATGATTTTATTACAAAGCCTGTAGATAAAAACGAGCTATTATCGCGCGTTAAGTCCCTTCTTAAGATTAAAGACTATAACGATTTAAGAACAAATTATCAGAAACAATTAGAAGCTGAAGTTGCTCAAAGAACTGAATCATTAAAGCAAGCAATGCTAAGCATTAAAGCCGCATCACTAGAAACAATTAATAGACTAACCAAAGCTGCTGAATACAAAGATGAAGAAACGGGTGCGCACATTCAACGCATGAGTTTGTATTCTGAGGCCGTTGCACGCAGTGTAGGGTTAGATGAGGGAACAGTTGAAAATATTTTATTTTCAGCGTCGATGCACGATCTCGGAAAGATTTCTACACCTGACCATATTTTGCTAAAAGCAGGACAATTAGATGCTGCAGAATGGGAAATAATGAAACAGCACACCGTTGTAGGCGCTAGCATACTTTCGGGTTCTGATTCTGAGGTTATTAAACTCGGTGAAATTATTGCACGCTCACATCATGAAAAGTGGGACGGCTCTGGTTATCCTGATGGCTTAAAAGGTAGTGAAATTCCAATTGCAGCACGCGTAGTTGCTATTGCTGATGTATTTGATGCTCTCTCGTCAAAGCGTCCTTATAAAAAATCATTCTCACAAGAAAAAACATTTGCCATTATTAAAGAAGGTAGTGGGAAGCACTTTGACCCCGCAGTAGTGGATGCTTTTTTTGCAGTTCAAGAAGAAATTTTAGCAATTAAACAAAAGTATGCTGAAAAGTAACACGTCCATAATTAATTAGAGAAAACCCAATGAACGGACCAAACCCCAATAATCCTTCACCAATGGAAGGTTTTCCTCAAGTAGGTTTTTATATTTGACGATAAAACAATAAATACGCTGCTAGATATATCTTGGTGAGATTGGAGCAATGATAAAATCACTGCTCATTTAAATACTATAACTCAAAATAATTTAGACGTGCTGTCTAAAATTCAGCACTACCACTCAAACATGTAGGCCATTTTACTTATTGTTTTAAGCGGGACATTATGCGAGTTACGTTTAGCATATAAGTGCTGCATTGATTTGTCTTTCACTTCACCCACTATCACTTCTTTTACTTGATAGCCTAAAGCAATAGCGGCTTGCGAGTACGCTATAAATTCCCACTTTTTAATATTGGTATTATCTACAATTACCAATGGCATATTTTGAGCAAGTGCATTTATAAAACGCGCTAAGTTTAAATTATGAAATTGCGACAATTTAAATTTATCGAAATGATATTCGCCCTGCTCGTTAATAAAGTAATCATCAGTTGAGCAGATTAGGTATTGGCTTTCGTCAACTCCACCTAATTCGTCAGCAAGGCTTTGCGCATAATAAGACTTACCACTTCCTGGTAGTCCTCGTAAAATAAAAACTTGTTTCATAGCATCGATTTTTTAAGTGTGAATAAATATTAATTTAATTTGTGTGTTAATAATGCCACAAAATCATTAAATTTAAGAGTAACAAATAACAATAGTGGCAATTAAACGCTAAAAACTGTTTAAAAATAAACCGCATGCATAAAAACTTTTAAAGAGTTGCCCACAATAGTTTTTTTATTCAACTTTACTAGGTAAGATACAGGGTTCAAGTGCAGCGCCGTTTATGTGCAATTTATGCCACAGTGCTGCGCACAGTTAAAATAAAATAGTTAGGCAACTTATATCATTGGAGTGAAGATGAGCCATTTAGCGATTTCAGAGCTATTAAAAGGCAATGTTGCGGTAGACAGCCAAGTAACAATTAAGGGCTGGATCCGTACTCGCCGCGATTCAAAAGCAGGAATTTCATTTTTAGCCGTTCATGACGGTTCGTGTTTTGATCCTATTCAAGCGGTAGTTCCTAATTCACTGAATAATTATGATGAAGTTACTAGCTTAACAGCCGGTTGTTCTGTGTCGGTTACTGGTGTTTTAGTGCAATCTGCTGGCCAAGGTCAGTCTTTCGAAATTCAAGCTAATACTGTGACTGTATTAGGTTGGGTAGAAAACCCAGATTCTTACCCAATGTCGGCAAAGCGCCATAGCATTGAGTACTTACGTGAGCACGCTCACCTTCGCCCTCGTACAAATATGATTGGCGCGGTAACTCGTGTACGTAACTGTTTAGCACAAGCTATTCACCGTTTTTACCACGAGCAAGGCTTTTACTGGATCAGCACGCCAATTATTACGGCAAGTGACTGTGAAGGCGCTGGCGAAATGTTCCGTGTATCAACGCTTGATATGCAAAACTTACCGCTTACAGACAAAGGCGAAGTTGATTACAGCGAAGATTTCTTCGGTAAAGAAGCATTCCTTACTGTATCTGGCCAGTTAAATGGCGAAACTTACGCGTCTGCAATGTCAAAAATTTACACGTTTGGCCCAACATTCCGTGCAGAAAATTCAAATACATCACGCCACCTTGCAGAATTTTGGATGGTAGAGCCTGAAGTTGCGTTTGCTGATTTAGAAGACATCGCAAAACTTGCTGAAAATATGCTTAAGTATGTGTTTAAAGCCGTACTTGAAGAGCGCCGTGATGACATGGAATTTTTTGCACAACGTGTAGAAAAAACCGCAATTACGCGTTTAGAAGAATTTGTAGAAAAAGACTTCGCGCAGGTAAATTACACTGAAGCAGTAGAGATCCTTAAAAACTGTGGTAAAAAGTTTGAGTACGCTGTTGAATGGGGTGTAGATTTACAGTCTGAGCACGAGCGTTACTTAGCTGAAGAGCACTTTAAAGCACCGGTAGTTATTAAAAACTACCCACGTGACATTAAAGCATTCTACATGCGCCAAAACGAAGACGGTAAGACCGTTGCCGCAATGGACATTGTAGCACCAGGTATTGGTGAGATCATTGGTGGTTCACAACGTGAAGAACGCCTTGATGTACTTGATGCACGCTTAGAAGAAATGGGCTTAAACAAAGAAGATTACAGCTGGTACCGCGATCTACGTAAATACGGTAGCGTGCCGCACTCAGGCTTTGGTTTAGGCTTTGAACGCTTAGTTGCTTATGTAACAGGTATGGGCAACGTACGTGACGTTATTGCCTTCCCTCGTACTAAAGGCAGCGCAACTTACTAATACTAAGTTAGCCGTTTATAAATACTAAAAACCAGCCAATTGGCTGGTTTTTTTGTGTCTTTGATTTACCGAATAAAAAAGCCGCAGCACTCAAAGAGCACCACGGCTTTCAACCAGAATAAATTTTGCTTAATTAAGCGCTATAAAGCACTTTCGAGCTGTGGCAGTACTTCAAATAAGTCAGCCACTAACCCGTAATCTGCAACTTGAAAAATAGGTGCGTCAGGGTCTTTATTAATCGCGACAATTACTTTTGAGTCTTTCATACCGGCTAAATGCTGAATAGCACCGCTAATCCCTACTGCAATGTATAAATTAGGCGCTACAATTTTACCTGTTTGCCCTACTTGCATATCGTTAGGTACAAAGCCTGCGTCAACTGCTGCGCGCGACGCACCAATGGCTGCTCCCAATTTGTCGGCAATACCATTAAGTAGTGCAAAGTTTTCACCGTTTTGCATACCGCGACCACCCGATATAACCACAGTGGCAGCCGTAAGTTCAGGTCGTTCAGACTCTGTTTGTTCAACACTTACAAAGCTACTTAATTGCGAATCAGACACTGTATCAATGCTTGTTATAGCAGCAGCTGATTGCTCACCTTGTAAATCAAAGCTACTGGCACGTACGGTAATTACTTTTTTACTGTCGAGTGATTTAACCGTGGCGATTGCATTACCTGCATAAATTGGACGTTTAAATGTATCGGCGTCCACTACTGCGATAATTTCAGAAATTTGCGCAACATCTAATAACGCAGCAACACGTGGCATAAAGTTTTTGCCTGTTGTCGTTGCACTTGCAACAATGTGGCTGTAGGTGTCGCTAAGCGATAAAACTAAATCGGTCATGCTCTCAGCTAACTGATGTTCATAAACACTATTATCGGCAACTAAAACATTAGCTACGCCATCAATGCTGGCCACTTGTGAGCTCATTGCGCTTAGGCTGTTCCCTGCAATAAGCACATCAACAGGAAAACCTATTTTTACTGCAGCGTTAATCGTTTTTGAGGTTTCTGGTTTTAAGGCACCGTTGTCGTGCTCTGCAATTACGAGTGTTTTCATTTAAATCACCTTTGCCTCTGTTTTTAATTTTTCTACAAGCTGTGCAACGTCTTCAACAATAATTCCTGCGGTACGTTTAGCTGGCTCTTCTACACTTATTAATTGAATACGCGGTGTTAAATCAACACCAAGCGAATCAGCTGCTATTACTTCAAGCGGCTTACGTTTGGCTTTCATAATATTTGGCAGTGATGCGTAACGAGGCTCGTTTAAGCGTAAATCAGTTGTAACAACCGCCGGTAAATTAAGTGCTACCGTTTGCAGGCCCCCATCAACTTCGCGGGTCACGTTTACTTTGCCATTTTCAATAACAACCTTGGATGCAAATGTACCCTGCCCACGATTAGTAAGCGCAGCAAGCATTTGACCTGTTTGATTATTATCTGAATCGATTGACTGTTTACCTAAAATTATAAGTTCAGGAGACTCTTGCTCAACAATTTTAGCCAAGAGCTTTGCAATATGGAGTGACTCGAGCTTTTCATCGGTTTCGATGTGAATGGCTTTGTCGGCACCCAGTGCTAATGCTGTGCGTAATTGCTCTTGCGATGCTTTAGGACCAATAGTAACAGCTATAACTTCACTGGCTGTACCAGCTTCTTTAAGGCGAATGGCTTCTTCTATGGCAATTTCACAAAACGGATTCATTGCCATTTTTACGTTAGTTAAATCAACGTCGCTGTTATCACTTTTAACGCGTGCTTTTACGTTGTAATCAATCACTCTTTTTATTGGTACGAGAACTTTCATAGGAACTCCATAATTATTTAAACCTACAAGGTAACGTGCACGTCAACTTATTTATTTTATGAAATTAGACTACTTCCTGTTGACGTAAACGTCAACCTAAAATAACCTTTAACTATTCACAGTCTGTAACGTTTAATTTGCAAGGTTAAAAATAGGCTGTACACCTTATTTAAATGCGTAGTAAACATTCGAATAAGTCCGTCATAGATAAAGAGGTTATTATGGTCGAACGTGAAACCATGGAATTTGATGTAGTAATTGTTGGCGCTGGCCCTGCGGGGCTTTCAAGTGCAATTAAACTCGCGCAACTAGCACAAGAAAAACAACAAGAGTGCATGATTTGCGTAGTCGAAAAAGGTTCTGAAGTGGGTGCACATGTACTCTCTGGTGCTGTTTTTGAAACCAAAGCTTTGGATGAACTGCTACCAAATTGGCAGGAGCTTGGCGCACCGGTTACAACCAAAGTAACCAACGATGAAATTTATTGGTTTAATAACGAGCAAAAAGCGACATCAATCCCCCACTTTGCTACGCCAAAAACATTTCATAATGATGGTAACTACATTGTATCTATGGGTAATGTATGTCGATGGCTAGCAGAGCAAGCTGAAAGCTTAGGCGTAGAGATTTTTCCAGGATTTAGTGCTCACTCTTTAATAATTGAAGATAAAGCAGTAAAAGGGATTATTACTGGCGATATGGGTGTCGACAAAGACGGTAATGAAAAAGACGGTTACATGCCAGGTATGGAGCTTCGTGCAAAATACACCATATTTGCAGAAGGCTGCCGAGGTCATTTAGGTAAGCAGCTAATTAATGAGTTTGCACTTGATGCAGATTCATCGCCGCAGCATTACGGTTTAGGCTTTAAAGAAATTTGGCAAATTGATGAAAGTAAGCATGAGCTTGGCAAAGTTGTTCATGGTACAGGTTGGCCACTTAGCGGCGATACTAATGGTGGTGCATTTATGTATCACAGTGAAAACAACCAAGTTGTTGTTGGATTGATTATTGATTTAAATTACTCGAACCCACATTTAAGCCCGTTCGATGAGTTTCAGCGAATGAAGCACCATCCAGTATTTAAAGACGTACTAGAAGGTGGCGAACGTATTGCTTACGGCGCACGTGCTATTGCTAAAGGTGGCTTGCATTCATTACCAAAAATGCATTTTGCGGGTGGCTTAATTGTTGGTTGTGATGCAGGCACACTTAACTTTGCAAAAATCAAAGGTAATCACACTGCAATGAAATCGGGAATGATTGCCGCTGAGGTTATTTTTGAAGCATTGCAAAATGAGTTGGCAAATACCGATTTAACTCATTATCAAACTGCGTTTGAGAAATCGTGGGCATATAAAGAGTTATATCAATCTCGTAACTTTGGCCCTGCAATGCACAAACTCGGTAAGTTTATAGGGGGTGCGTATAACACGCTTGATCAAAACATTTTTAATGGTGGTTTACCCTTTACGTTTAAAGATAATACGCCCGATCATTCAACCCTTGTTGATGCTAACGCCGCTGACAAAATAGCGTACCCAAAGCCAGATGGACACCTTAGCTTTGATAAACTCTCAAGTGTGTTTTTATCAAATACTAACCACGAAGAATCACAGCCTTGTCATTTAAAGCTCAAAGATGCGTCAATTCCTATTAACGTAAACCTAGTTAAATTTGATGAACCCGCACAACGTTATTGCCCAGCAGGCGTTTACGAAGTACAAGAAATAGGAGGCAATAAAGAGTTTGTTATTAACGCCCAAAACTGTGTGCACTGTAAAACCTGCGATATTAAAGACCCAAGCCAAAACATTACTTGGGTAACCCCAGAAGGTGCTGGTGGGCCAAACTACCCTAATATGTAACTAAATTATGCGTTATATACACATATAATCACTTTTTTTACATATAAATTATAAACATATCCTAAATTGCAGGGGCTTCGGCCCCTTTTTTACGTTATGCTAATAGTAGTTTTAATAATAAGAGTGTTATCTATGCCGTCGTCAAAAGTTGTTTTTCGTTTTTTAGCAGAGCCTACCGATGTTAATTTTGGTGGTAAAGTTCATGGTGGGGCCGTCATGAAATGGATTGACCAAGCAGGCTATGCATGTGCTGCGGGTTGGAGTGGTCACTACTGCGTAACGGTTTCAGTTGCGGGTGTTAAATTTAGACGCCCAATTCTAGTAGGTCAAATAGTCGAAGTAGAAGCTAAAATTGCCCATACGGGTAGAAGTAGTATGCAAATATTTATACAAGTGCGTTGTGGCGATCCAAAAACACAAAATATGGTTGAAACAAATCATTGTGTTATCAGCTTTATTGCTATGGATGAAACGGGCTACCCAATAGAAGTGCCTTCGTTTAAAGCTGTAACAGAAGAAGATATTAAATTAGAAAATTACGCTATAAAAATGAAAGAAATAGCAATTGAAACAGAAAACTTGCTTCATACAGTGTAATTACTAGTTTAAATAAAGTCAGGCTATGTAAAAAACTCATTATACTTTGTAAAAGATACAACTTATTTTAGAGTACTCAATTACACAAAAGTTCACTTTGATTATAAAACACGCTAAACACCGTAAAAACCAATACAAAAGAATTAATTAAGGCGTGTTTTTAATTCATTTTAATATTGGCACGCTCGCTGCAAGTAGATAATTGAAGTTTGATTAATGAAATCAAGCATTTGATTATTTTTTGTAAAGGAGCTATTCAATGATTAAAACACTTTCTCTTTCAGCTATTGCACTAGCAACACTGGGTTTTAACTCTGCAGCACACGCTGACATTTCTGATTTCGATTCTCCACGTATTTATACTGGTATCGGTTACGGTCAATATTCTTTTGAATTTGAAGACAGTGACAACGACACTGACTTTGACGACGATGCACAAATGCTTAAGGGTTACGTTGGTGCACAATTTAACGAGTACTTAAGCTTAGAGCTTGCTTATCAAAACTTTGATGAAGTAAGTGATATAGACAGCAAAGCTGAAATTGATGGCGTATCGCTTGCCGCACGTTTGGGCTACCCTATAACAGAAAGCTTTTCTGTGTATGCAAAAGGCGGTTGGCTTGAATGGGATGCAGATTACACACAAGATTTACCAGTAGGTGGCGTATCAGCGTCTACAGATGGTGGTGATGCATTTTACGGCGCTGGTATTGAATACGCGCTTACAACAAATGTACAGTTTCGTTTAGAGTACGAACGCTATAAACTTGATGACGATATTGACCCAGATATGGATGTAGCGTCTGTATCAGTTCAATACATGTTTTAATTAGTCTTTAGCATGTATAAAAGGTAAGCCCAAGGGCTTACCTTTTTTGTTTTAGGCTCTTTTTAAATATATTAATATAAACCAATCAGTCTAATAAAAAACTTTAAACCGTTTGCTCTATAATGCCAAGTGCATTAAATAGGTGTTCTATTATAGCACTAAGAAAATAGCGCAATAACAAGGCAAAATTATAATATATAGTTGTTATCACTAATTGCTCCCTGCATTGTTCTACCTCCTGCATCCATACAGTCAACTAAGAATAATTTTTAACAAAGTAAGTGCGCTATTTAATGCAGTAGAATAATCATATTTTTAATAAAATTGGTATACGCAATAAACTTGCTTACATTAATGCCATAAATGCTAAATGCGGGTAGAATAGCGCTCTATTTTATTTGTACCCGAGTACTATGAGCGATTACACCATTTCGGCTATTGGCCACATTCAATCTCCTTATAAACAAAAGTTTGCTATACCTAGGCAACCACGTTTAGTGCCACAAGCTAAAGCAAAGCTTATATTTGCCCCCGATTTTAATCGCGAAGAGTTTGTACGTGGTTTAGATGAATTTACTCATATTTGGTTGTTATTTCGTTTTCATGGAACAGCTGATAAAGGTTATTCTGCTATGGTGCGCCCGCCTCGTTTGGGTGGCAATGAGCGAAAAGGTGTATTTGCGACCCGTGCTACATTCAGACCAAACGCAATTGGAATGAGCGCCGTAAAACTTGAAGGTATTGAATATAAAAACGGACAACTTAGCTTATTACTCGCTGGCATTGATTTACTTGATGGCACACCGATTATTGACATAAAACCGTATTTGCCGTATTCAGACTCTATGCCGGATGCAAGTGCTGGCTTTGCTGACACGCGCCCTGAAACACAAATGACGGTTGAATTTAGCCCTCAGGCAATTGAGTTTGTTAATGCCCAAACACAATACCCAGACTTACATGATTTTATAGCCAATGTTTTAAAACAAGATCCTCGCCCTGCTTATAAAAAACAAAAAGAAGAAATGCAAAGCTACGGGATGACTCTCTATGACTTTAATATTCGCTGGCAGGTTAATGATGCACATAACTTAGTAACAAGCATAGAAAAAAACTAAATAACTCACTTAGCGCTTTAGTGTAAAAGCATCCGCTGGTAAACTTAAGCTCTATTAAAAGAATATAATTACTCTATTTCGGAAAAAACATGCGTACAAGCCAATATATACTCGCAACACTTAAAGAAACGCCATCAGATGCTGAAATCGTATCGCATCAGTTAATGCTTAGAGCCGGTATGATCCGTCGCGTCGCTTCGGGTTTATACACTTGGTTACCCTCTGGTTTACGCGTGCTACGTAAAGTAGAAAACATTGTACGTGAAGAGATGGACAAAGCGGGTGCAATTGAAATGCTAATGCCTGTTATTCAACCTGCTGATTTGTGGGAAGAGTCTGGCCGTTGGAATGAATTTGGTCCTGAGCTTATGCGCTTTACAGACCGTCATAACCGTACGTTTGCACTTGGCCCAACACACGAAGAAGTAATAACTGATTTCGTACGTAAAGAAATAAGCAGCTACAAGCAATTACCAGTTACTTTATACCAAGTACAAACTAAAGTACGCGACGAACGTCGTCCTCGCTTTGGTGTAATGCGTGCTCGTGAGTTTACAATGAAAGATGCCTACTCTTTTCACTTAAGTGAAGAGTGTTTAGATGCGACTTATCAAGCGATGCACAAAGCATATTGTAATATTTTTGAGCGTTTAGGCCTTGATTACCGCCCTGTTATAGCCGATACAGGCTCTATTGGTGGTAGCGTATCGCACGAGTTTCATGTACTTGCTGAGTCGGGCGAAGATGCAATCGCGTTTAGTGATGGCAGTGATTACGCCGCTAATATTGAAAAAGCAGAAGCACTGGCACCAAGCGAGCCTCGCCCTGAAGCATCAAAAGAGCTTAAAGCGTTTCCAACTCCTGACGCTAAAACGATTAACGAGCTTAAAAAACACTACGGTGTTAAGCCACATCGCGGTGTTAAAACGTTAATTGTTTATGGTACGCCTGATGAAAACGAAGTACGCGGTTTAGTAGCTTTAGTACTGCGTGGCGATCACGAATTAAATGAACTAAAAGCTGAAAAGCACCCATTAGTAGACTCTCCGCTTGAAATGGCAACAGAGGCAGATATTGTTGCTGCTATTGGCGCAAAACCTGGCTCATTAGGTCCTGTCGGCTTATCAATGCCTATTATTGTTGATAGAGCAGCTAACATACTTGCTGATTTTGTTGCCGGTGCAAATAAAGACGACGAGCATTACAGCGGTATTAACTGGGATCGTGACGTAACTGATTACGAAGTTGCTGATATTCGTAATATTGTTGAAGGCGATATGAGCCCATGTGGCCAAGGCGTTTTACAAATTAAACGTGGTATTGAAGTAGGTCATATTTTTCAACTTGGCACTAAATACTCAGAAGCGATGAAAGCGGGTGTATTAAACGAAGGTGGTAAAAACCAAACCATGACTATGGGTTGTTACGGTATTGGTGTTTCACGTATTGTTGCTGCTGCTATTGAGCAGAACAACGATCAATACGGGATCATTTGGCCAAAATCAATCGCGCCATTCGATTTAGCAATTGTTCCAATGAACATGCACAAATCGCATCGTATTCCTGATATTGCAAATAACCTTTACCAAGGTTTAAAAGATGCAGGTCTTGATGTGTTATTTGATGACCGTAAAGAGCGCCCTGGTGTTATGTTTAACGATATGGAACTCATTGGTGTGCCATTTACGCTAGTAATTGGTGAGCGTAACCTTGACGAAAACAAAATTGAGCTTAAAAACCGCCGTACAGGTGAAAAGCTAATGATTGATATCGATACAGCAATTGATGCAATTAAAGCAGCCGTTAAAGGTTAAGCTAAAAATACTTATAAGTAATTTTAAAACCGCTTTTTAAAAGCGGTTTTTTTATATCTAAATTTTACATGTGTCATTTAGCTTTAGTATTACTGTCGTATAATTGTCATTTTTATTCCCTAAAGTATTTAACCTGAACTCTGGATAATAAATCTATCTCGAGCAGCTATTTTCAGCGCTAACTGCGTTGAATTTACTTGCAATAGGCTCGCTATTGACGCGTAAATTCGCCTTGTTTTCACTGAAAATCTCTGGCTAGAGAAAATAAATTTAAATATCACCATGATTCAATACCTTAGTAAATCTCTTAACCAGAGTTCAGGTTATTTAACTATTACACTCGATACTTTAGGGAATGAAAATGAGTAATGGCGCAAACACTAAGAAGCAACACTACCCTGCTATTTGGATATCTGATGTTCATTTAGGTTACAAAGACTGTAAAGCAGATTACTTACTCGATTTTTTAAACTCGGTAGAATCCGACACACTTTATTTAGTGGGTGATATTATTGATTTATGGTCAATGAAACGTCAGTTTTATTGGCACCCTTCGCATTATCAAGTATTAAACTCTATACAAAAAAAAGCAGCTAGCGGTACACGCGTCATTTATATTCCCGGTAATCATGACGAAACGTTTAGAAACTATATAAATCAAACGTTATTTGGTATTGAAATCCACCAGCAATTTATTCACACCACTAAAGCTAATAAACGTTTTTTACTCGTACACGGTGATGACTTTGATTCCGCGACACGCTATAACAAACTTATTAGTATCGCAGGTGATGCAGGGTACGACTTTTTATTATTTTTAAACCGCTGGACCAATCGTATTCGAAAGCTATTTGGTGGTAATTACTACTCGCTTGCATCATGGATAAAAGCTCGCGTACACAAAGCACGTGAAGCAATTAAAGCCTTCGAAGATGCCGCAATTCATGAAGCTAAAAAGCAAAACGTAGACGGTATTATTTGTGGACACATTCATCATCCCAAAATAAAAGTAGATGACGGAATTATGTATTGTAACGATGGAGACTGGATTGAGAGTTGTACGGCGCTGGTAGAGCAGCAAGATGGAAAAATTGAATTACTACATTGGTCAGACACACAAACCGTACTCGATAGCGCCGACATAACAAGGTTAAATATATCAACGGATGCTAAACCAAAAAAATCAGCTGCATAAGCAGCTGATTCTCATCTAATAACGATTAACTTAGCCAGGTGATTAACTTATCTTTCAGCGTTCTTGGTTTGATTGGTTTAGTAATATAGTCGTTCATGCCTGCAGTTAAACAACGTTCTCTATCACCTTCCATTGCGCTTGCTGTCATAGCAATAATAGGTATGTAAGTGTAGTCTACCCCGGCCTTACTATTTCTGATTTCACTTGTTGTATCGTAGCCATTTAAATTAGGCATTTGGCAATCCATTAAAATAACATCAAAAGCTTGCTCTGTGTTTTCTCTCAATGCTTCTAATGCTTCTACACCGTCTGATGCACAGGTGATTTTTACTTTAGTGCGTTTTAAAATCGCCTTAGCAACTTCAATATTAATCATATTATCGTCTACTAATAATATATGATAAGCAGACAAATCAGGCTCTACTTGTTCTTCTGTTAAGCCTTTTGGTGGCGCTATAATACAATCATTACTGGCACCAAATAAGCTGGCTAACTTATAGCTAAATTGATCTTGGGTAAGCGGTTTATTTAGAATGTGGCTACCCTCAGGTAATATCATTTTAGTCGGTTTATCGGTCACCATGTCGCGTAAAATTAAGACGTACTTTTTATTAAACTGCTTACAGTAATCAATTAACGCATCAATTTGAGGATGCTCATCGTCAATCAATAATAAGTCAGCTTCAAACTCTTTATGCTCACTAAAGTAGTCGAGTCTTACAATGTTTTCTGCATTTACTTTACAGGTTAGTAGCAATAAATCGCACACGTTTTTATAAACGTTATCGCGCGCTATTAATGCCGCTACGTTAATACTTGTAGCAAGCTCAATACCTGTGTTTAATTTTTTCTCTTGTGCTACATGTAGCTCAACTGTTGCGGTAAAGGTACTACCAGCACCCTTTTCACTTATAACCGTAATATTACCACCCATTAACTGAGCAAGTTTTTTACATATAGATAAGCCTAAGCCTGTACCACCAAAATGGCGGGTTGTACTTGAATCTTCTTGTGTAAACACTTCAAATAGTTTGTCTATGTTCTCTGGCGCTATACCAATTCCCGTGTCTTTTATTGTAAAGCTCATTAATAACTTTGAGTCGGTAATGTACTTAGAGCCGACAGTTAAACTTACTTCACCTCGGTGAGTAAATTTAAATGCATTATTAACTAAGTTAATTAAAATTTGTTTAAGTCGATGGCTGTCGCCAATAACCATTCTATCTACTACATCTTTTGTATCTAAAAACACTTCAAGACCTTTGCGCTGGCCCTGTAACGCTAAAGAGCTAATCATATCGCTACATACTGTAACAACATCAAATGTATGATTATCAATATCAAGCTTACCCGCTTCTATTTTAGAAAAATCGAGAATATCGTTAATCAAATTCATCAGAGAGTTAGCACTACTATTAGCTAATTTTAAGTAATGGTATTGTTGTTCACTTAAGCCATCTTCTTTGAGCATTTCAAGCATACCCAAAACGCCATTCATCGGTGTGCGTATTTCGTGAGATATATTTGCTACAAAGTCACTTTTTGCTTGGCTCGCTGCTAATGCTTGATCAATTGCTCGCTCTAGCTCAACAGTCCTTTGTGATACTTTTAGCTCTAAAGTACTGTTTAAGCCTTCAAGCTCTGATTGAGTATTTTTTAATGAGCTAATATTTCTTAAAATAGCCGCTACCTGATAACGGTTATTGTAGACATCAAAAATACTACTGAGTGTAATTGAAAAGTATTGTTTGTTGCCATAACCATCTGTGTAGATAGCTTCAAACGGCATTTTTGATCCGTTTGAAATAGTCTCTTCTATACAGTTATTATCGGCTTCATTTAAGTTAAATAAAGAAACAAAGTCAGGGCTAGTGCCTGAGATTGAATTACCGAAAACCTCTTTAGCTGTATTATTAAAGTGAACAATTTCGCCGTTTTGCTCAATTGTAAAAATAGCATCCAAAGAATTTTCTATTACTTTATTGTTTTGCTCTTTTAGAGAATTAATTAACAACTTACGGTTTATAAAACGTTGGTATAAAAAGGCAATAACTAAAAATACGCTAAAGAATACCACTAGCATTGCAATAAAGTTTTGACGCCTTTCGTTCACCTTTGCAAACAACGTTTTAGTATCAACACTTACACCAAGCTCTAAAGGTAACATCGCAATATCACCATCAAACGAAATACGTTTTTTTAACGTGTAAGCAATTGGGTAATTACTTAGCGGTAAAGTGCCTTGCTCTGCCATTGTGCTTGCAGTGGAAAATTCTTCAGTCCATGTTTTTGCTTTATTAAATTCAAAACCGAAGCGTAATTGAGAGTTTGGATGATATAAAAATTCACCTTCATTATTCATTAGGTAAATTTGTGTTCCTTGTGGAGATTCAACCGTTAAACTTTTTATTAATTTATCAGCAAAGTAGTTAGTGACTAATATTGCAAAAATTTTATTTTTTTCATCAAAAACAGGCTTAGCTACACGAAAAGTACTTATATAAGGTTCTTGTATCTGCCCATTTTCACGGTTGTAGTTAATTGGAGAAATATAAACACTTTTATTATCGAGCATACTCGCTTTTATCATGTAATCGCGTTGGCCTTTCTTTTGTAATTGCAGACCTTGCAGTCGATTAATTTCTCCGAGTTGGTTTCTATCAACCCTGACAACTTCTTGCCCACCATCTGCGAGAATAATATAGCGAGCCTGAAGTATGCTGTCGTCTGTGCGCATAAAACCACTAAAAATACTCGCTAAGCGCTCTTCCCAAACGTCGATGTGCGTGCCTAACAAGGGATCTATTTTCTTGTTTTCAGTGGCGCGAGTAATGCCTTTAATCGGGGGCGTTGCGTCTAAAAAGCGAATAGCGGTAACACTATCTTTAAGATGGTTTTTTAGTGAAAGGCTTTTTGTTTCAAGCTCACGTTTTAATTCTATTTGGGCTGAATTATAAACATCACTTCTTACTTTTTGGTCAAACAAATACAGAGATGGTAAAGCTATAAGAACAAATATTATTGTTGCAACGAGCATTAGTCTATTATTTTTTGTCACATTCAAAAAATTATTCTTTTTCAACATTTACCTTCACCATAAATTTTTATTGTTATTAGTATAGAGCATTAACGAAAGAATTGGACCACCTAACTAATCGGTTATCGTTATAATTTTTATAATAAAAAGACTAAATCATTAGTTTTATTTAGAGCACTCTCTCTATATGAATTATAAATGAATGAGAGTACCCATATCGACTCACGCAGCTTATAAAATAGTTTTTTCAAGCAATCATTCCTTTAAAATATAAAAGGTAGCCAATGCTACCTTTTATATATTTTTAGAGTGCTAAATCTATATTATTATCTAAACAGCACATCTTCTCTGTTAAACCATTTAACGCAAAATGCCAGTAGTCCGGCTGCAATGATTGCAGTTGCTAAAAATATTAAGCCTACAAATGTGTAATCAACAGTCCCTTTTACTATTTCTTTAATTGCTAAAGCCACGTTTGTAACAGGAATGAATGCTGTTTTAGCAGTAAGCTCCATATTTGGCATTATTGAAATAATAATAGGGAAAAACACGCCCATACTTAAGGGGGCCATATAGTTTTGTGCTTCTTTAAACGTACGTGCATAAATAGATATAGCCAGTGCCAAAGCCGAAAATATAGCAGCCACAGGCAGTAGCAATACAAATATCATCAGTAAATCGGTTACCGCTAATGTACTAAATGCCGCTTTAATAAAATCTAGATCGGCAAATGCTAACGCCAGTGCTATCCAGCAGCCCATACTTAAGACCGTTATGGTTGTGGAGGCAATGGATGTAGTTAACAAAGTTATAAATTTACCAAGCACCAGCTCTGTACGCGTAATAGGTGTAAGTAGGAGTGTTTCTAGCGTGCCGCGTTCTTTTTCGCCAGCGCCTAAATCAATAGCGGGATAAGTAGCCCCCATTAGTACTAATGGTATAAGTAAGTAAGGTAAAAAACCGCCAATTTTTTCGCCAAGGTTTTCACGTTTATCGGCTGTATCCACCTTAATTACTTCAATTGGGTTAAGAATAGATTTTTGAACAGACTCTTCAATACCAAAACTGATTAGCTTTTGAGTTTGCAGTACGTCACTGTATTCTTTTGCTAGCTCTTTGACGCGTTCGAATAAAAAGTTAATAGATTTTGAATCGTTAAAAACAACCTGCCACTGACTTTGTTCACCATTATCTAGTGTTTGCTCAGCATGGCTTGGTAAATAAATACCCATATCAATATCGCCAGCTATAACACCAGCTTTAAGCTCTTCAATGTTATTAAAGGTTTTAGCCCCTTTATAAAGCTCAAAACTTTTGTGATAAAACACTTTATCAGTAAATTCTTGTGCATATTCACCATTAATAATGGCATACGTATTTACTTTTTGTTCTGCGTCCATTGCTGCTTGTGAGCTTATAAATGCCATTACGGCAAACAATAACGGAAATATAGCGACAGGAAGCGCAACAACAAATAATAGCGTTTTTTTGTCGCGTAATAACTCTCTTAATTCCTTTTTAAATACCTCAAACATCATGTTTCTCCGTTAATATGTTCATAAACGCTTGATTAAGCTCATCACTATTACCTGCTTGTTTAAATTCATCTACTGTTCCGTCAAAGCAGCTAATACCTTCGTTAATTACAGCTACTCGGTCACATAAAAGTGCAACTTCATCTAAATGATGGGTAGAAAAAATAACAGGAGTACCTTGCGCCTTTAAACCCTTAATAAATTGAATAACGGTTTGCGTGGTCATTATATCGAGACCCGTTGTTGGCTCATCAAGCACAACAACTGCTGGGCGATGCACAACAGCACGCGCTATATTTGCTTTTTGCTTCATACCTGTTGATAGGTTTTCTGCGCGTTTATCTACAAACTTATGCATATCAAGCAATGTAAATAGCTCATCACAACGCGATGCAATATCGCTTTTGCTCATACCGTGGAGCTTTGCAAAATACTCTATGTTTTCTTTTACAGTTAAGCGGCCATACAAACCGGTAGAGCCCGATAAAAAACCGATAGACTTACGCCCCAGTAGCGGTTTTTTTACAATGTCGTTTCCGGCAATTGTTATTGAGCCTTCATCGGGCTTTAACGCGGTTGAAATCATTCTAAGTGTAGTTGTTTTACCCGCACCATTTGGGCCTAGCAATCCAAGTACTTCACCCTTTGCGCAGCTAAAACTCACATCTCGTACTGAGTGAAAATAATCTTTATCTTCACGAGGGTCGATGTCGTCTATTTTATTTTTTTTGTGATCTTTAGTTAGCTTAAATTTCTTTTTAAGCCCAGCAACTTCTATCATGTTCGTATCCTTCGTTTCGCTCTAAAATAATCTGTATTGTTGTAAAAAGAGTCGTCTTTGTTTTCTTCATGCCAGCCTGGCACACCTAATAAAGGCAGTGGTGAAAGCTGTTTGTTATCGGCTAAGCAGTTATCTGTATTAATCATCTCATAAAGGGCTTGGTCTAGGTACTGATATTGAGTAACTAAATCTTTACAAAATATTTCATCCGGTACACAAACTAACAATGCTTTACCCGTTAAACCTATATAAGGTTTGGTGAGCATTTCATAATTAGCATGGCCAAACATAAAAGGTTTTATTGTTTTACCCCACTCATGTTTGTGTTCAACAAATGCTGTTTTCCATTGATGATCGCAAAGCCACTGCTGCCATTTACTCTCACTTATAGCTAATACAACACCACATTCATCAAAGAGCGTTAATGCATTACGATGTTTGGTACGCTGTTGTAATCCATGTTCAGCTATATCTTGTACATGCCGCTGGTTTATAAGTGCTTTAGTTTTAGGAAATAAACACCAAATAAAGCCACCAAATAAGTCATGCCAGTTCTCACTGCGTGTAGGTACAACACCCGTTTCAAAAATAACTTGTTCGTAATAACGATCGCCAAAATCTACCTTTGCATCATCTTCAAAAGTAATAGGAATATTATTCGCATTAATAGCGGTTAAAAATGGAGAAAACCACTGCGGCGCCGGCCAATCTGTTAGTTCGTTAACTTTAAACAGCTCACGTAAATGCGCAAATGCACCTGTTTCTAAACTACTGATTTGCCACTGCTCGGGGGGAGTAAAACGCTTCATTTAAACCTTTAACAATTTATGCCTATAATTTACGAGAAGTTTACCGCAAAAACTGGTTCTACTTAATAGAAGTTAATATACTAATCACAACTTAAAACAAAAAAAGAGCTGACATGAAACATTATTTCTCTCTCACACTCCTCGCTACCGCTGTTTTAGCAGGTTGCGCAACAACAAGTATTACACCTACTGATGTAACAAATGGTTATAACAGTATCCAAGCTGATGAACTGGCTAAACATGTAAAAGTACTTGCATCGGACGAATTTGGTGGTCGTGCTCCTTCATCACCAGGCGAAAAGCTAACGCTTGATTATTTAACTGCGCAGTTTAAAGCTTTAGGTTTAAAACCAGGTAATGGCGACAGTTACTTACAAGAAGTGCCATTAGTTTCTTTAGAAGCTGATTCGAACATGGTGCTTAGTATTGGCGGTAAAGACTACCAATACAAAAAAGACATGGTTATGGGTAGCAGTCGGATAAGTGCTCAAGAAAGCATAGAAAACTCTGAACTTGTATTTGTGGGCTACGGCGTTAATGCACCTGAATACAATTGGAATGATTACGAAGGTTTAAACGTTAAGGGCAAAACGGTTGTAATGCTGGTTAACGATCCGGGTTTTGCAACAAAAGACCCTGCTTTATTTACTGGCGACGCGATGACCTATTATGGGCGTTGGACATATAAATACGAAGAAGCGAGTCGCCGTGGTGCCGCAGGTGCAATTATCATTCATGAAACAGCACCTGCATCTTATCCGTGGTCGGTTGTTGAAAACTCGTGGAGCGGCGAGCAGTTTGGTTTTCAAAAAGAAAACAACAACATGGACCGTGTAGCTGTTGAAGGCTGGGTTACAACTGACGTAGCAAAAGAGCTCTTTACTAAAGCAGGTTTAGATTTTGATACCGTTAAAACGAATGCTGCCAAAGGTGCTTACCATGTTGATATGGGCGATTTAACTGCTTCTGTTACTATTAAAAACACGATTAAAAAATCGGTGTCATATAACTTTATCGCCACTTTACCTGGTAGTGAAAAACCAGATGAGCATGTTATTTACTCAGCTCATTGGGATCACTTAGGCACAGATAAAACACGTAAAGGCGATCAAATTTATAACGGTGCTCACGATAATGCAACGGGTACAGCGGGTCTTATTGAAGTAGCTGAAGCTTTTACTAAATTACCTAAGCATCCTAGCCGCTCGATGACCTTTTTAGCGGTAACTGCTGAAGAGCAAGGCTTATTAGGGTCTAAATACTATGCGGCAAATCCTGTGATTGCAGCGAATAAAACAGTCGCTAACATAAACATGGATAGCTTAAATTTATTAGGCAAAGTAAAAGATATGAACGTGGTTGGTATTGGTAAATCTCAAATGGATGAGTTTTTAACTAATGCAGCTAAAGAGCAAGGCAGAACAATATCTGGCGATCCTAAACCATCATCGGGTGGTTACTACCGCTCTGATCACTTTGCATTTGCAAATATGGGTATTCCGGCAATGTATGCAGGCGGTGGAACTGTGGCTGCTGATGAAGAAACAGCTAATTATCGTAAACGCATGAGCTTAGTACTTCGCGGTTGTTACCATCAACCGTGCGACCGCTACCGTGATGAATGGGATTTATCGGGTGCTGTTCAAGACTTACAATTATTTTATAAAGTAGGTTTTGATATTTCTGAAACAGAACAGTGGCCAACATGGAATACAAACTCTGAATTTCAGCGTAAGTAGCCTTATTTGAGTTTACTTATCGAAAAATTCAAAGTGAGTAATCGATTTAAATGGATGTAAATGATATTGATTATCATTTAATTAAAATATACAGTGTGACCTAGTTAATTTATTAGGTCGCATTGTATGATTTCACTCCCTCACATTGGTTTTATTACTCCTGCCTCAAAACGATTTTTGAGCCAAAATAAACGCTTACTGCTGCCTTTATTTATTTTAACTTGCCTTGCAATACCGCAATTACGCGAAATAACAATGACCGCACTGAGTGATGCATTTTTTCAAGTGAGTGTGTTTGTTGCTGCTACCCTTTTAATTTATTACTACGCTATAGAACACTTACCTCAATTAGAGCTTAGTTATTTAAGTGCCAAGTCCCCTATTTTAGAAATTAGCTTTGCAGCGGTTTTAGGTGCATTACCTGGCTGTGGTGGCGCTATTATTGTGGTTACTCAATTTACAAAAGGCCAAGCAAGCTTTGGTGCTATTGTTGCTGTGCTAACAGCTACAATGGGAGATGCAGCATTTTTATTACTTGCTACCCGCCCTACTGAAGGCTTGTTAATTATGGGAATAGGGTTAGTTGTGGGTACATTCAGTGGTTTACTGGTTAATACAATACACAAAAAAGACTTTTTACGCCCAACAGCGCAAGAACAAAACCACCAAATTAAAATACTCTCAACTAACATTATTAAAATCAGCAAACCGGTTTGGATGGCAGCAATTATCCCAAGCCTTATAATTGCCTTTTTGATTGCGTTTAATGTTGATTTTTCACAGTTTGGTTCAAGCACAAGTACTGTAATTACGCTATTTGGTGCATTAATGGCTTTATTTATTGTTAGTATTTGGGCACTTTCGTCAAGAGGTGAAAGCTATCAAGAAGTAACGTCAGAAGACGATGCATGTAACCCCCCTTCTAAAATAATAAAAGTATTACAAGATACCCATTTTGTAACGGCATGGGTTGTAGCCTCTTTTATGCTATTTGAGATTTTGGTTAATATTGCAGGACTTGATTTAAAAACGTGGTTTGTACATTACGCCTATTTAGCCCCATTAATTGCAGTGCTTATTGGATTTTTACCCGGCTGTGGCCCGCAAATAATTGTTACAACGCTTTATATTCAAGGCATTATTCCCTTTAGTGCTTTAGCAGGAAACGCAATTTCTAACGATGGTGATGCGTTATTTCCAGCAATAGCAATGGCGCCCAAAGCTGCAGTTATAGCTACACTTTATACATCTATTCCCGCATTAATAGTTGGTTATGGGTTGTATTTTTTTGCTGAAATTTAAAAAATGAGATTTAAAAAACACAAAAAAGCTCAGCAATTGCTGAGCTTTTAACATGTTAAGTTATTCTTACTTATAAAGTTGCAGGTTCTACTGCTAATTCTTTTGGATTTGGACCAAAATCATTTTCGCCTTCGTGTGAATCTTGAGCAAGGAAAACAATTAAAACAATCCAGCCGATTACTGGCACTAACCAAAGTAGCTGCCACCATCCTGAACGGCCTGTATCGTGTAAACGACGTGCACCCGCACTCAATTGAGGGATCAATAAAGCTAAGCTATATATTGAGCTTACGAACATTGTGTTTGTAATACCATCTATAACACTTGTTAAAAGCGAAAAAATAATATTAATTAGCATAAACATCCAAAATGCTTTACGACGATTACGGCCTGAAAAATCTGCGTAGCTACGCAACGCGTTCATATAATGTTCCATGAAATTTCCTTAGTGTTATTTTTTATATTCCCTAACGGGGTTAACTTTATTACTTTTTAGTAACATTTGTATCTTAATTAAAAACAGCTGACATTAAAACAAAAAACCAGCTAAAAGCTGGTTTTTATTACATATTAACAATTTAGCTATTAACTCATAGCCATCATCATTGCCGATGGGTTTTCTAAGTACGATTTCCATAGGTTATTAAAGCGAGCAATAGTGCCGCCATCAATAACGCGATGATCGCCAGACCAGCTCACTTGCATAATAGCTTTACTCACAACCTGCCCACTTTCATCAAAACGCGGTAGATGCTGCAGTTTACCTAGCGCAACAATAGCCACTTCTGGTTTATTAATTATAGGGGACGCGATAGTGCCGCCAATAGCACCAATGTTAGAGATGCTAATTGTCCCACCTTTTAAATCATCGGGTGCAACACGGCCTTCTCGCGCAGAATGAGTTAAACGGGTTAAATCATTTGCCACATCAACAATGCTTTTACTCTGGCACGATTTAATATTAGGCACTAACAAGCCAATTTTAGAATCAACCGCTATACCGATATTATGATCGTTATAATAGGTAAGCTCTGAGCATTCATCGTTCACTTTTGAATTAAGTACAGGGTACTCTTTCATTGCTAGCGAGAGTGCTTTTACAAAAAATGGCATCATGGTGAGCTTAACGCCTTGTGCTTTATACTGCTCTTTTAAAGCGCTACGCAAAGCTATAAGCTGTGTTAAGTCTATTTCATCACTAAACGTAAAGTGCGGAATAGTTGAAACCGAAGCTACCATTTGCTTGGCCATGGCCGCTTTAATACCTTTAATTTGCTCTACTCGTACGCCACCGCTTTGATTCTGTGTTTGGTTTTGTACTGCACTTTGAGAAGCATCGCTATTAAGCGGTGAAGTATCAATAGTATTTGGCACTTCGCCTTTTACAAACTCTTCAATATCTTGCTTGTAAATACGTCCATTTTTACCACTACCTGGTACACAGGTTAAATCAACATCTAGCTCACGTGCTTTACGACGAACCGCAGGTGATGCAACCGCTTTTTGATTGATAACTTTAGCAGTTTGCTGTGTTTTAACAGGGGCAACTTTTTCAGCGACGGCATTAGTTTGAGCCTTTACGACCGCTTGGTTTATATCAACATTTGGTTTTGCTGCACTGCCTGCAATTGTCATTTGAAACAACGGGCTATGTACTTTTGCTATTTCACCTTTCTGGTAATATAGTTTTTTTACTGTGCCTGTATATTTTGCCGGAATTTGTACTAATGCTTTGTCGGTCATTACGTCACAAACCGCTTGGTCTTCTTCTATTTCGTCGCCTTCAGCAACTAACCAATCAACAATCTCACACTCAACAATACCTTCACCAATATCCGGTAATATAAAGTCCTCAACCACATCAGCTGCATCATTAGTTTTATTTTCAGCTTGTACTGGCTCTTGTACTACTTCATTGCTAATGCTTTCACCTGCTACATCCATAGCGAATAAAGGGGCATGTACTTTAGCAATCTCACCTTTTAGATAATATAGCTTTGAAATAACGCCATCATGCACTGCCGGAATTTGTACTAATGCTTTGTCTGTCATAACATCGCAAATTGGCTGATCTTCAGATACGGTATCGCCTTCTTGTATTAGCCATTCAACTACTTCGCATTCAACAATGCCTTCACCAATATCGGGTAATATAAAATCTTTAGCCATGGTAACCCCTAAAAATCCATTGATTGTTTAATTGCAGCCAACACTTTTAGTGCATTCGGTACGTATTCTTTTTCAAGTGCCAGCGGGTATGGCGTATCTAGACCACATACACGTAAAATTGGCGACTCTAAATGCAAGAAACACTCTTGTTGTATTGTCGCGGCTATCTCTGCACCAAAGCCATTGGTTATAGGCGCTTCATGACTCACGATTAAACGGCCGGTTTTAATAACCGATTTAGCAATCGTTTCAACATCCCATGGTAAAATACTACGAAGATCAATAACTTCACAGCTTATACCTTGCTCACTTGCTTGCTTTGCTGCATCTTCAATAATCTCCATTTGAGCACCCCACGCTAAAAGCGTAATATCGGCCCCCTCTTGTACTACTTCAGCCGTGCCTAATTCAATACTATAATCTTCTTCTGGCACTTCGCCAATTGATGCACGATATAAACGCTTAGGCTCAAAAAATATGACCGGGTTATCATCTTTAATTGATGCACGTAATAAACCTTTAGCTTGATAAGGGTTACGCGGTACAACTACTTTCAAACCAGGTGTGTGCGCAAAATACGCCTCGGGTGATTGTGAATGGTATAAACCACCGGCAATACCGCCACCATAAGGTGTACGAATAGTTAAGTTACCGACATTAAATTCATTACCACTGCGATAACGAAATTTAGCGGCTTCATTTACTATTTGATCAAACGCTGGGAAAATATAATCAGCAAATTGAATTTCTGCCAATGCAGGCGCACCAAAAGCAGCTAAACCATTAGCAAAACCTAAAATACCTTGCTCGGTTAAAGGCGTATTAAAAACACGATGTTTACCGTACTTCTCTTGCAAGCCCGATGTTGCTCTAAATACACCACCGAAGTAACCAACATCTTCACCAAAAATACAGGCTTGAGGGTGTTCATTCATCGTAATATCGAGAGCAGAGTTAATTGCGTGGAGCATGTTCATTTTAGCCATTACTTAATTCTCCCTGCGGTTACTGGGTAAGCATCTGGATGCTGTTTTATATGTTCTTTTAGTTGCTCGTACTGGCGTTGCAGTAATGGAATTGGTGTATCGTAAACGTCAGATACCAGTTCTTCTAAAGCGGGCTTTGCAACAACTTCAGCACGTTTAAGCGCTGCTAAAATTTCTTCACGAATCGACTCTTTTGCTTTTATATCGTCTTCTTCGTTTAACCAGTCTTGCTTGACCAGCCATTTTCTAAATTTATCAATAGGACACGTTTGATGATTCGCTTCTTCATCTTTAGAGCGATAACCACTTGGATCGTCTGACGTAGAGTGCGCACCCAAACGATAAGCAATCGATTCAATAAGTACAGGTTCACCTTGTGTTGAGGCTATTTCGCGTGCTTTTTTAGTTGCCGCATAAACAGCAAGTGCATCTGTGCCATCAACACGAATTGTTTTAATGCCATAACCCACACCACGCGACGCAATACCGTCGCCTTTAAACTGCTCATCAGCAGGGGTAGATATGGCATAGCCGTTATTACGTGCAAAAAATATAACCGGCGCTTTGTGAACAGCGGCCATATTTAAACCGGCATGAAAGTCACCTTCAGATGCAGCACCTTCACCAAAGTAACAAATAGTCACATTATCAATTGTGCTGGCAAGCTCGCCTGTTTTAGCGTCGATGTGCTTTATTTTTTGGCCATATGCATAACCCGTTGCCTGTGGTATTTGCGTACCCAATGGCGATGAAATCGTCATGTAGTTTAGCGCTTTAGACCCATAATGAATTGGCATTTGACGGCCTTTGCCTAAATCCAATTCATTTGAAAACATTTGGTTCATAAATTGATCAAGAGTAAAGCCACGATAATGCAGGGCTGCCTGTTCACGATATTGAGCCATGATCATATCGTCTTGATCCAGTGCAGCAGCAGAGGCTGTAACTGCGGCTTCTTCGCCTAGGCATTGCATATAAAAACTAACACGGCCTTGGCGCTGCGCGCCTTGCATACGTTCATCTAACAAACGTATAAAACGCATTGTTTCATATAACTTAATAGCGGTATGTTTTGAAATGTCAGGTGCGGTTGCACTAGGATGAATGTCGCCGTCCTCAGTTAAAATACTAAGGGTTGGAATATTAAGCGCTTGACCATCAATAAATTCAAGCTCGTGGTTAATATTCAGCGATACGTTATTTGGATTACTCATAACCTACCTTCTTTTGTTGTCGGTAAAACAGTGCCCCTTTAAATTATTATTGTGGGTGATTGTTGCTGGTTAAACTTTGCAACATCTGCACTATCTTTAATTAAAGCTGCCAACACTTTACGTTAACGTAAAGTGTTATTCAACAGATCTGGGACGAAACAAAAGCAAATACTGGTTAAATAAGTGGCAAGTTAACGATACGGTTACTTTAATTAATAGTAATCATATAGTTAACTTTAAGTTACTAGTGGTCTGATGAGTTAAATTAGACGAAATTGCTATCAATATCCATTGGAATAACAGTAAGGAGTGCTCTTTGCCCTAATGCTACGCTCGCATTTGGAAAAATAATAGCCTCTCCTTCAACGTCAGCGTAAATCGCTGTATCACCGTCGGTTGCAAGTAGTGCACCTTTCGCAAAGCCAGTAAAGTTCTCGGCATCGTCAGAAAAAGGAAAGCTAAAATCGTTCTGCGTTCTATTTATTGTGCGATGGACAGCAAACAATTCAAAATCGTTTGCATTAAATTCAGGATATTTAACTTCATTTTGACTAATTAATGCAGTTAAGGTTTGCTTTGTTTTTTCAAAGCGAGCCATATCGTTTTGACCAAATGGCTTAACTTGACCCAGCTCTACCGTAAAAGAATCAGCACCGTGTATAAATGACGAATAATAGCTAAATGTTGTTGCAGGAGATTTCATCATAAGCACGGTATTTACACCACAACTCAATAAAAATTGTAGCTGCGACTTTTTCCATGGCTTACCATGTAAAAATGGATACACAGCAAATTTTTCGTTTTTAGAGCCTCTAATTGCAGTGTGTAAGTCGTAATGACATCGCGTACTGCCTTGCTCGCCACGTGTATAAAAATCGCTTACGTACTGCTCAAGCTTTGCAGCGCGGTTTCGCTCATTATTCATTGGTACACCTTCAATTGTATGGTGACCATTAAATAATCTATTTAAGTTTTCTTCTACAAAACGCAGGCCAATATTAATTGATTGTGGATTACCGTAAATAAACAAAACACGCTGCTTAAGTATCAGCTCGCCTTTTATAATTTGTTTAATAAGTGCATCACAAATTTCAATTGGCGCAGTTTCGTTACCGTGTACAGCGCTTGAATAAACTACATCTTTTGACGTTATAACAGCAGGTTGAAACTCAATGACTCCGGTATCGTGTATATTTACACGAGTCCCATTATCTAAAACAAACTCACCTGCATCTAAATGCCATTCGTTGTCACGACTAAGCGTTAAAAAATCGCCTGTTTGTTTTAATTCATTTAAGTAAGATGGATTGGCTGACATATAATAAGCCCTTTAAAAATAATGTGAGAGTAGACTCTTATGCATATATTTTTATAAATACACAAGGTATAGAAACGAAAACGGCTGAATAAATCAGCCGTTTTAAAATTATTAGATTAAGTTAGCTTATAACTGAATCTACAAGCTTTTTAGCTTCTTTTTCAAGTAACGCTAAATGCTCTTCACCTTTAAATGATTCAAGGTATATTTTATAAATATCTTCAGTACCTGATGGACGCGCTGCAAACCAGCCATTTTCAGTAACCACTTTTAAACCACCAATGGCAGCATCGTTACCTGGTGCATGAGTCAATTTTTGCAAAATAGGCTCGCCAGCAAGTGTATCTGCTTTTACATCAGAAGCACTCAATGCTTGTAAACGTGATTTTTGACCGCTTGTGGCTGGTGCATCTAGGCGTTTATAAATTGGAGAACCAAACTCTTGTTCTAATTCTTTATAAAGGACTGATGGCGTTTTACCTGTCACAGCAAGTATTTCTGCAGCGAGTAGACCCATAATGAAGCCGTCTTTATCTGTACACCATACAGAGCCATCAAAACGTAAGAATGCAGCACCTGCGCTTTCTTCGCCACCAAAGGCAAGCTTGCCTTTGCTTAAGCCTTCAACAAACCATTTAAAGCCTACTGGTACTTCTTTAACCTTACGGTTGTTACGAGCAGCTACTTTGTCGATCATAGAGCTAGAAACCAATGTTTTACCAATTTCTACGGTTTCATTCCAATCACGGTGTTTAAGTAAGTAATCGATTGCCACTGCTAAAAAGTGGTTTGGATTCATTAAGCCGTCTGGCGTTACAATACCGTGACGATCGTAGTCAGGGTCGTTACCAATAGACACATCAAAATCATCTTTTAGTGCAATAAGATTTGCCATTGAATAAGGTGATGAACAATCCATACGAATTTTGCCGTCTTTATCAAGTGGCATAAAAGCAAAACGTGGATCAACAACATCATTAACTACGGTTAAATCTAAATTATATTTTTTTGCAATGACTGGCCAAAAATTAATACCTGAACCACCTAGTGGATCGATACCAATTTTAATACCTGCATCGCTAATTGCTTTTAAATTAACGATATTTGCTAAGTCATCAATATAAGGAGTCATTAAATCTTCGTAGCGGATAAAGCCAGAACGCGATGCCTTAGCGAATGGGAATAACTCAACTTCAACTAAATCTTCTAGTAAAAGTTGATTAGCTCTGTCTTCAATCCATTTAGTGACGTCGGTATCTGCTGGTCCGCCATTAGGTGGGTTGTATTTAAAGCCACCATCTTCAGGAGGGTTATGCGAAGGCGTAACAACAATCCCGTCTGCTAATTCATTTGGGTGTAGCTTATTGTGGCTAACGATTGCATGGCTAATCACTGGTGTTGGCGTAAAATCACCATCTTCTTGTGTGATCACTTGCACTTCATTCGCAACAAGTACTTCTATTGCAGAGTTAAATGCGGCTTCACTCAATGCGTGTGTGTCTTTGCCTAAAAATAACGGACCAAATATGTCATTTTGTTTTCTGTAATCACAAATAGCCTGAGTAATCGCTAGAATGTGTGACTCGTTAAATTTAACATCGTAAGAACAACCACGGTGGCCTGAGGTACCAAAGGCAACACAATGCTCTGGATTTTGTTCAAGATCAGGTTCATTTAAGTAATACGCAGATACTAATTTAGGTACGTTAACCAGTGCCGATTGTGGAGCAGTTTTGCCTGCGCCTGAGTGAATAGCCATTATATTTCCTTACAGGTAATCGCGAATTTTTTCAGCTTGCTCTGCACTATATCCAAGGCAAAGAGCAACTTCATGAAGCATCATTTTTTTACGCGTTGTATTAGAATTAGTCATAACCCAATATTCACTATCGGTTATGTTTTTAGGATTCATACTACTACCGCTATTTACTAAAGCTTCTTTACTAGTAGCAAAGTAAACACGGTCACGCCCTTTTATGTCTAATACCGCAGAAAAATCAGTTTTATGTGTGCGGTAAAATGCACTTAAAATAAACAAAAAGCGTCCAACAACACCTTTTTGCATTGCCAGCTCTTCTTTATTTAATACATTAAAAACATTATCGCTTTTTTGCTTCACGGGTGCGTGAGCTACAGGCGTTTGTTTTTTTGAAGTCTCAGCAGCAGATGGCTCTGAGCTTTTTAATGTGGCGGTAGACGTAGTCGCAGTTTGATTATTTTGAGTTAGTTCTACGTTTGCGGTTTGAATTTTTTCGCCGCTCAGATTTAATAAACGACGTAAAATAGTGGATGCACTTTCACCAATACTTTGCGTATTGCTAGCAATATATTGATATAACTCGTCGTCTATGTCGATTTGTTTCATGTTCTTCCTGTCATTACGGGTCACATTTTTTTCTCCCGTGTGATTATACCCAAACCAATCAGAAATGCGAGTTACAACAAGCACTCCCGTAAACATATTAATATTTACCTCATTGTTGTTGATTTAACAAACAAAAGCCCAATTTAATAAATAGTCGCTGTATTTTTTGCTTTTTAGAGCAATGCTCGGCAAACTATGGCGAAATTTTCAGGAGGCGGGTATGCAGTTAAATTACAAGCAACAAGGGCAAGGTCCTAATGTTATTTTGATACATGGGCTTTTTGGATCATTAGAAAACCTAAATGTAATAGCAAAACCATTAAGTGAACACTTTACTGTTATTAACGTTGATTTACGTAACCACGGGCTTTCTCCTCATAGTGATGAAATGAACTACCCAGCAATGGCACAAGATATTGTTGAGTTATTAGCACATTTGAACATAGATAAAGCACATTTAGTTGGGCACTCTATGGGTGGTAAAGTGGCAATGGAATTAGCGCTTACACATCCTGAACTTGTAAATAAGCTTGTTGTACTTGATATAGCACCTGTTAGTTACCCTGCTCGGCACACAAAAATATTACAGGCATTAAAAGCGGTTTCAGCACAATCAATTGACGATAGAAAACAAGCTGATGCTCTAATGCAGCCTTACATAGAAGAGCTGGGAGTTCGACAGTTTCTACTTAAAAGCCTCGCTAAAAATGAGGAAGGTCATTTTGCATGGCGATTTAATTTAAATGTGCTTGACGAAAAATATTCTACAATTACATCCAATGTTAATGAAAACAATTCTTGTTTATGCGATACTCTTTTCATTAAAGGTAATGATTCTGACTATATTTTGCCCGAGCATCGTACTGCAATTAAAGCTCGCTTTAAAAATACCAAGGCTAAAATAATTCATGGCGCAGGCCATTGGCTTCATGCTCAAAAGCCACTTGCCGTAAATAAAGCGATAAACGACTTTTTAACTGCGGTTTAAAGCAATTTTAATCGCGTGTTTTTGATTTTGCGCACTAAATATATGAATAATTATATGCTATAGTACGCGCCGTTTAATTTAAAGGTTATACGTTGATGGTCAGTCAGTTAATTAACGAATTTGATACCCTAGGGTTGTATTTTGGCTTAGCCGGTATTTTCATATTCATCGGCATGGCAATTAAAGACGTACTAAAAAGTGGCAATGTGCCTAAGTTCGGACAATACATTGTCTGGGGTGTGCTCTTTTTAGGTTGTTCAGGCTTTATTGCTAAAGGTCTTATTCAAGTATTTTGGCAAGGCGCAGGTGTAGGTTAAGCATGGCGAAGTCAGAAACAGATAGAACTACACTCGATTTATTTGAATACGAAAAACGCCCAGGCAGACCTAAAACCAATCCCCTTTCACGGGATATGCAGTTAAAGGTAAATAAACGTAATCAAATAAAAAGAGATAAAGCACGTGGCTTAAAGCGTGTTGAATTTAAAGTTTCATCGCAGTTATATCAAGCATTGAGTGATATGGCAGATGCACAAAATATTAGCCGCAGTGCGCTGATTGAAACGATTTTACAAGAAAGATTGGCTATTGATACATAAAAGGTTTTAAATCCATGGCAAGTGTAGGCATTTTTTTCGGAAGTGACACAGGTAACACAGAACACGTAGCAAAAATGATCCAAAAAGAATTGGGTAAGAAGCTAGTGGCTGTTCATGATATTGCAAAAAGCTCTAAAGAAGAGATTGCTGAATTTGATTTAATCTTATTCGGTATCCCTACTTGGTACTACGGTGAAGCACAATGTGACTGGGATGACTTTTTTCCAGAACTTGAAGAAGTAGACTTTGAAGGTAAACTTGTTGCTATTTTTGGTTGTGGAGACCAAGAAGATTACGCTGAGTACTTTTTAGATGCGATGGGCATGATCAACGATATCGTTACTGAGCGTGGCGCTATTGTTGTTGGTCATTGGCCGAGCGAAAGCTATGACTTTGAAGCATCTAAAGGCATGGCTGATGATAAGCATTTTGTAGGTTTGGGTATCGACGAAGACCGTCAACCAGAGCTTACAGAACAACGTGTTAAAGCATGGTCTGCTCAAGTATATGAAGAGATGTGTTTAAGTGAATTAGCTGACTAATTTACTGCATATATCGCTAGCTGTTTAAATAATTATCAAACAGTTAGCGTTTTAAGCTTTAGTGGCAATATAAATCAATTGTTCTTTGCACTTAACGCTTAGGCACGTTATCCTGTTTGTTGCTAATGTGTCGTGTACATCTTTGCAAGATGTCTAGTATAACCAAATAAAATTGAGACAGATTTAATGACTGATCATAACTTGGAACTTAAAAAAGCCGGTTTAAAAGTAACTTTACCGCGTATTAAAATATTAGAGATTTTACAATCTCCAGATAACCAACACATCAGTGCTGAAGATGTTTACAAAATTCTTTTGGATCTAGGTGAAGAAATTGGTCTTGCAACTGTATACCGCGTACTTAACCAATTTGATGATGCGGGTATTGTAAGCCGTCATCACTTTGAAGGTGGCAAATCAGTATTTGAACTTTCAGGAAGCACACACCACGATCATTTAGTATGTTTGAAGTGTGGCAAAGTTGTAGAGTTTGAAGATGAGATGATTGAACGTCGTCAACTTGAAATTTCTGAAGAAAATGGTATTACACTTACAAACCATTCTTTATATTTATACGGTGAGTGTAATGATAAAGCAGCGTGTAAAGAATTTAGCGACGCTAACAGCTAATACCGCTTTTAAAAAGCAATAAAAAACCTGCTAAGTGCAGGTTTTTTTGTGTCTAAAATACGCTTGTAATGAATATCCCCAGTAAATACTGGAGATATTTAGATATTATTTATTGAGTTTTAGACCATGAATCGCGAAGACCCACTGTTTGATTAAATACAACATTCTCTGATTTAGAATCACGAGAGAAATAACCCGTACGCTCAAACTGAAAGCCCTGCTCTGCTTGTGAATTAGCAAGCGATGGCTCTAATTTAGCGTTTGATAAAACAACCAGTGACTCTGGATTTAATGTTGTTTCAAACTCATCAGCGGCTGCTGGGTTTGGAACACTAAACAAACGATCGTATAAACGAACTTCTGCCGTAATAGACTCTGGTGCTGAAACCCAGTGAATAACACCTTTTACTTTACGTCCATCACTTGGATTTTTACCAAGTGTTTCAGTATCGTAAGTACAGAAGATAGTTGTGATTTCACCATTTTCGTCTTTTTCAACACGCTGTGCTTTAATAACATAAGCACCACGTAAGCGTACTTCTTTATCAAGCACTAAACGTTTAAACTTGTTATTCGCTTCTTCTTTAAAGTCTTCTCGTTCTATATAGATTTCACGAGTAAACGGTACATCACGACGACCCATTTCTTCTTTATTTGGGTGGTTAGCCACAGATAAAACCTCAACCTTGTCTGCATCGTAGTTTTCAATAACAACTTTAACAGGATCGAGTACGGCCATTGCACGTGGTGCATTTTCGTTTAGATCTTCACGGATACATGCTTCAAGCATACCCATTTCAACCATATTCTCTTGTTTTGTTACACCAATACGCAAACAAAACTCACGGATTGAACCTGGTGTATAACCACGGCGACGCAGGCCTGCAATTGTAGGCATACGTGGGTCATCCCACCCTTCTACATGGTTATTTACCACTAAATCGCTTAGCTTACGCTTAGACATAATTGTGTATTCAAGATTTAAACGTGAAAACTCAATTTGCTGTGGGTGACACTCTAAACTAATGTTATCAAGTACCCAGTCGTACAAACGACGGTTATCTTGAAATTCGAGTGTACATAATGAATGTGTAATACCTTCGAGTGCATCAGAAATACAGTGCGTGAAGTCATACATTGGGTAAATGCACCACTTGTCTGCTGTTTGATGATGATGAGCAAAACGTACGCGATAAATAATTGGATCGCGAAGCACCATAAATGAGCTTGCCATATCAATTTTAGCACGCAGGACACATTCGCCTTCTTTGAATTCGCCAGCACGCATTTTTTCAAATAACGCTAGGTTTTCTTCAACGGATGTATCTCTGTACGGGCTATTTTTACCTGGCTCTTTCAATGTACCACGGTATTGGCGTGCTTCATCCGCTGTTAAAAAGCAAACGTACGCTAAGCCTTTATTTATAAGCTCAACAGCGTAACCATATAAAGTATCAAAATAGTTAGAAGAATACTTTATATCGCCATCCCAGTTAAAACCTAACCACTGTACGTCTTCTTTTATAGAATTAACGTAGTTAATGTCTTCTTTTTCTGGGTTTGTATCGTCAAAACGTAAGTTACATAAACCGTTATAATCTTTTGCGATGCCAAAATTTAAACAAATTGATTTGGCATGACCAATATGCAAAAAGCCATTTGGTTCAGGTGGAAAACGTGTATGCGTTGTTGCATGCTTTTTACTTGCTAAGTCTTCATCAATTCGGGTTCTAATAAAGTTACTTGGGCGATTCTCAATTTCCGCCATAGGAGTGTAGTCCTCTAAATATTACGTAATAACAAAACTAATGCATTATTACAAAAACATACACTAACATACAGCACTAGATTAAGGTTTATTTTTGATATTGCTTAACTTTAATTCAGCTGAACCATTGTTTATGAATAAAATTTGTTTTAACGCAATATTTAAGTCATCTAAACAGTTTATAGTAGGTAAATAACCTACATTATAAGGATTTAAAGATGGCGACACTTAATCAACATCGTGTATATATTCCAACTAATGCACGCGCTAACCACTACCTTTTAGCTGAAATAACCCCTAATCAGGATTTTTATAAAAGCTTTAGTGATATAAATTGCTGCTATGAACGTATTGCACGCCAGCTGTTTGCTTCTTGTGATGAGTACGAGCTTTATAATGTGCACTTATTAGCGAATGATAAACTACCCGTTGTAAGATTTAATGATGAGTCTTATCAATTAGAAACAGATAAACAAATGCTCTTTTTTTATAATCCCCGTTATCACGAAGCGCATAAGATTTATTACACTGAAGGTACACCGAGTAAAAAAATACGCATTCTATTTTTAGCAACAGGCGATGATTTGCGAGCCAACTCTGCAGAATTTCATAATAAAGTTCAAAAAGTGTTAGACACTTTACAAGGACAACTCTTAATAAATCAGCCCCAGTTTAAACTACGCGACCATCAACACTTAACGTATGACCTATTTGCTAAAGAAAAAGGCAACAAGGAAAGCTATGGTTACAAATTAAGAAGTCTCTACCCTCGCTACCAATCAAGACAATGCAGCATACCCAATGATTATGCAGAGATGACTTACGCCACTTTTACTATACCGGTTTCGCGCGCAATTAAAACGCAGTTTCAAACACTAATGAACACAAACGACTATGCTAAATTTTATGACTACTTTGCATATGCATTTATACGTGCGTGTCAAAATAACAACTTAAACCATGGCGCTATGGTTGCTAACGGCGCAACGCCTATTATACGCAATAGTAAAATAGATAAGAGTGAAGGCAATGATGAACTTCAAAAGTTAAGTTTTGATATTGAATCTAATGAAAATCAAATTAAGCACTTTTCTGAAGCAAGTAAATTAGTAGAAACGCTGCATTTTGTAGTAGTAGCAACGCAGCAGGATAAACATGAAATGGGCTACGGTCGATTTATGAACCAAGTAGAAAAAACAATCTATACTCTGTGTAATGAGCTGGCTATAAATAAACAACGCCAAGACTTATCTGTACGTTTTTTCCAGCATATTAGTTACCCGTTCTAAATTTTCATCTAATAACAAAAAGGCCCGCATGTGCGGGCCTTTTCAAAGGAAACAAGCGATTACCAGCCTGTTTTCTCTTTAAGTGCTTTACCGATATCAGCAAGTGAACGTACAGTTTTTACGCCCGCAGCTTCTAATGCAGCAAATTTCTCATCAGCAGTACCTTTACCGCCGGCAATGATTGCGCCAGCGTGACCCATACGCTTACCTTCTGGTGCAGTAACACCAGCAATGTAAGATACTACAGGTTTAGTTACGTGAGCTTTGATGTACTCTGCAGCTTCTTCTTCTGCAGTACCACCAATTTCACCAATCATTACGATTGCTTCAGTTTGTGGATCTTTTTCGAACATTTCTAGAACGTCGATAAAGTTAGTACCTGGAATTGGATCACCACCAATACCAACACACGTAGACTGACCAAAACCAGCATCAGTAGTTTGCTTAACTGCTTCGTACGTTAAAGTACCAGAGCGAGAAACAATACCTACTTTACCAGGTTTGTGGATATGACCAGGCATGATACCAATCTTAGTCTGACCTGGAGTAATAACACCTGGGCAGTTAGGACCGATCATACGAGTACCTGTTTGATCTAGTTTAATTTTAACATCAACCATATCAAGTGTAGGGATACCTTCAGTAATACAAACTATTAGCTCGATGCCAGCATCGATAGCTTCTAAGATTGCATCTTTACAGAAAGGAGCTGGTACGTAGATAACTGAAGCAGTTGCGCCAGTTTCTTTTACAGCATCACGAACTGTGTTGAATACAGGAAGACCAAGGTGCGTTTGACCGCCTTTACCTGGGCTAACACCACCAACCATTTGTGTACCGTACTCAAGCGCTTGCTCTGAGTGGAAAGTACCTTGGCCACCAGTGAAACCTTGACAGATAACTTTTGTATCTTTATTGATTAATACAGACATTATTTGCCCTCCGCAGCAGCAACAACTTTTTCAGCAGCGTCTGTTAGTGATTCAGCAGCAATGATATCTAGACCAGAGTTCTTAAGAACTTCACGACCTAATTCAGCATTAGTACCTTCTAAACGTACAACTACTGGTACGGTTACGCCAACTTCTTTAACTGCGCCAATGATGCCTTCAGCAATCATGTCACAACGAACGATGCCGCCAAAGATGTTTACTAAAACAGCTTTAACATTGTCGTCAGAAAGAATGATTTTGAATGCTTCAGAAACACGTTCTTTAGTAGCACCGCCACCAACATCCAAGAAGTTAGCCGGCTTGCCGCCGTGTAGGTTTACGATGTCCATAGTACCCATTGCTAGGCCTGCACCGTTAACCATACAACCAACATTACCGTCTAGAGCAACGTAGTTAAGCTCGAAGCTTGCTGCGTGTGCTTCACGAGCATCTTCTTGAGATGGATCGTGGAATTCACGGATTTTAGGTTGACGGTAAAGTGCATTACCATCAATACCGATTTTGCCGTCAAGACAGTGAAGGTTGCCTTCATCTGTAATTACTAACGGGTTGATTTCAAGTAGTGCGAAATCAAAATCAGTGAACATTTTACCAAGACCCATAAAGATCTTAACAAACTGTTTCATTTGTACTGGGTTAAGACCCAATTTGAAACCTAGTTCACGTGCTTGGTAAGCTTGAGGACCTACTAACGGGTCGATCTCTGCTTTGTGGATAAGCTCTGGTGTTTCTTCAGCAACAGTTTCAATTTCAACGCCGCCTTCAGTAGACGCCATGAAAACTACTTTACGAGATGCACGGTCAACTACTGCACCTAGGTACAATTCGTTAGCAATGTCAGTACAGCTTTCTACTAAAATTTTAGCTACTGGCTGGCCTTTCTCGTCTGTTTGGTAAGTAACTAGGTTTTTACCTAACCAATTAGCTGCAAACGCTTTTACTTCTTCGATAGTTTTAACTAGCTTTACACCGCCAGCTTTACCACGTCCACCTGCGTGAACCTGAGTTTTAACAACCCACATATCGCCGCCAATTTTTTCAGCAGCTGCAGCAGCTTCTTCAGGTGTATCGCAAGCGTAACCTGTAGAAACGGGTAAACCATATTCGGCAAAAAGTTGTTTTGCCTGATACTCATGCAAATTCATGATGCTTTATCCAATTTTTTATACTAAAAGAGCTGAATATTTTTTCAAATAAACAACTATCCCAAATTGCGCACCTAGTATAGATCCCAAGGCTTAACATGAAAACCCCAGTACGACCAAAGGCGCAAAAAAAAAGCTGTGAATGTTCATTCACAGCTTACATTTCATACAACTAGATTAAACATCTAGCAATAAGCGAGTTGGATCTTCAAGTAACTCTTTAATAGTCACTAAGAAACCAACAGATTCTTTACCATCAATGATGCGGTGGTCATAAGAAAGTGCTAAATACATCATAGGAAGTATTTCAACTTTACCATTTACTGCCATAGGACGATCTTGGATTTTATGCATACCCAAAATCGAAGATTGTGGCAAGTTAATGATAGGTGTAGATAGCAATGAACCAAATACGCCACCATTAGTAATAGTGAAATTACCACCCGTCATATCAGCAAGCGTTAGCTTACCATCACGACCTTTAAGTGCTAGTTCACGAATACCTTTTTCGATTTCAGCAACAGATAGTTTGTCACAATCTTTAAGTACTGGAGTAACTAGACCACGTGGAGTAGATACTGCAATGCTGATATCGAAATAGTTATGGTAAACAATATCGTCACCATCAATTGATGCGTTAACATCAGGGAAACGTTTAAGTGCTTCAGTTACCGCTTTCACGTAGAAAGACATGAAACCTAAACGAATGCCATGACGCTTTTCAAACGTTTCTTGATACTGCTTACGAAGGCTCATGATTGGTCCCATGTTCACTTCGTTGAATGTTGTTAACATTGCAGTTGAGTTTTTAGCTTCAAGAAGACGTGTCGCAATCGTTTTACGTAAACGAGTCATAGGTACACGTTTTTGTGTACGATCGCCCATCGGTGCTGCTGGAGCAGAAGCTTCTGCTTTTTTAGCCGCTGGCGCTGGTGCTTTTAAGAAAGTATCAACGTCTTCTTTAGTTACACGACCATTTTTACCCGTGCCTTTAATTTTAGAAGCGTCTAAGCCTTTTTCAGCGATTAAACGACGAACTGATGGAGTTAACACATCTGAGCTTTCGCTTGAATCTGCTGGCGCTGCGTCTGCTTTTGCAGCTGGAGCCGCTGGTGCACCGCCTGCTTTAACCGAACCAATTACTTGCTCGCCTAATACAGTATCACCTTCTCCGTGAATGATATCACCCATGATGCCATCTTCTTGAGCTACTACTTCAAGAACAACTTTATCTGTTTCAATATCTACCAAGTTTTGGTCGCGTGTTACAGCGTCACCTGGTTGTACATGCCATGTAGCAATTGTTGCGTCTGCAACTGATTCTGGAAGTACAGGTACTTTAATATCCACTTCTTTACCTTCTGATGCTGATTGCGCCGCTGGCGCGTCTTCTGATTTAGCTGGTGCTGATTCTTCTTTAGTTGAACCTTCACTTGCTGGCGCTGCATCAGCATCACCAAGTAAACCCATAACTTGATCGCCAAGTACGGTTGCACCTTCTTCTTGTGATATCTCTGTAATTACACCGTCGTGCTGTGCAACAACTTCTAGAACCACTTTATCTGTTTCAATGTCTACTAAGTTTTGATCGCGAGTTACTTTGTCGCCAACACTTACATGCCATGTAGCAACGGTAGCATCTGCAACCGACTCAGGAAGAACAGGAACTTTAATTTCTGTGCTCATTGCTTATCCTTTATTTTCTATAGTAAGCGCGTCGGCAACGAGCGCTTGTTGTTCTTTAGTATGTACTGACATGTAACCACACGCTGGTGATGCAGATGCTTTACGTCCTGCATATTTTAATTTAGCACCTTGTGGGATTGCATCAATAAAGTGATGTTGTGAACAGTACCATGCACCTTGGTTTTGTGGCTCTTCTTGACACCATACAAAATCAGTTACGTGTTGGTAGCGCTCTATAATTGTTTTCATTTCATCGTGCGGGAACGGATATAGCTGTTCAACACGTACAATTGCAACATTATCTTGCTCAAGCTTACGACGTTCTTGTAATAGTTCGTAGTAAACTTTACCACTACAAAATACAACACGTTCTACTTTCTCCGGGTTAATATCATCAATTTCATCGATCATATTATGGAAAACACCGTGTGAAAGCTCTTCAAGTGATGAAGTAGCAAGAGGGTGACGAAGTAACGACTTAGGTGTCATTACAATCAGTGGACGACGAAGTGGTCGAACTGATTGACGACGAAGCATAGCGTAAACTTGTGCCGGAGTAGACGGAACACACACTTGCATGTTGTGATCAGCACATAGTTGTAAGAAACGCTCTAAACGCGCTGAACTATGCTCTGGTCCTTGACCTTCGTAGCCATGCGGTAACAAAATTGTAAGACCACATAAACGGCCCCATTTTTGCTCACCAGAACTTAAGAATTGGTCAAATACAACCTGTGCACCATTGGCGAAATCACCGAACTGCGCTTCCCAAAGTATTAGTGATGTAGGCTCTGCTGTTGCATAACCATACTCAAAAGCAACAACGGCTTCTTCAGATAAAACCGAATCAAATACTTGAAAAGTACCTTGGTCTTTACTTAGGTGCTCTAAAGGAGTGTACGTAGCACCATCAGTTTGACTATGAACAACAGCATGGCGATGGAAGAATGTACCACGACCAGAATCTTGTCCAGTTAAACGAATGTCAGTGCCTTCTGTCGCAATTGTTGCATAAGCAAGTGTTTCTGCCATACCCCAATCAAGCGCTTTTTCACCACTTGCCATTAACTTACGATCATCGTAAATCTTTTTAACACGAGATTGAGCAACATATTGCTCTGGGTAAGTTGCAATTTTTTCACCCAGTTCTTTTAGTCTTTCAACAGAAACACTCGCGTCGTAATCAACATTCCACTCGTGGCCAACATATTTAGCCCAATCTGAAGAATGCGAAGTCTCTGGCTGTATTTCTGAAACAACACAGTTGCCTTCATCTAATGCATTACGGTAATCATCTGCTAGAGCTTTAACTTCTTGTTCAGAGAAAGAGCCTTCTGCAATCAGTTGATCAGCGTAAATTAAACGTGGAACTGGATGTTTTTTAATTTTTTGGTACATGACAGGCTGAGTTGCATTAGGCTCATCAGCTTCATTGTGACCATGGCGACGGTAACACACTAAATCGATAACTACGTCGCGCTTAAACTGGTTTCTGAAATCAAGTGCAAGCTGTGTAACAAATGCAACAGCTTCAGGATCATCAGAATTAACATGAAATATTGGTGACTGAACCATTTTAGCTATGTCAGTACAATATACAGTTGAGCGTACATCATCTTGTTTAGACGTTGTAAAACCTACTTGGTTATTTACAACAATGCGTATACTACCACCACAGCTAAAGCCATTAGTTTGTGACAAGTTAAATGTTTCTTGTACAACACCTTGACCAGTAACTGCAGAGTCACCATGAATTGTAATTGGTAGAGCTTTAATACCAGAGCTATCACCTAAGCGATCAAGACGAGCGCGAACTGAGCCCATAACTACTGGATTTACAATTTCAAGATGAGATGGGTTAAACGCAAGCGCCATATGTACGTTGCCACCTTTAGTAGCAAAGTCAGATGAGTAACCCATGTGATATTTAACATCGCCAGAACTTAATGTCTCTTTGTGTTTACCGGCAAACTCATCAAATAATTCTGATGGGTTTTTACCTAGTACATTCACAAGAACATTCAAACGACCACGGTGAGCCATACCAATAACAGCTTCTTGTTGGCCGCTTTCACCAGCGCGGTGAATAAGCTCTTTTAGCATTGGAACTAACGCATCGCCACCTTCGAGTGAGAAACGCTTAGCACCTGGGAACTTAGCCCCTAAATATTTTTCAAGACCATCAGCAGCCGTAAGACCTTTTAGGATACGTAGCTTTTCATCTTTTGAGAATTTTGGCCTAGACTGGACAGATTCTAAACGCTGTTGTAACCAACGCTTTTCCTCTGTTGATGTGATGTGCATATACTCAGCGCCAATTGAACCACAATATGTAGTTTTTAGTGCTTGGTATAGTTCACCTAAAGGCATAGTATCGCGCCCTACGGCAAACGACCCTACGTTAAACTCGCGGTCAAAATCACTTGAAGATAGGTCGTGGTACTCTAGCTCTAAATCTCGTACACGCTCTCGTTGCCAAATACCTAATGGATCTAGGTTTGCATTTTGGTGTCCACGAAAACGGAAAGCATTAATAAGTTGTAGAACTTTAACCTGTTTAAGGTCACCGCCACTACCCTCTGCTACCACTACTTCTCTATGCTTGTTTTTTGCAAGCTGTGCAAACTGTGCTCGAACCTCTGAATGTTTTACTTCAACATCCACACCATCAACTTTAGGTAATTGTTCAAACACTTCTCGCCATTCGTCTGGCACAGAAGTCGCATCGTCTAAATACGCTTCATAAAGCTCTTCTACATAAGCAACGTTGCCGCCGTTTAAATGTGAAGATTCTAGCCATGCCTTCATCACACCTTCGTGCATTTATAAGCCCTTTTTTTTAGCGCAGAAATTAATAGTTATTATAACAAGATGGCTAATATAATTTAATATCAGCCATCTTACCTTTACTAAGCTATCAAACCGCTCGGTTTAGTAACATAGATTTGATTTGTCCAATTGCTTTGGTCGGATTAAGACCCTTAGGACAAACGCTAACACAGTTCATGATACTGTGACAACGGAACACACTGAACGCATCGTCTAAATCCGCTAAACGTTCTTCAGTTGCTGTATCTCGGCTATCAGCCAAGAAACGGTAAGCATGAAGAAGGCCTGCTGGACCAATGAACTTGTCTGGATTCCACCAGAACGAAGGACACGATGTTGAACAACATGCACACAAAATACACTCATAAAGCCCATCTAATTTATCACGTTCTTCAATAGTTTGAAGACGTTCGCCTGCTGCAGGCTGATCATTAATTAAATAAGGTTTAACTTTTTCGTACTGAGTGTAGAACTGACTCATGTCAATAACAAGGTCACGAACCACAGGTAAACCTGGTAATGGACGTACTACGATTTTACCTTTGCCATTTTTTTGTAGCGTAGATAAAGGAGTAATACATGCTAAACCATTTTTACCATTCATGTTAACACCATCAGATCCACACACACCTTCACGGCATGAACGACGGAAAGATAATGTAGGATCTTGTTCTTTTAGAAGAATAAGTGCATCCAACACCATCATGTCGTGACCTTCCTCTGTTTGCAAGGTGTATTCTTGCATACGAGGAGCGTTGTCAACATCTGGATTATAACGATAAACTGAAAATTGTACTTGTGCCATCGTCTATCTCCTAGTAAACACGTGCTTTAGGTGGGAAAGCTTCACGCGTTTTAGGCGCATAGTTTACATCACGCTTACTCATTTCATCCGTTACAGGATTGAATACTGAGTGACATAACCAGTTTTCGTCATCACGATCTGGGTAGTCAAAGCGAGAATGTGCACCACGGCTTTCTGTACGGAAGTTTGCAGCTACTGCAGTCGAGTAAGCTGTTTCCATTAAGTTATCTAGTTCAAGACATTCGATACGCTGCGTATTGAAGTCTGATGATTTATCATCAAGACGAGCATGTTGCAGACGTTCGCGAATTTCTTTAAGTTCTTGAAGACCTGCAGCCATTGAGTCACCTTCACGGAATACCGAGAAGTTAAGCTGCATACATTGTTGTAGGTCTTTTTTGATTTGAACTGGATCTTCACCTTGGCCAGCCGTTGAATTTTCCCAACGATTGTAACGTGCAAGAGACGCTTCTAAATCTGATTCTGAAGCAGCTTTAGATATTTCAACGTCATTTAGGTACTTACCTAAGAAGTTACCCGCAGCACGACCAAACACAACTAAATCAAGTAATGAGTTACCACCTAAGCGGTTTGCACCGTGTACAGATACACATGCAATCTCACCTACTGCAAATAAACCTTGAACTACTGTTTCGTTGCCTTGAGCATCGATTTGTAGCGCTTGTCCATTTACATTAGTAGGAACACCACCCATCATATAATGACAAGTTGGAATTACTGGAATTGGCTCTTTTGCAGGGTCAACGTGAGCAAATGTTTTAGCAAGGTCACATACGCCTGGAAGACGTAAATTAAGTGTTTCTTCACCCAAATGGTCAAGTTTTAACTTAAGATGTGGACCCCAAGGACCATCACAACCACGACCTTCACGGATTTCAGTCATCATTGAACGTGCAACAACGTCGCGAGACGCTAAGTCTTTTGCGTTTGGTGCGTAACGTTCCATGAAGCGTTCGCCATCTTTATTTAAAAGATAACCGCCTTCACCACGACAACCTTCAGTTACTAGCGTACCAGCACCTGCGATACCCGTTGGATGGAACTGCCACATTTCCATGTCTTGCATAGAAATACCAGCACGTGTTGCCATACCAACACCGTCACCAGTGTTAATGTGAGCATTAGTGGTTGATGCAAATATACGACCTGCACCACCAGTAGCTAATACAACAGCTTTAGATTTGAAGAAGGTAACTTCACCTGTCTCAATCTCAATTGCAGTACACCCTACTACATCACCATTATCGTTTTTAACTAAATCAAGTGCATACCATTCAGAGAATACATTTGTTTTGTTTTTAACGTTTTGTTGATATAGAAGGTGTAATAAAGCATGACCAGTACGGTCAGCAGCTGCTGCAGTACGTGCGGCTTGTTCACCACCAAAGTTTTTCGATTGACCACCGAAAGGACGTTGGTAAACACGGCCATTTTCAAAACGAGAAAATGGTAAACCCATGTTTTCTAATTCGGTAATAGCTTCTGGGCCAGTTTGACACATGTATTCAATAGCGTCTTGGTCACCGATAAAATCGGAACCTTTAACGGTATCGTACATATGCCATTCCCAGTTATCTTCGTGTGAATTACCAAGCGCAACCGTAATACCGCCTTGAGCAGATACAGTGTGTGAGCGCGTTGGAAATACTTTAGATATTAATGCACACGTTTTGCCAGATTCTGTAATTGCTAAAGCAGCGCGCATACCTGCACCACCTGCACCAATTACTACGGCGTCAAATTCACGAACAGAATATTTCACTTAAACACCCCATAATACGATTAGACCAATAGCTACGTAAGCAACGGCCATTAGGTTTAATACAAAACCTAAAACTGCACGAAGCTTTGCGCACTTAACATAGTCTGTAAGAACTTGCCAAAGGCCAATGCGGGTATGAACCATAATGCAAACAAGGGTAATTAACGTAAACCCTTTCATTGCTAGGTTAGAGAAGAGGCCTGTCCAGGCTTCGAAAGTGACTTCTGGCGTCGCTAAAAAATAGCCGATAATAAAAATCGCGTAAGCGCTGATTATTAATGCCGTGGTACGTAAAGATACGAAATCTTGTACACCATCACGTTTTAGAGTTGCTTGATTTAAAACCATATCCACACCCCTGCCAATACGGCAAACACAACACCAAGAGCCATTGAAACTTTAGCGCTGAGGTTACCTGATTCAAGTTCTTCCCAATGTCCCATATCCATAATCATATGACGGATACCACCAATAAGGTGATAACCTAATACAGAAACAGTGCCCCAAGCTATAAATTTGGCAATGAATCCGTTAAACAGACCCTTGACGAATTCAAAACTTTCAGCTGAAGAGAGAGACTCAGACCAAGCCCAAATGACAAACGTTAAAGCAAAAAATAATGCAACACCGGTGACGCGGTGAAAAATTGAAGCTTTAGCCGTTGCCGGCATAGATATAGTTGTTAGATCTAGATTTACAGGTCTTTGCTTTTTCACAGTTACTTGCCCATCTTTGCTCACAGTGGAGCTCATCTACTTGTTTTTCTAAAAACCCACCAAATATTACTGATGGAACTATCAAAATAAACGTACCAAAACAATTAAAGTTCACAAACCTGTAAATTTTAAGCTGTTAAGAATATGTTTACCCAAATACAATACGGTTTAAAACCACCGTTAGTATATATACCCACAGGGCTTTTTACAATTCTTGTTTATTTAGAGATGTTTGCGAATTAGCCAATAGTATTATATTTAATTAATACCGAATATTTATTATACATATATGCATAATGTTTATAAAAATTGACTTTAACCCCCTCTTTCACGTTAAAATGAGAAGATGTGCTTAAAACAGATTTCAGAACTTTAAAATCTAAAAATCAGAATAGATATCTTAATAGGAGATACATAACGATGGCAGATAAAAAAGCCACAGTCCAAATTGATGGACTAGATCCAATCGAACTTCCAATTTATCAAGGCACTGCTGGCCAAGATGTAATCGACGTACGTACGTTAGGTTCACACGGTCACTTTACTTATGACCCAGGTTTCATGTCGACTGGTTCTTGTGAATCTGCAATCACCTATATTGATGGTGGTAAAGGTGTACTACTTCACCGTGGTTACCCAATTGAGCAATTAGCTGAAGACTCAAACTACATTGAACTTTGTTACTTACTTTTAAATGGTGAGTTACCTTCTAAAGAACAATATGAAGTTTTTAAGAATGAAATCACTACAAGCACTATGCTTGACGAGAAAATTGCTAACTTTTTCCAAGGTTTCCGCTTTGACGCTCACCCAATGGCAATGCTTTGTGGCGTAGTAGGTGCATTATCATCTTTCTATCATGAAGACCTTGATATTACTGATGCTGAACAACGTAAAACAAGCGCAGTTAAGCTTGTTGCTAAGTTACCAACAATCGCGGCAATGGCTTATAAAACAAATATCGGCCAACCGTTTGTATACCCACGTAACGATTTAAGCTACGCAGAAAACTTCTTACACATGATGTTCTCTGTACCTGCTGAAGAATATAAAGTTAATCCAGTAACTGCAAAAGCGATGGATAAAATCTTTATGCTTCATGCAGATCATGAACAAAATGCATCAACTTCAACAGTTCGTCTTGCTGGTTCATCTGGTGCTAACCCGTATGCATGTATTGCAGCTGGTATTGCATCTTTGTGGGGCCCTGCTCACGGCGGCGCTAATGAAGCATGTTTAAACATGTTAGAAGAGATTGGCTCTGTTGACCGTATCGATGAATACGTAGCTAAAGCTAAAGATAAAGCTGACCCGTTCCGCCTTATGGGCTTTGGACACCGTGTTTACAAAAACTTTGACCCACGCGCTACAGTAATGCGTCAAACGTGTCACGAAGTTTTAGCTGAGCTGAATATCCAAGATCCACTTCTTGATATTGCTATGAAGCTTGAGCAAATTGCGCTTGAAGACCCATACTTTGTAGAGAAAAAACTATACCCTAATGTAGATTTCTACTCTGGTATTATCTTAAAAGCGATTGGTATTCCAACAAGCATGTTCACTGTAATCTTTGCAATGGCACGTACTGTTGGTTGGATCACTCACTGGGATGAGATGCTATCTCAACCTGGTCATAAGATCAGCCGTCCTCGTCAACTTTATACTGGTTACACTCAACGTGACTACGTATCAACTGACAAGCGTTAATTAACGTTGGTTAGTTTAAAAAGGCCGCATTTTGCGGCCTTTTTTATTAACAACACTTGAGAATTATCATAAACCGATTACAATTCCTGCCTTAAAAACACTATGTAGATGAGCCATGCTTGCTTTAAAGTTTGATATAAATAAAATTAGAAACGACTTCCCAACATTAAATCAAACAATAAACGGCTGCCCGCTTGTTTATTTAGACTCAGCAGCAACCTCACAAAAGCCTCAATCAGTTATAGATACAATTACTGAATTCTATACGTTTCAAAACGCTAATGTACACCGTGGACGCCATACACTTAGCGAGCAAGCAACTTATTCATATGAACAAGTACGGGATAAAACTGCACAGTATTTCAATGTATTTAGTAAAGAGATTGTATGGACTAAAGGTGCTACAGAAGCCATTAACTTGGTCGCTAACGGATTAAAAAAGCGCTTAAATGAAAGTCATACCATAATGATATCTCCGCTTGAGCATCATGCAAACATAGTGCCTTGGCAAATAGTGAGTCAACAAACGGGTGCTAAATTAATAGCGCTTCCACTAAATAAAAATGGCACGCTGAACACCAAAGAATGCTGTGAATTTATAAAAGAAACAAAACCAGCCCTATTAGCTATTACACAAGCATCTAACACACTGGGTAATATCACCGATTTAAAACCACTAATTAGAGCTGCAAAAGACGTCAATTCTCTTGTTTTAGTCGATGGTGCACAAGGTGCACTGCATTTAAAACCCGATTTACGTGAATTAAACTGTGACTTTTATGTCTGCTCAAGCCATAAAATGCTCGGCCCAACAGGATTAGGTGTACTTTATGGTCGATATGAGCAATTAAATACCCTTGATATTTACCAATCAGGTGGGGAAATGATCGATAAAGTGTACTTAACTCACAGTACTTATCGTCCTGCGCCTGCAAAATTTGAAACTGGAACACCAAATATCTCTGGAGTTTTAGGCTTTGGTGCCGCATTAGACTATTTAAATGAATTAGATCACGCAAAAATTCAGCAATATGAGCAAAAATTGTTTAGTTATGCCGCTCAAAAATTGGTAAAGGTTGATGGTATTACAATATATAGCAACCTATCTGACAATATTGGTACACTCTGCTTCAACTTAAATGATGAACATCCTTATGATTTGGCAACTTTACTTGACGGGTACGGGGTTGCAGTAAGGAGTGGACACCATTGTACACAGCCATTAATGACACATTTAGGGCTTAATGGAACGCTAAGAGCGAGCTTTTGTTTTTATAATACCTATGAAGATGTAGATATATTCATTGATTCACTTAAAAAATGTATCGCTTTACTGGACTAAACGTCACTTTAATAGAATTAATTAGGATAACTCATGACAAATACGTTTAACAAAGTCACAGAATCTATAAAAAATGCGCCCGCTTGGCAGCAAAAATATCGTGAGATAATGCTTTTAGGAAAAACTTTACCTGTTTTAGCTGATGTTTTGAAGACTGATGATGCACTTGTACCGGGCTGTGAAAGCAAAGTATGGATGTTTGTTGAATTTGATTTAACAGAAAATACACTTGTTGTAATTGGTGACTCAGATACACGTATAGTAAAAGGATTATTAGCCATTATTTTAGCGCTTTACAATGGCCTCACACCAGAGCAAGTAGTGAATAAAAATGCGTATGAAGAATTTGAAAAGCTCGGCCTTATAAGCCACTTAAGCGCATCACGTGGTAATGGTATTAAAGCCATGGTTGATAAAATACAAACCATGGCACAACAAAAGCTTAGTTAGCAAAAACTAAGCTTGCGAGCGTTGTTTTTTATCTAGATATTTACGCACCGCTTTTGCCGCAACAAAAAAGCCGAAGCTTCCTGTGATCATAGTCACAGATCCAAAACCATTATTACAATCCATATTCATCGAGCCATCAGCACTTTGCTTAGCATGACATACGCTGCCATCGCTTCCTGGGTAAACCAATTGCTCTGTTGAGTAAACACAATCAATATTAAACTTACGTTTAGGATTATTACTAAAATTATACTGCTTACGCAAAATATAACGTACTTTTGCAAGTAATGGGTCTTGCGTAGTTTTAGCTACATCACCAAAAGTTATTTGGCTAGGATCTGTTTGCCCGCCAGCACCACCAGTTGTAATTATAGGTAGTTTATTACGTTTACAGTGAGCAATTAATGCTGCTTTTTCTTTAACTGCATCAATACAATCAATCACATAATCAAAACCTTGAATATGCTCTTGAATATTATCAAGCGTAATAAAGTCATCTATTACATTAATTTGGCACTCTGGATTAATAAGCTCGCAGCGCGCTTTCATTGCATCTACTTTAGCTTGACCAATAGTGCCCGTTAACGCATGAATTTGTCTATTGACGTTAGTCGCGCAAATATCATCCAAATCAATCAATGTTATTTTACCAACACCAGTACGTGCAAGTGCTTCTGCTGTCCAGCTCCCTACACCACCAATCCCTACTACACAAAAATGTGCTTCTTGAAGCCAATCAAACTGTTGATGACCATATAAACGTTTAATACCACCAAAACGTATATCTGTAACTTTTTCGCTCATTTACCAATCCAGTTGCCATGGCGACTGCCATGCTTGAAAATCTTGATGTTTAATTAACGCCAAATACTCATCACCATTACCGGGTAATAAAGTTAGCTGTATTTGTTCACCTTGCCATAAAAAGCTCAACGCATATGCATGTAAATAGGTACGATTTGATGGCGTGCCTGAATACATTGCATCGCCTAAAATAGGTGAGCCAACACTTTTTAGTGCCACTCTTAATTGATGCGTCTTTCCTGAGTAAGGTTTTAAAATATACCCTCTAAACCCAGGTTTATAGCTTAGCGAATAAAATCGGGTAATTGCAGGATTCAGCTTACTCGTTAGTAACTTAAACGAGCCACGGCGAGATTTAGCCATATCGCCTTTGATCCACCCCTGCTTCTTTTTCGGTTTAGCGTCACTAACCGCTAAATAAAATTTAGCAATCGCATGCTCAGTAAACATAACAGTAAAGCTGGCCGCAGCGGCTTTGTTTCGCGCTAAAATAATCAGCCCTGATGTCACTTTATCTAAACGATGAACGGCATAAAGCTTTTGCGATAATTGTTGTTCGGCTAACACAACAAAGCCGGGGCCATCTTCTGAATGAAAATTAAGACCCGCTGGCTTTTCTAAAATATAAAAATCGTTATGTGTAAAAATGATTTTTAATATTTTACTTACTTGCTCACTCACACGTTTTTACTTTTAATATGCGCTATCACTTTAGCTAAGTCATCGGGCGTATCAACTCCAGCATGGGGTGCTATTTGAGCTTGCTCTATTTTGATTTTATAACCATGATACAACACACGTAACTGCTCAAGCGATTCAAGTAGCTCAAGTGGCGATACGCTCAATTCTATATATTGTTTAATAAAACCCGCTCTGTACGCATAAATACCTACGTGGCGCTGAAATGGCGCTAAATTAAGAGCACTGCTGTCATTCATCATTGTGCTTCTATCAAACGGAATACTTGCACGAGAAAAATACAGCGCATTTTTATTTATATCGCTAACCACTTTAACGGCATTAGGATTAAATACTTCATCACGCTCTTCAATAGCAACACTTAACGTTGCCATTGGTGCTGTTGAATCACTTAATAGTGCAGCAACTTGGGATACATTTTCTGGCGCAAGTAAGGGCTCATCGCCTTGTACATTAACCACAATTGTATCGCTGTCGAGATCAAGTAAATCAACTACTTCGGCTAAACGCTCAGTACCCGATTGGTGATCTTCGCGAGTCATTACAACATCACTAGTAAATAAACTTACTGCATCAAACACTTTTTGATGATCGGTTGCTATAACCACTTTACTTGCACCTGATAAACATGCTTTTTCGTAAACATGTTGAACCATTGGCTTACCGCAAATATCAGCAAGCGGCTTACCCGGTAGTCGGGTTGATGCAAAACGTGCAGGAATTACAACTACGAATTCCACTTTTCAACCTCTTCTAAAGATAACTCACGTGCTTCGTTTTCAAGCAATACTGGAATATCATCTTGAACGGGGTAAGCAAGCTTAGCTGCAGTACTAATTAGTTCGTTGTTTTCTCTATCAAAGCGTAGTTTACCCTTACAAACTGGGCAGGCAATTATCTCGAGTAATTTTGTATCAAAGGCCATTGAGTATTCCTTTTTCTTTTAATAATGAATTTAATGTGTTTATTACGCTATCGGAAGGCTCTGCATCTATAGGTAAATAATACCAATTAGGTTTTGCAAAGGACTTACATTTAACCGCGTCTTTTTCGGTCATTATAATGCAATCATCACCAAACTGAATAAAATCATCTGCTGTATAAGCATAATGATCTCTAAAGTGATGAGTCGACAATAGCTTAATATTTTGTGCTTCTAATGAGTTTTCAAACCGTTTAGGGTTCCCAATTGCACTTATTGCATGTGCGTGAGTTACCGTATGTTTTGCATCATCACCTGAATTAACTAAGCGAAGGTTACTTACTTGCAGCACGTAGCTATTATTAGCCTGACCGCCATTTTCAATTACTATATCAACACTTTGTAAGCGTTTAGTTGTTTCGCGTAGTGGCCCTGCGGGCATAACAAAACCATTACCAAAGCGGCGTTCACTATCAACAATACAACACTCAATGCTACGAGGCATTTTATAATGCTGCATCCCATCATCAGAAATAATGACATCTAGCGTATGATTTTTTTCTAATAAATCGATATTGTGTTGTCTATTAGGGCCAACTGCTATTGGGCATTTTAAACGATGGTATAAAAGCACAGGCTCATCTCCAGCCTGCTGAGCATCTACAACTGAAGTGACTAACAGCGGGTAATTATCTGATTGCCCACCATAACCTCTACTAATAATACCCACTGATAAACCTTGCTGTGTTAAATGACTATACAACCACAAAACAAAAGGTGTTTTACCATTGCCGCCTACGCTTATATTGCCGACTACAATAACAGGCGTTTTGCACTCAAAAGGTTTAAGTATTTTAGCGCTGTACAAGAGTTTTCGAAATGCCGATACAACCCAAAACAAAGCACTTAATGGTAATAACAATAAAGTAATTAGACCAAATGGTTTATACCAGCTTTGCTCTATTTTGCTCACGCCTGATCACCAAACTGCATTTTGCAAAGTGCTGAATAAGTACCGTCATTTGCTAATAAGCTACTATGATCGCCACTTTCTATCACACGACCGTTATCAATAACATAAATTCGGTCACTGTTTTCAATAGTAGATAAGCGATGTGCTATAACAATAGAGGTTTTATCTTTCATTAGCGTTTCTAACGCTTGCTGAATAAGCTTTTCAGATTCGGTATCAAGTGCTGACGTTGCCTCATCTAAAATCAAAATAGGTGCATCTTTTAATATTGCACGCGCTATCGCTATTCGCTGGCGTTGACCACCTGAGAGCATTACCCCATTTTCGCCTACCATGGTGTTTAATTGCTCTGGCAGGTCTTTAACAAATTCCCACACGTGCGCTTGTTTGGCAACTTGTTCTAACTCTTCAACAGACACATCGTGCTTTATGCCATAACAAATATTGTTAGCAATCGTATCGTTAAATAACACGACCTGCTGAGACACTAAAGCAAATTGGCGACGCAGATCAGTTAATTTATAATCCTGCAGGGCTATACCATCAAGTAATATTTCACTCGGTAACTCTAAGTCATAGTAGCGTGGTAACAAGTTAGAAATTGTGGACTTACCTGAGCCTGAGCGCCCAACTAAAGCAATACTTTCACCCGCCTCAATCTTTAGCGACAAATCGTTTAATACGGCTTCATCTTTCGTTGGGTACTTAAAGGTTACGTTCTTAACTTCAATTAAACCTTTAACTTTATCAACCGAAACAGTGCCTGTATCTTTTTCCATTTCTTCGTCTAAAACTAAAAATATACTTTGCGCTGCAGAGATACCACGTTGCATATCACTATTCACATTGGCAAGTTGTTTTAGCGGACGCAATAACATCATCATTGAGGCAATTAATGCCATGAAGTCACCAGATGTAATCGTATCAATCATTGATGGCAACGACACCGCCCACAAAATAACTGCCATGGCACTTGCCGCTAAAATTTGAATTATAGACACACTAAGCGCTTTAGTTGCGTCCATTTTGATACGTTGCTGACGATTATGATTATTAATTTTCGAGAAGTGATTAATCTCTTGATCTTGACCACCAAAACCATGAATAACTTTATGTCCGCTCAGCATTTGTTCTGAGCTACGGGTAACTTGCCCCATGGCAGATTGAATGTTTTTAGAAATGTGGCGAAAACGTTTAGAGACGACGGCGACAATAATAGCAACAAGTGGGATGATCACTAAAAATATCAGTGATAGTTGCCAACTGGTATAGAACATTACCGCAAGTAAAAATACAACAAATGCCCCTTCACGTACAACTATTAGCAAGGCTTTAGTAATCGCTTGTTGAACTTGTTCTGTATCAAATGTGATTTTTGAAATTAAATCTCCCGTTGAGTTTTTGTCATGAAAAGAAACGGGTAAGTGCAATATGTGCTCAAATAACTCTTGGCGTAAAGAGCGTACAACTTGGGAGCCTACATAACTTAAGCAGTAAGAAGACATAAAGTTAAAAACACCACGCCCTAGAACTAACGCGATAACGACAAAAGGAGCGTACTTTAAAACTTCTGTATTACGCTGGTTCAAACCTTGATCAATAAACGGCTTCATTAATTGAATAAATAAAGCATCCATTGCTGAATAGCCTATCATCCCAATAATTGCGACAAATGCGACGCTTTTGTAGGTGCCAACATATGAGACAAGACGTTTATAAATTTGTGTAGTACTTTGATCCATAACACTCTCTAAATACAGAAACAATCTGTATTGTATCCTCCGATGAGATAAAACTAAACGTCAATCTTTGATAAACCAGTAACTTTCCTGCCCTCTTGCTGTTTCTATAGCCAAATTCTTTGCATAAAATTTAATACTAATTTGCCCTTCAACGCCTGTCGTAAATTGCTGGGCATTTATTTGGTTATACCGTTCAACGACAATGGCCTTGGGGAATTCCCATTGCCCTTTATAGGCACTTGAATGAATGACTACTTGGGGAGCAACGTTATTTATAAAATTAACACTTGAGGATGTATCGCTGCCATGATGCGGGCTTAACATTACTGTACTTTTTAATGATGTATTATCCGCTAATAACGATGCTTCACGCGCTTTTGATATATCACCAGTAAGTAAAACGCTATGAGTATTATCTGATACCCTAACAATGCATGAATCATCATTTTCATTTCCAAACCCTTTTGTACTAAAGCTTTGTACTTTTAATCCAGCAAAATCAATGTTTATGACTTCACATACATTATGTGTATTTTTAGGATGAAATTGTTGTAATGTTTCACCAAAGCCAGCATCTATGAAATGTTGTAATCCTCCAGCATGATCATTATCTTCATGACTTAGAATCGCCGTTTTCACTGTTAAATTATTTGCTTTAATATAAGGCAATAAAATACTTCGCGTACGGCTAAAGCGATTGAAATAACTGGGGCCAAAATCATAAATAAGCACTTGTTCATCTTTTTCAATTAATGCCATCAGTCCATGCCCTACATCAAATACATGTAGTTGCCACTTAGACTTTTCTGTTAGCCAATAATTTAATAAAAGCGTTATTGCTGGAATAAAAGCGAGCCATTTATAAGGAAGAAAATAAACCATCAACATAATAATATAAGTAAAAACGACAAATATTGAGTCAATTCTGCCAGTCGTTATCCACCTTAACGATTCTGGTATTTCATTAAGCAATTTAAATAGCGCATATAAGCCAGTATCAAACAGGTTTATTAAAATACTTATATCTAAGAAAATACTCAGTAATGTAAAAACAATTAAAAAAGGTAAGATAATGATTGAAAGCAGCGGTATAGCAATTAAGTTTATTATCAAACCCGCAATACTTACCCCATTAAAAAAATAGAGTGAAAGTGGCAATAAACCAATAAATAACGCTATTTGAATAACAAACAGTGAAATAACTTTATTTTTTATGCGAGTGTTTAATATTGGTAATTTATTAATAACTGTAAAAATGATAGCAACAGCTAAAAATGAAAAGTAGAGACCTGGATTGAGTAAATTAAATGGGTTAACAATAAGAACAATAACCAAGGCAAATAAAATGCTCCGCCAACGCAGCGGCTGCTTAGCAAGAAAATACAATAATAAATAACAACCCAGCATGATAAGCGCTCGCGTTGCAGATACTAAAAAGTCACTTAAGTATACATAAACCAAGGCTACTAAAAATCCGCATGAACTGTAATAAAGAGTCAGGTTGGATGATTGCCCAATCGAAGAATTAATCTTTGCAAAAATGAATCGAGTAAATAGATAACCGAAGCTAAAAATCAAACCAATATGTAACCCCGATATAGCAAGTAAATGACTTAGCCCAAGAGATTGCATTAATTGTTTATCAGCGTAGCTCATCAAAGATTTTTCACCGCTAAGCAATGCATAATAGAGCCACTGTAGTTTTGTATCCGTATAAGTGTTTTTAAGGAAGTGTTGATAATCTAAAATTATGCTTTGTTTGTCGCTATTTATAATATTAAGATTTTTATTAAGTACTTTACCTTTAAATAATATTCTACTTATAAAAGCATAACGTTCATTATCAAATACATTAAAATTTTTATTACTACGAAAATGTTTTAAATGAATTAAAGCAGAAAATTCATCACCTACTATTAAAGACTGTGCAGAATTAACACTGAGCATTGCTTTGGGTGCTCTAAAATCCGAGAAATTACTCCCTTCTAATGCCACTATTTTAACTTTAATATATTGAGGTTTTTTGTCAGAAATAACCTCTTCAACAATTAATGTAGAATCAAGTGCATACTTTTCATCCGGTTTTGGTATTTCAAAACTATAAAATAGGTAAAAATGCAGTCCGACAAAGCAAATTGCGCAAATAAAGCCTAACAATACGTTTGAAAACGGCTTAAAATAAGCGCTCATTATTACAATGAAAATTGTGAATACTGTAAATTCGAGAGTTTGATAATAAAATACGGTTGCTATACAGCCAATTACAAACCCAAGACTTATCCACACTGATGTAAATGGTTGCTTTAAATGGCTAAAAAAACGATCCAAAGATTTTTACCTGATCCAAATAAAATTAGACATCATAAATCACTAAGAATATTTGGACGCCTTTTACAAGATGCAAATCTTTGGCATTTAAATAGACGTTCTGCTCGAGGTGCATTTGCAGTCGGGTTATTTTTTGCTTTCATCCCTGTTCCTTTTCAAATGGTTTTAGCAGCAGCCGGCGCTATATTATTTAGAGTTAATTTACCTATCTCAGTAGCACTAGTATGGCTTACAAACCCTCTAACTATGCCACCTATTTTTTATGGCTCATACTTAGTGGGTACATTAATACTTAATCAGCCTGAGCAACACTTTGTATTTGAAGCTAGTTGGTCTTGGTTTCTAGAGAGCATAGAAACTATTGGTCCTGCATTTTTACTAGGTTCGTTAGTATGTGCTTCTATTGCATCAATTATCGGCTATTTTGGTATTGATATTATTTGGCGTCGTTCTGTTAAAAAGGCATGGTTATCGCGAAATAATTAGTAGCGTTAAAGCTAAATAATAATTATAAGATTCATGGCAATTCTAATCTTATAAAATATTATAGACGAAAAAAAACCAACTTTATTAAGTTGGTTTTTTTTATAATCAATATTAGTAAACTTTAAAAGCGAAATATACGTCTTAAGCCAACTAATGGTAATAGCAATAATGTATACCAAGGAAAGCTAGCAGAGTTACGCTCATACACTTCTGCTTCTACTGGAGCACAGTTTTCTACTTCACCATTTGCAATTGGCGTTAACTTAACTGCAACTGCAATACTTTCGTATTCAATTTCACCATTGATATCAGTTACAACACCGCCTAAAGAATCAAGTTTTTCAACTGTCTTAGTCGCAGTACCAAATATTTCATTATTTTCATTGATAGCTGTTGCTTCAACCATTGAGTAAGCGTAGTCAGTTTCGCCATCAGTGTCATAACAAGGCAGTAAATCATTCAAATTAGTGATTTTATCTTCACCAATTTTGTAAATAAAGGCTTCTTTGAGTCGTGAACTATCAGATACACCCACTTCCCCTTCGCCTACAATATATCCTTGATTATTTATATCGTTGCCATAAGAACTTGAACTTGAAAAATAATCAGTTGGAAAAACTGTATTACCTGTTTCGATGTCATGATAGAAGAATTTATTACGAAGAGTGCCTTCAATACGCTTTGTCGCATAACCTGTAATTACATCATTATCATTAATAGCGATTGATTTACCAGCCTGCCAATCGTCTTCTTGATTAATAAAGTCAGTGACTGCACCGTCTTTAAAATAGACTGGCATTGTAAGAATCGTATCATCATTTTTGTAATAACGCGTATTTGATGAACCTACAATTGTACCGTTGTTGTTCACTGCTAAAGCAGTACTCGTAAATGCGTCATCTTCCGTTTCACCTTCATCAGGTGTAAGTGCCATACCAAGCTCTTCAACAGAAATAATATTTAACGATTCATCAAGTTCCCATTTAACAGCACGCTTATTAAATAAGCCTCGTGAAATATTAGAATTTAATAAGTTGATACACACTGACGTTGGTTCGTCTTCATTATCACAGTTATCATCAATATTATCTTGTCTGTCATCAGGAATACTTGTAGAGATATTACCTACAACAGTGTAACCACTATTTGTTTTGACTATATCGTTAGCGCGGCTTGTGCCGCCGTATTCATTAAACTCAGGCTCTAACTCAACACTTATACTGCCATCAGCACTTATTACAATCCCACGTTCTATAAACTCATGTGTGAACCACGTTTCTGCATCATCTTCACCATCAGGTGTAAAAGACACTTTATCGTAAGGAGCACCGCCCCAACCAACAGTAACGCCGTCTTCACTTACAGCATTAAAAAGGTTAATAGTTGAACGCGTTAAGCCATCATAATCAACAGATGCAACATCAAATAACGGTTGCTCTGTTACTTGTGTGTCATTGTACTTTATGCCAACTAATGAGCTTAATTTTTGATATTCAAAATTTGTAGAAATTGAAGATAAAAAACTAACCATGAAAGTATGTGCATCAGAATTAGTAAGTACTGCATCATTATTTTCAATGTCATCAAGTGTAAAGGTAATCTCTTTATCACTTAAATCAAATGCAGCCTCTGTATTATCGTAGCTATTTTCAATAATATTTTCAGTAAAATCTATATAGCTGATATCAATAGGTAAATTGTATAAACCATTTGCGAAACCAATAATATGCCCGCTTTCGCTTACATCTGTTACATAAGAATATTTAGCGTCTTCAAGAGTCCCTAATTCACTTAACTGGTACGTAGCACTTGTTGCTGAAGTGCTTAATGTCGCTAAAATACTGGCAGCGAGTAATTTATATTTCATTTTAGTCCTTACTACTGATTCTGTAATTCTTCAAGTTCTTCCCAGCGCTCAAGCGCAGCTTCAAGGTCAGACTCAAGTTGTGCCAAATGGTTCAATGCTTTAGTTGTTACATCACTCTCTTGTTTAAAAAAGTCTGAGTCACTAACTACAGCTTGTTGAGCTTCAATTTCAGCTTCTAGTTTTTCCATTTTATTCGGTAGTTGCTCTAATTCAAGTTTTAATTTGTAAGAGAGTTTATTTGTTTTAGCTGCAGGTTTAGCAACTGGAGCGACTACTTTTTCAACTTTTTTTACTGGTTGCTGCTGCGTTTTTTTTTCTTGTTCAGCTAAATAGTTAACGTAAGCCTCATAGTCGCTATAGCCACCTACAATATCTGTAACTTTACCGTTACCTTCAAACGCCCATACACTTGAACATGTATTATCAATAAATTCACGGTCATGGCTTACAATCAGCACTGTACCTTGGTATTGATTAATGATGTCCTCTAGTAACTCTAACGTTTCAATGTCTAAGTCATTCGTTGGCTCATCGAGAACAAGGATATTAGACGGTTTTAAAAACAGTTTAGCTAATAGTAGTCTATTTTTTTCACCACCAGAGAGTGCTTTAACAGGGGTTCGAGCGCGTGCTGGAGGGAATAAAAAGTCTTGCAGGTAACCTAAAACATGACGTGAGCGTCCGCCCATCATCACTTCTTGTTTACCTTCGGCAACGTTATCTTGAACTGTTGCTTCTTCATCAAGCTTTTCACGATATTGGTCAAAGTAAGCAAATTCTAAATTAACACCTTGCTTAGTTATGCCGCTATCTGGTTCTAAATCACCAAACATTAGCTTTAATAGTGTTGTTTTACCAATACCATTTGGGCCTACTAGACCGATTCTGTCACCGCGCATTACCAGTGTAGAAAAATCATCAGCAATAACTTTGTCTTTAAATGCATGACAAAGATGTTGAGCTTCAAATACTAACTTACCAGAGCGATCTGCTGTTTCAATATTGAAATCAGTTTTACCAACTTGGTCAACACGTTGCTTACGCTCTGTACGAAGCTGTTTTAACTCTCTAACACGTCCTTCGTTACGCGTTCTACGCGCTTTAACACCTTGGCGGATCCATGTTTCTTCTTCGGCTAAACGCTTATCGAACAATGCATTTTGGCTTTCTTCAACTTTTAAATCATGGGCTTTTTGCTCTAAGTACGTAGCGTAATCACCAGGGTACGAAATAAGCTTACCACGGTCTAAATCTAAAATACGCGTAGCAACAGCGCGAATAAACGCACGGTCATGCGATATAAATACGATTCCGCCTTTAAACTCTTTTAAAAATTGCTCAAGCCACATGACGCTTGCCATGTCTAAATGGTTTGTTGGCTCATCAAGTAATAATAAATCAGGCTCACTGACAAGTGCACGTGCAAGTGCTACTTTACGTAACCAACCACCAGAAAGAGACTCAAGTTTAGCTTCTGGCGTTAATTCTAATTGTGTTAGCACTAATTGAATTCGGCTATCAAAGCGCCAGCCATCAGCCGCTTCTAGTTGATTTGATAAACGTTCAAGCTTGTTTAATAACTTATCAGTACACACTGTTTGCAACTCATTACTTACATGATGAAAATCAATTAGTAAGTTTGCAATCTCAGGCATACCTTGCGCAACATAATCAAATACTGTGCCATTTGCGCCTTTTGGTGGATCTTGTTCTAAACGAGAAATTCTAATCCCGCCTAGCTGATTTATTTCACCATCATCTAATACAACTTCGCCATCAAGCACTTTTAATAGAGTTGACTTACCCGCGCCATTTCGACCAACAACACACACTCTTTCGCCACTTTCTATAACGGCATCTGCTTTGTTAAGCAAAGCATGCGTACCAAAAGCAAGTTGTGCTTTTAAAATTCTAATTAAATCCATAGTTCTTATTTGCTCTTATTCTGCTTGTGCTAAAAATTCGCGCACAGTGTGTAAAGTAAAAGGCCAAAATAATTGCTCGCCTTTTTCACTTTTTAATACAGGAATAGTAATTTGATACTCAGCTATAAGCTGCTCATCAGTCATAATATCGATTAGTAATAACTCACTCGTATTACTAAGTACCTCAGTGATAAGTTGCTCAGCTTGCTCGCACAAGTGGCAACCATCAGTGTGATATAAAACCCATTTAGCCATGTGTGATTAACCAGCTATTATGGATTTTTTTATTACGTTTAAAGTCTGGTGATAACGTTTTATCTGAAATATTAATGGCTTTTAAACCTAGACCAATCAGGCCAACTTCATCTATTACAAAGCCACGTTTGTTATTAGAGAAAATCAAAGTACCCGATGGGCTCAAAATCTTTTTAACCCACGTTAATAATTTAATGTGATCGCTCTGCACATCAAACGCGTCTTTCATACGTTTTGAGTTTGAAAACGTTGGAGGATCTAAAAATATCAGATCATATTGCGCCGTTGCGTGCTCTAACCATTTTAAACAATCTGCTTGTTCAAAGCGGTATCGTGTATTACTAATACCATTTAAATCAAAGTTATCTTGGCCCCATTTTAAGTAGGTCTTTGATAAATCGACTGTAGTAATGGCTTTAGCACCACCAAGAGCAGCATGTACAGAAGCTGTACCTGTGTATGCAAAAAGGTTTAAGAAACGTTTATCTTTAGCATTTTCTTGAATATAACGGCGCATTAAACGGTGGTCTAAAAACAAGCCTGTGTCTAAGTAGTCAAATAAATTAACTTTGAACTTAGCACCAAACTCTTCAACAACCATAGTACGGTTTTGTTTAGACATAGCGGTGTATTGATCTTCGCCCTTCTGCTTTTTACGTACTTTTACAGCAATGTTTTCAGGTGAAATCTCAAGCTGTTGAGCCGTTAAACTTATTACATCTTGCAGGCGTTTTTCTGATGTTTTTTCATCAATTTCTTTAGGCGCTGCATATTCAAAAATTACAGCAGAGTCACCATAAATATCTACAGCAACATTGTATTCAGGGATATCCGCTTCATAGACGCGATAAGCATCTATTTGATTTTGTTTAAGCCAGTTTTTTAAGCCTTGCTTATTTTTTTTCAATCTATTTGCAAATGACGTTGAGCCTTCAAAATTGAGTGCTTTTTTGTCATCTGTAGTCAAACTTACTTGCTTATCATCTAATTGATATAAGTTAAGTTCTACATCAAGCGGGCCATTTTTAAATTTATAACGCTTAAGGCGCACAAGTTTTAAAAGTTTAAATAAGCTCTCGTCCATACCCAATAAGGCAAGTTTCCAGTGATTGAAGTGCTTTTTAAAGCCAACGCCTAAATTACGGTGTAAATCAACAAGCTCAGCCATAGAGCCAATACGCTCACCATAAGGTAAGTTTGAAATTACAACACCCGGTAATTTTGCAACAGCTGTAAGTTTAGTTGCATCACTTTGCTTAAACTTAATCACGTCGTCAAGCTCGGCTCGTTTAGCATTATCAATTGCTTTACTTAATACTTGCTCATCGTAATCGTGGCCAATTAACCACAATTTAGGATCAGTAATATTAGCGAGTAACTCTTCTTTAAGCTCTTTAAACTTAGCGGCTCTAAAACTGGGTAAACGCTCAAAAGCAAAACCTTCACGGAATAATCCTGGCGCTTCGTTTCGCGCCATACCGGCAGCTTCTATCAAAATAGTACCCGCACCACAACATGGATCGAATAAAGGCTGTTTTACATTTTCAAGCCAGCCACTTCGCTTAATTAATGCAGCAGCTAAGTGCTCTTTAATTGGCGCTTTACCTTGGCCTTGGCGGTAACCACGTTCTGACAAACGAGGACCTGAATAGTCAATATACATCGATACGCCGTAACGATTTAATCGTGCAACTACGCGCACGTTAGCATCTTGCTTATCAACGTTAGGACGTTGCTCGTATAAATCATTAAAATAGTCAACAATCGCATCTTTGATTACAAGACCCGAAAATTGCGTGTTTTTTAATGAGTCATTGGTACCGTTGAAGTCGACAGCGAATGTTTGCGTAGGTCCAAACCATTCTTGCCAAGGTTGCGAGCGCGCAAAATTATACAGGCTATTTTTGTCATCTACGCCTTCTTTTTCTTCAATAAGCATAAGCACACGCGTTGCAAAACGAGTTGATAAACAAACCTTTTGCGCAAGTAATGAGTCAGCCTCAAAACGAACAGAACCAACAGTTTGCTTAGATACGGTTGCGCCAAGTTCTGTTAGTTCATCAACCAATAAATTTTCGATTCCGATAGAAGTAAGTGCGATAAATTGCAAAGTAATAACCCTTAATAGCTAATTGCGCAGGATTATAACATAGGTTGGGCGACAAACACGCCATAAAGACACGCTTAAGGCTTAAATTTGATAAGGGTCTGTTGAACTTTCAAGGTTAAATTTGCAGCAGTCTGTTTGGTATTTAGGCAAGGCAGAGCCTATGCAGTGTGGTTATTCCCCATAAATGGGCGAGAACGTAGCATTAATGCCAAACAGGCGCTGCCCAAAGGGCTCTTCCTAGGGGCTATTTACTCTTTGTTGCTCGGTTTTTACTTAGCCCACTAGGTTACAAATCTCGCGCTGCGATTAAATAGCCCCTAGTTTGAACAAATTTTAATCCGCAAAGATCAACAGACCCTACGCGGTTTGACTTTGATATTGCTGATTTAGGATGGGGTGTACTCGATTATTCAAAATACGGATTACTTCAAATTGCGCTAAAGATAAGTTTTCGTCTAATTTAAAGGTTTCACTTAAATTCAAACAAATAGATGCATCAGGACAATGCTCTACAATTAAAAAATCACCTGACTGCGCTTTAGATGTTAATTTTACTATTGCCTCTACGCTTGGCTCTGTCCCGGTATATTCTTCAAAAAACCAACTTTTTGCTAAAACGGGTTTTAAGTGATACTTAACAGCAGTAGCATTTAATGATATTTGACAAATTTGAGCCGCAGACCACAATTCAAATCCATCCAGATAATTATAAACTTGTTCGTAAAATGCAGCATCTTCGAGACTAAAACGTGGATTTTTAAAAACAGAATCGGTGAGCTGTCTTAATTTATAAGGCGTGCATAATTGCATGTCGTCATTTAAATCAAGTAACAAACGATTTTTATCAGGACAAGTAATCCACTGCCATTGCTTTGATGCTTGTAACATTTACTCCTCCTTGGGTATGTTGAATAATTATTGCTCAGAGTATAACCGCTTTTGACCACTTTTAAAATGTTTGCTTAGAACATTTAGCTAACGATCAAAAGCTTAGATAACTGATCCTTATAAGCCGTTAACGATCGACTTTACCAATTGTGGACCTTTGTAGATGAACCCAGTATAAACCTGAACTAAATTTGCGCCTGCATCTAACTTTTCTTTTGCAGATGTAGCATCATCAATACCGCCGACTCCGATGATTGGTAGCTTACCTTGTGTTAAGCGTTTTAGCTCACTTACTACCTCTGTAGAGCGCATTCTAACAGGGTGACCTGATAAACCGCCCGCCTCTTGTGCATATTGCTGCCCCATGACTGCGGCTCGCTCAAGCGTTGTGTTTGTGGCAATTACACCATCAATTTTATTATTTAAAAGTGACTCACTTACTTGCTCTATTTGTATTTGATCGAGATCCGGTGCAATTTTTACAAGCATAGGAACTTGCTTATTATGCTTTGCAATTAAATCTAACTGTTCATTTTTAAGACTTTGCAATAAATCATCAAGTGCAGCACCATATTGTAAATCACGAAGCCCTGGGGTATTTGGTGATGAAATATTTACCGTAATATATGAGGCATGCTCAAATACTTTACGCATACAATGAATGTAGTCATCTTTACCTTGCTCGTTAGGTGTATCTTTATTTTTACCAATATTGATACCGAGTATGCCACTGTACTTTGCTGCTTTTACATTTTCGACTAAATTATCAACACCTTTATTATTAAAACCCATACGGTTAATAATTGCGTTTGACTCTGGAAGTCTAAAAATACGTGGCTTGTCATTACCAACTTGAGGACGCGGTGTAACCGTTCCAACTTCAATAAAACCAAATCCCATTTGGCTAAATGCATCTATACATTCTGCATTTTTATCCAGGCCAGCGGCAAGCCCTACTGGATTTTTAAATTCAAGACCTAAAAAGTTTACGGGTTTATCTGAAACACTTTGTGACCAAGCTATATTTAGAGGCGTATTAGCAAAACGACGAAGATTATTAAGTGCAAACTCATGCGCCCACTCCGCATCACGGGTAAACATAAAACGGCGAGCTAAATCATAAAACATCAATATAATCCTCTTTTTAAATTTCAGACAAAAAAATACCTCAGACAAGGCTGAGGTATTGTATAACAATTTTAACAATCAGTTATTTATTTACTAAACAAATAACTGATTAAAGCTAAATTATTTTCCTGATGTATCACAGTTGTGACTTAATAACATAAGTTCACGAAGTGCAACTGAGAACTTAGCAAAGTCGTGGCTTTGTGATGTTTTAAACTCAGCCAACATTTGTTTCCAACGCTGAAGTAATAAATCTTGGCTATCCATCCACTCATCTATTTGACTATCAACATCGCTCTCGTCACCTTCAAAGCTATTTAGCACCACTTCAGATAACGTACGTTGCTGCCAATCAAGCTCTTCACGGTAAGATGAACGAGCAAGTGCTTGCCAATGATTTGCTACTGGTTGCTTAGTTATTTGCTCTAAGAACCAATGCAGACCCATTCTCGCGCCTAGTTTAAAGTAAGTATTCGATACCATCGAAATACTCTTACCTGAATTATTAGCAACCTCAGCTAAATCCATCACAGAGAATAAGCTTGATAACGAAACAATACGCTTAGCTATATCTGCAGGAACGCCGGCATCAATTAACTTATTAGCTTCAATTACAATACGGTCATTTTCTTTTTCAATCATGTATGTATTTAAATTATCGCTTAAATCTTTAAACGTTGGCGCAAAGAATTCAATTCCTTGTTCAATCGTTTGTGACTTATTACGATGACGTAAGAACCAGCGCGTAGTACGGCGAACAGTACGACGAAGTTGGTAAAGCATTTCAGTTTGTACCGCTGCTGGTATTTTATTATCCAGTGCGCTGATAGAAGACCATGTATCACGCATTTCAAATATTTCGCTAGCAATTGAGTAACACATTGCAATTTCAGCTTCGTTGGCACCGGTTTCTTCATGCATACGTACCATGAAGTTTAAACCCATATCATTAACGATACTGTTAGCAAGTTTAGTTGCAATAATTTCTTTACGAAGTGGATGGTTGTTCATCGCATCGTTAAACTTCTCACGTAGAGGACGTGGGAATGACTTCACAAGCAATTGGCGATAGTAAGGGTTTTCAGTAATTTCATCACTTACTAAAGACTCTTTTAATACCATTTTTGCGTAAGACACTAGCACTGAAAGCTCAGGGCGAGTTAAGTCTTTACCTGCGGCTGCACGTTCTGCCAATTCTTCATCACTTGGAATGAACTCAATAGCACGGTTTAACTTACCATCTTTTTCAAGTGCATGAATAAAGCGAATCTTTTCTTTAAGCGTTGAAGTACCTTTAGACTGCGTAATTGAAATAGTATGTGTTTGACGGTAACAGTCTTTTAATACTAATTCAGATACTTCATCTGTCATAGAATAAAGTAGCTCATCACGTTGTTTACGTGTTAAGTCGCCTTCAGCAACCAAGCCATTAAGTAAAATCTTAATGTTAACTTCGTTATCTGAACAGGCAACGCCCCCTACGTTATCAATAAAGTCAGTATTAACACGACCACCCTTAGCTGCAAATTCAACACGACCTAATTGAGTTGCACCTAAGTTACCACCCTCACCAATTATTTTAGCGCCTAAATCTCTACCATTGATACGTAGTGCATCGTTTGCACGATCCCCTACATCTGCATCAGTTTCTTTAGAGTTTTTAATGTATGTACCAATGCCGCCATTCCACAGTAAATCGAACTCCATCATCAATGAAGCTTTCATTAACTCATTTGGGGTCATACTTGCTTTTTTAGTGCCCAACATTTTTTTCATTTCTGGGCTAAGCGTAATTGATTTAGCAGCACGAGAGAAAACACCACCACCGGCAGAAATTAACTCTTTATTGTAATCTTCCCACGATGAACGCGGCATATTAAATAAACGTTCGCGCTCTGGGTAAGAAGTAGCAGCATCTGGGTTCGGATCAACAAAAATGTGCATATGGTTAAAGGCAACTTGTAAACGAATATGCTTAGATAACAACATACCATTACCAAATACATCACCAGCCATATCGCCTATGGCTACCACTGTAAAGTCAGTCGTTTGACAATCGATATCCATTTCACGGAAATGTCGTTTAACTGACTCCCATGCGCCTTTAGCTGTAATACCCATTTTCTTATGATCGTAACCAACCGAGCCACCTGATGCGAATGCATCGCCTAGCCAGAAATTGTATTCATTAGCTATGCCGTTTGCGATATCAGAGAAAGTAGCTGTACCTTTGTCGGCTGCAACCACTAGGTATGCATCATCTTCATCGTGGCGAACAACATCACGAGCTGGCACTACTTCACCGCGCTCTATGTTATCTGTAATATCTAGAAGACCACGGATAAAGATTTTGTAACACTCTTGGCCTTCTTTTATAAACGCTTCGCGCTCACTAGGTAATTGTTTACATACAAAACCACCTTTAGAGCCAACAGGTACAATTACTGTATTTTTAACTTGTTGCGCTTTAACTAAGCCAAGTACTTCAGTACGGAAGTCTTCACGACGGTCAGACCAACGCAGACCACCACGCGCTACTTTACCGTAACGTAAATGCACACCTTCAACGCGCGGAGAATAAACAAAGATCTCAAACGCAGGAAGTGGAAGTGGTACATCAGGAATTAAGCTAGGCTGTATTTTAAACGAAACATAAGATTTAAACTGACCTGCATCATCTTTTTGGAAATAGTTGGTACGTAGTGTCGCAACAATCATATCTACGTATAAACGTATAATGCGGTCATCATCAAGGTTTGCTACATTTTCAAGTTCTAAGTAAATTTGCGTACTTAACTTTTCAAGTGTTTTAGCACTTGCTGGGCTCTTAACTGAGAACTTTTTAGCAAATAAATTAACAATTTGCGCTGCAATGTTTGGATAATTTGCAAATGTGCTTTCAATGTAACTTTGTGAGAACGTTACACCAATTTGACGCATGTACTTAGCGTAAGCACGTAAAATAGAGGCTTCGCGGCCAGTTAGGCCACCCATTAATACTAAACGGTTAAAACCATCATTTTCAAGGCGGTTGCCCCACACATTTGTTAATGCAGCGCGAAAACGTGCTGAAATTTTATCAAAGTCTGCCATCCCTTTGCTGTCAATAAGCATCGAGAAGTCCATGATCCAGTTAATACGACCATCGCTAGTTTTAACTGAATATGGTGTTTCACCAACAACGCGCAGACCAAAGTTTTCAAGCATTGGCATAACATCAGATAAGTGAATTGGCTCATCTTTATGGAATAAGCTTAATCGTACAATATTACTGTTTGCTTCTTCTTGAGGACGGTAAAACAGCATTTCTAGCTTGTTTTCATCGCTAAGTAGTTCTAACTTTTCAATATCAACAACCGCAGCACTTGGAAGCACTTCGTCTTTGTATGAGCGTGCAAATGCATTACAGTATTTACGATTTAAATCGTTACCACGTGCTTCACCCGCAGACTCTAAAAGTGCAGATTGAAGTTTATCTTCCCACGTACGTGCAGCTTCTACTAAATTGTTTTCGATGTCTTTCACGTTATATTCGATCTTGTTGTCGGTCACACGAACGGTGTAATGAGTACGCGCCAGTGTTGACTCAGAGAAATAAGTAGTAAATTCGACTTTATCGTCAGAATTAAATGCATTAGCTAATATATCTTGCGTTTCACGACGAAGAGCCGTGTTATAGCGTTCGCGAGGAACATAAACCATGCAAGATAAAAAGCGACCATACGCATCTTTACGTACAAACAAGCGACACATATCGCGCTCTTGTACTTGTAAAACACCCATAGCAACTTCAAGTAGCTCACTTTCGCGCGCTTGAACTAGCTCGTCACGTGGGTAGGTTTCTAAAATATTTAAAACAGCTTTGTAAGCGTGTGTACCTTTAGCAAAATCACACATTTCCATAATGCGGTTAATTTTACTCTTTAAAACAGGCACATCAGTAGCACTGTTATTGTAAAAGCTTGATGAGAACAAACCAATAAAGCGGTCTTCACCAATTACATTGCCTTCATCGTCAAAACGCTTAATACCTACGTAATCGATGTAAGCTGGACGGTGAACGCGAGAAACAGAGTTAGTTTTTGTTAGGATCAGTAGGTTGCTGCTGCGTGCTTCTTGGCGGGCAACTTCTGGTAATTCTGATAATAATCGTGTGTGCTCTTCAGTAGAGTTTTTCATCAAGCCAAGGCTTGATTCCATTTTACCTTTTAATTGGTAATCACCTTGAACTGGGCTTAGCTCATATTCACGGTAACCCATTAGGGTAAAGTTATCTTTCGCTAACCAATCTAAAAACTCAGTTGTTTCTGAAACTTCTTCTGTCGTTTTATTATGATGACGTTTAGGTAACTCTTTGGTTACTGCAATCAATTTTTTACGAATTGGCTGCCAATCATCAACAGCAACTGATACATCAACAAGAACCGACTCTAACTCTTTCTTGAAAGACTCAATCACAGAAGAATCTGTTTGACGGTCAATTTCAATAAAAAATACTGTTTTAGTAGATGAGGATTCTTGCTCTGCTTTTAAATTTGATAATCCAGAAATTTTAGCGTTTTCATCGCGCTTAATTTTTAATGGGCAGTGAAGTAATAAGTGAGAGGCGATATTTTCACGAGTCATGGCCATACGAACAGAATCAACTAAAAACGGCATGTCTTTAGTAATAATCTCTACGATTGTATGTGATGACTGCCAGCCATCTTTTGCCACTTCAGGGTTGAAAACGCGGATAACTGCGTCGTCGGTAGTATTTTTTTCTAGCGAGTTCCAAAGGCTTAATGCTGCGCCATATAGGTCACTATCGTTGCGGTTTGCCAAATCCTCTTTAGACATATTGCTGTACAAGGCTTTGGCGAATTTCTCAACGAGTAACACATTATCAGCGCGAACTTTTTTCTGGATCAGCTTACAGACATTATCTAGGATAACCGAGGCTTGGCCTTCATTTCGTGTCATTGTATGTTCCTTAATCTATTACTGCTCAGGAGCAGGAATTTGTACAGCTATTCATTAGCGTGGAGTCAATCAAATTCTAACCCTTTTACAGTTAATAAACAGCCCTTTCGATGAAAACATTTTAAGCATTTCAGCTATTTGGTCATCTATTCACAAATTGTAGATATAAATGGCCTTTACAGGCCATTTAGGAGCAAAATTATTCACATTATTTTTTCTGGTCAGTCCAGAGAAGGCTACCAATAGCGGGTAATAACAACACTGCACCTAACATATTCACTAAAAACATGAAGGTTAACAGTATACCCATATCAACTTGGAATTTAAGATCTGAGAATATCCACGTACTCACACCAATCGCAAGTGTAATACCGGTAAATAGAACCGCACTGCCACGTTCAACAAGCGCATTTCGATAAGCAACACTTAATGGTACATTTTGCTTAAGCTGCCCCATCATCGACGACAGTATATAAATACCGTAATCGACCCCAATACCTACTCCTAGAGCAATAACTGGCAAAGTAGAAACGGTTAAGCCTATTTCTAATTGCACCATAAGTGCTTGTGCAAGTGTTGATACGATATAAAGCGGCAATACCACAGCAATCGTTGCTTTTACGCTTCTAAAGCTCATTAAACATAAAATGATAACGGCACCATAAACATAAAGCATCATTGGTATTTGCGCTTCTGCAACTGACTCATTAGTCGCTGCCATTACACCAACAGGTCCTGAAGCTAATTTAAATGCTAATTTATCAGTGCCCTCTTCTTGCGCAAATTGCTTAACACTCTTAATTACAGTATCTATAGTTTGTGCTTTATGATCATCTAAAAATATAATCACTGGCATAACTGAACAATCACCGTTAAGTAAACCTGTACTAGTTTCAACTCGAGACGTTGACTGCACTAAACTTGCTGAATTTCGTGGCAAGCTTTGCCATTTCAAATTGCCTTCGTTGTAGCCTGCGTTAACCGATTGAGCTACAGAGCTCAAACTTACAGCAGACTGCACACCTGCTACATTCTCTACTTTGTATTGAAAACGGCTTATACGCTCCATCACATCATGCTCAGTACATGCTGCAGGATACGCTTCTACAATTACCTTTAAGATATCAGACGAGATAGTGTACTTGTCTGATATTAAAAACGTGTCTTGATTATAACGAGCATCTTGATGCAGTGATGGCGCGCCTGCATGTAAGTCACCTATACGCATTTTATCTGCTTGCCAGTAACCTAAAGCAAATAGAACAAGGGTAAAACCAATAATCATTTTAGCTACTTTAGGATCAGTCGCTTTAACAAGTAAGTCGCGGATTTTATCAAGCATGTTTGGTTTTGCTGCATCACCAGATTGAATATGTACACTGTTTTCAAAGTTCATGTACGAAGCCCAAACTGGCAATAAGATTAAATTAGTAAATATAATTACTGCTACACCTAAACTCGCTGTAATGGCAAGTTCACGGATAATACCAATATCGATGGTAAGTAATGTTAAGAAGCCTACGGTGTCTGAAAGCAGTGCAATACCGCCTGGCACTAATAAAGCCCTAAAACTTGACTGACAACAAATACGTGTTGTTTTACCTTCACCTACTTTTTTACCAATCGCATTTATCATCTGCACACCATGGCTTACACCAATAGCAAATACTAAAAACGGTACCAAAATAGACATAGGATCAAGGCCAAAACCTAAACTTGAAAGCAGGCCTAATTGCCAAATAACAGCAATAATGGAACATGCGATAGGCAAAATAGTCAGCTTTAAACTGCCACAAAATAGCCAGACCATAATAAAGGTAAAAGCGATAGCAATGGCAAAAAATACAACCACCCCTTTTGCACCTTCCGCTATATCACCAGCCATTTTTGCAAAGCCAATAATATGAATACTTACTTTGTCCGTACTTAAAGGCTCTCTTAAATCACTTTCTAGCTTTTGTGCAAAAGCTAATGTGTCTAATTTTTGTTGTGTTTGAGGATCAGTTTCTAAAAGTTGAGCAGTTACCATTGCACACGAATAATCGCTGGCAATCATACGTCCTACAACTTTTGCTTTTTCAATGTTTTCCTTTACTACACCTAAACCACGCTTATCTGCTTTAAAGTTAGCAGGAATAATTGGGCCACCGGCAAAGCCATCCTCCACTACTTCAACAAAACGAGCACTGGGTGAAAATATTGAGTTAACTAATGGACGATTTACGCCAGGAATGAAATAAAGCTGATCGTGAACCGCTTTTAATTGAGTAAAGAACTCTGGATTAAATATATCACCACTGTCATCACACACTGAAATCAAAATACTGTTTGCACCACCAAACTGCTTTTCATGCTTGGTATACACTTTCATATAATCGTGGTTTAACGGAATATTTTTATTAAACGATGCATCTAATTGAATTTGAGTCGCTTTGAATACAAGTAAACAGCTTATAAGTGCAAAACTTATAAGCATAATTAAGCGATGTCTAAAAATCGCCTTTTCAATAAAATCGAGTAGTTTATGCATTAAGGGGTTAACTCCTTCACTTTAATGCCATCTTCTGTAGCCATAATCAGCCTGTTATCTAATATTACACCATCAAGAATCGCTTTACCGTCAGCAAGCTGCTCATGGGTGAGTAACCCATCTTGAAGATGAAAAATAACGCCACTGTTGGCAAGCATAAGCCATTGTTTGTTATTATAATTAATGATGTTGTTGATCGTCGCTGTTTTAACATTTTCGAAATGCTGCCACTGCTGTTCACCATTTTGCTTTGCAAAAACATTACCTCGAAGCCCTGCCACAATTTCTTGTGTGCTATCTGATGCAACTGCAAAGAATGAACCAGGATAAATTTCTTCTATCCTTTGCCAAGTTTGACCATCATCAATGCTTCTGGCCATCAAGCCCATCTCACCAACCAGCATTAAACCATTATCTGTTTTTTCGATTCGATTAAAGTGCGGTAAAATTGAAGCAGTTTCGGCTTCGTATCCTTCGGGGTCATTTTCTTTTAAATCGTTCAAGTAATCACGATCATCACTAAATAATAGCGAATCTAAAAAGCGTTTTTGCCAATGTTTACCACCATCGGTGGTTTGATAAAACATGCCATATGCGCCCACTGCAAAACCTTTTAAATCATCTTCAAATAGAATATCTAAACATGGTTTGTCTAATTTTGGTTGTACTTGTTGTAGTTGCCAATTAACACCACCGTCAGTAGTATTTATTATTGTTGCATCGTGGCCACACGCCCATCCATTATTTTCATTACTAAAATCAACGGCAGTTAATAGCACTTGAGTTGGGACTAGCTCAGCTTGTTGCCATTTATCACCCGAGATACTTTTAATAACAGTACCGTGTTTACCTACTGCAATTAGACCATTGCCTGTGTTGGTTATGTCGGTGAGTAAGGTTTTAGCTGCATTTGTTGCACTGATTGCATTGCTAGGGGCTTCTTGTGCAACACTCGCACCGCTTATTATCAGGCTGGCATATACCAAATACTTCATAAATTTTAATCGCCTTGTACGAGAGAGTTGTTTGTCTTTTTACTGGGGAAAGCGTTGCGCGCTGTAAGACAAACGCGATGAGAAAGGAAAAGGCACTTAACAAATTGTTAAATGCCTAGTTTAATACTATCTACCTGCGCGACGTAAAGCGCTTGAAGTAAATTCGTTATCGTTAAATGACTGTGAAAAATCGTACATTTTTTCTTGGTTATCTAAACCAATTGCTAAATAACGACGAGAATTCAAATCATGATAAACCTCAAGCGTACTCCACTGTGTAGGTACTTCGTAGTAGTTAAGGCCATAAGCCATTGCTACACGATAAAGTTGGTCGCGGTTATCATAAATATCAGTAACCTGTACTTGCCAGCTATCTTCATCGATGTAAAACACACGTTTTTTATAGATATGACGTGTATCATCTTTTAAGTTAGCTTCAACAACCCAAACACGGTGTTTTTCGTAACGTGTATGTTCTGGGTTAATATGGCCAGGCATTAAAATATCATCGTACTCTAGCTTATCACTATGAAGTTTATAGCTGTTGTAAGGTATATATAACTCTTGCTTGCCTTTTAGTGTCCAGTTGTAACGATTTGGCGAGCCATTAAACATATCAAAATCATCGGTAGTACGCAGGCTATCTGCAGCTGTGCCTGGTGCATCATATGCAACATTAGGTGCACGACGAACACGACGTTGCCCCGAGTTATAAGTCCATGCTTGGCGCGGCGTTAATATTTGATCCATTGTTTCATGAACTAATAATGCAGTACCCGCTAAACGAGCTGGTTCTGTAACGCTTTGTTTAAACTTAAACAAAATATTTGAGTCTTGTAGCTCTGCTGGTGTTGCACTAGGGTCTGAGTACTTAACTAATAACTGCTCATCAAAGCCAACATAGTTATAAGAACCAGATGCAGTTGGTGCAGCTTGACCACCAAAACGCTCAATAGACTGGCCACGGTAACGTAATAAATGATTCCAAATTGCCTCTAAACCCGTTTTAGGAATAGGGAAAGGAATACCAATCGCCGTATTTTTAATACCGTTACCGCCTTCAATTAATTCAGCAGTCGGTGCAAACTTTTTAGTCGCATCATACACAAACTGAGGGTAAGACGCAGAACGGTGAGTTTCATACACAGGCATTTTAAATGTGTCTGGGTATGCTTCAAATAAAGCAATTTGACCCGGACTTAAATTGGCTTTGTACTTTTCAATATTACTTTTATCAATAGTGAAAAGCACTTTATCAGCTGTAAATGGGTCAAGGTGATGCATACCAGCTTCATAACCTGCTGGTGCAGAAGTAATGCCATTATTCCATGCTGGAATAGAGCCATCAGCATTAGCTGCTTTTTCTGCGCCCATTGGCGTTAAGTTTTGACCTAATTGAGCAACTTCATCAGCGTTTAATTTAGCTAAAGCTGCGCTGCTTGCAAACAAGCTACAAAAAGCTGTAGCGATGAGGGTAGGTTTTTTAATCATAATAATGTTACCCCTAAATAGAATATTTTAAGTTAAAAGAAACGTAATCGCGATCTGAGAAAGTATTAATATCGCCGCCGCCCCAAAACGAGTTATAGCTCACATCAAGTGACCACGCATTTTGGTAGTTAAAGTTCATGGTTGCACCCAAAGATTTACGGTCTTCGATAAATAAGAACATAGGGTCTGGTGTATTACCATTTACGTCATGAGAAAATACAAAACGTGGAGAGAAGTTAATACCTTTGTAAAGGTTAAAATAATCACCTTTAGCAATTAAGCGGTAACCCCAAGAAGATGCTGTGGCGAATGATTTTTCTTCAGCGCCATTTGATAAACCAAGTTGCAATGTTGAATAATCAGTAGTACCTGGGCCTGTAATTGTGCCACTACGGCCAGTACCGGATACATTTAAACGCATTTCGTCATATTCTGGCATGTTATGAATTTTTACTGCACCCACTTCACCAACTACAGCCCAACTATCAGCACCTAATGAAGGTCCAAATAAGTGAGTAGCCGTGAATTGAATTTGTGATGTATCACGTTCAATATAGCCTTGAGCAACTTCACCCGCACCAACAGAACTAATATCATCGCCAAAACTCATTTGCGAAATACCTGCAAAATCAGGACGAAGACCTGCAAGAGCTAACTGCTCAGGCATAGCTGTATAAAGTAACTCTACGTCATCAATTTGCAGTGGTTCATCTTGACGAAACGCAAACTCACCCGCAAAGGCTGTTTCACCAATAGTTGTGTTAAAACTTAAACCATATAGTTTAATATCTTCTGGGTAGTCGTTTTCAGCTTTAGAAAAAGCGGTTAAATCAGCAACATTATCTGACGTAATTTCTGTTGTCATGATCATCGCTAAATCTTGAGCAATTGCTGCCTGCGAAAAGTTTGATACACGACCAGATATAAGCGGACGACGACTGTGGTAGTTCACGTGGTATAACGCAATTTCAGTATCATTAAATTCAGGTAAAAATATACCTAAACGTAAACCGTACTGGCCGCCATCTTCAGGTTCTGTTTTACCATTATCCCCTTTGCCTTTTAAAGCAACCTTAGTTGGGTAAGCAAGATACATTTGGGCTAATAAAGCGCTTCCTTCAGCACTTGAAGGATCAATACCTTGAGCAGCTGCTGCTAATGCAAAATCAGATGTTAGGTTATTTAAACTATCCGTTAAAAAAGCAACATCAATATCAGGATTAGACGTAAAGCCTAATTGAACATTCTGCTGATAACCATTTTCTGCTGCAAAGTCATTAGTAGAAAAGTATGTACCTGCTGCTGGTAAACGTGTTTCTTGCCATTGATATTGGTAGAAACCTTCAAGCGTAATATTCTCAGTAATTCCGAGCGATGCCCAAAGCATACCGATTGGTATAAATGCTTCTTTTAGCTCAGCGCCAGGTGCTTTTAATCGATCTATATCAACTGGGTTTACGTTAATACCATGAGATATAAGCGTACTTTCACCCCAGTTAACTACTTGCTGGCCTAAACGGACAGATAAAGGGTTATTACCATCATTTAAATCAAAATCGGCCCATACAAACGCGTCTAATAAACGTATGTCGGCACAACTTTGTGCTTTGGTGTCTTTATCGTCACATGGATCAACACCCTGCCCTGATGTAGGATTTGAATATGCATGATTGCCATCCATCAACGCAAAGTCATAAAAATACATGAAGCGAGTGAACAAACCGTAGTTATCTTTATTTATTGAAAGGTCGTGTGTGCCCTTCAATAGTTTTGAGAAGGAGTCACCACTATCAAAATTTAAATTACCCGCATCACCATTGTTTGAGTAAGAGCCCGGTTGTGCCCATACATCTTGTGATGAGTAAATAGTATTACTTAGCGCTGGGTTGTATCCTGTCCAATCAAATGCTGGGTTATTACTTTTGCCAATTAGGTTAAAGTCTCTGTCTTCTGCACGAACACTTTGCCCATATGAAAAGGTTGAATCGAAGGTAATATCAAAACCTCCAGCTTCAAATGTTACAGCTTGAGTACTTGCTGCAGATAAACCTAAACTAGCGGCTGCTAAACCTATAGCGATTCTATTTTTAACAAAAAGCGATCTTCTTATCATTTTGGTTCCCCCCTGTCGCGGGTCATTTTGTGTGATCAAGTTATTGTTTTTAGTGTAATCATAACGATAGAAGCGAATCAGTAAAATTACAAATACTCGCTCTAATCTGTCATATACTTCTTATTCTGGTTAACGCTTACGTATTGGTAAGACGTCGTACCAGATAATTTATACACGTAATTTAACAATAGGACAAATTGAAATTAACAAAAATACAATATTTTTATGTATATATAACATAAAAACCGAGTGTCAGGCCACTCGCTCTAGGCGGATGAACTTGTTTTCGGGGGTTAATAAGAGTCTAAAACGGCCACGTACACCCAAGCTCGAAATGAAGGGCCTCAAATGCGTAGCAGCAAAACGAATTGTTTTACCGCCATCCTCTACAACTTGTAAAGAGCTAAAACGGCCATGGTAGTAATCCATGCACTCGTTATAGCTCAATCTTAAGGTAAAATAATACTCAATCATTTATGCGAGCGCTTTTTCAACCTTTTCATACAAGTCAGCACTTAGGCCATCTAAATTGGCTAAGCGCTGTAATTGCAGTTTCATTGCTTGTGAGCGTACATCATCGTAACGCTTCCACGACATAAACGGTGTTAGCATACGCGATGCATTTTGTGGATTAATTGCATTAAGTTTTATTAATAAATCACCTAATAACGCATAGCCTTGAGCATCTGCTCGATGAAATTGTGCTGTATTAAAGTGGCTAAAACTTCCTACAAGTGCACGTACACGGTTAGGATTTGAAAAATCAAAACACGGGTGTTCGTAAAGTGCCTTAATATCATCTATAGCAGTACTGCCTGATTGCATAGCTTGCAGTGCAAACCACTTATCCATGACTAAAACATCATGACGCCACTGACTATCAAAATGACTCAAAAGCTCATCTCTAACAGGGTGTGAAGCTTTTACCACAGCGCTAAGGGCACCAAGTACATTAGTCATATTAGTCGAGCTTGCAGCTTCTTTAATAAAGGTTACAGCTTCTGGACTTTGTGTTTTAGCAAGGTAGTGCAGACATATTTGCTTTAAAGCACGATTCGCAACAGCGCTTGCACTTATACTGCCATCATCTTCAAGAGATTCGTAACAACTAAGAAGCTCATCAGCAAGTTCATCAGCAATTTGTTGCTCAAACTTTTCTGTTATTTCAATAATGTCATCTACAGGTATTACATCAAATTCAGCAGCTAACGTGTCAAAACTCGGCAATTTAAACAGCTCTGCAATTAAAGCTAAATCGCCCTCTTTGGTGTTTATAAGTACACGTAGCGCATTTATAATTTCGCTGCTTAATACGCTATTCGTTGCATCGGTGATTTGAGATTTAATCGCCTTAATGAATAGCTGCTGTTGTGCATCCCAACGTGAAAAATCACTGCGCGCAAAACGCATAATATGCAATAGTTCGGGCTCTGTTGTTTGCTGGTTTAAAATACAAGGTGCAGAAAAGTCTTCTAGCAAAACCGCAACAGGCTTTTCTAAAATATTATCAAAGCTAAATATTTGAGTCGCATTAGTTACATCGAGTACATGATCTAGCTTTTTACCTTTATATTGCAGAGCAATACTTTGTCCATTGGCATCAAGTAGTTCAATAGCAAAAGGTATATGAAGCTTTTTATTCTCTGGCTGATTAGCTGGCGCTGTTTGCTCGATTGTCAAAGTGTATGTATTTGAGCTGCTATCAAATTCTTGAATTGCATTTAAACGCGGTGTACCTGATTGGCTGTACCATTGTTTAAATTGCTCTAAATCAACACCTGATGCATCGCTCATCGCACTTACAAAGTCATCACATGTAACTGCTTGCCCATCGTGGCGCTCAAAGTAAAGCGTCATCCCTTTTTGAAAATTAGTTTCACCCAGTAATGTGTGCATCATACGGATAACTTCAGCACCTTTATCGTATACAGTTACTGTATAAAAGTTATTCATTTCAATAACTTTCTCAGGGCGAATTGGGTGAGCCATAGGGCCTGCATCTTCGCTAAACTGATGCGTACGCATAACTTTGACCGCATCAATTCGGTTAAGTGCACGAGAGCCTAAATCACTACTGAACTCTTGGTCTCTAAATACAGTTAACCCTTCTTTTAGCGATAACTGAAACCAATCTCTACAAGTAACTCGGTTACCTGTCCAGTTATGAAAGTACTCATGCCCTACAATGGATTCAATCGTATGGTAGTCTTTATCTGTGGCTGTTTCTTGATTAGCTAATACGCATTTACTGTTAAAAACGTTTAGCCCTTTATTTTCCATCGCGCCCATGTTGAAAAAATCGACGGCTACAATCATATAAATATCAAGGTCATACTCTAAATTAAAGCGTTCTTCATCCCACTGCATTGCCTTTTTGAGTGAGGCAATAGCATGGGGTGTTTTAGATAAATTACCTTTATCAACAAACAATGCTAATTCTACATCTTTGCCGCTTTTAGTCGTGTACGTATCTTTTAAAACATCAAAATCGCCAGCTACAAGTGCAAATAAATAGCTCGGCTTTTTAAATGGGTCTTGCCATTTAACAAAATGACGACCATCTTGTGTTTCACCACTGTCTACTTGATTACCATTAGAAAGAAGTTGTAGATACTTTTTATCGGCAATAATAGTTACATCAAACGTGGCAAGTACATCAGGGCGATCCATGTAATAGGTGATCTTTCTAAAACCCTGCGCTTCACACTGTGTACAATACGCACCGCCAGATAAATACAAACCCTCTAAAGAAGTATTCGTCTCAGGCGATATCTCGGTCACAATACTTAATTGACAACTATCCGGTAGGTTATTAATTATTAGCTGCTCGCCAATAATTTCATAATCAGTTATATCAACCGTATCAATAGATAAAGACAGTAAGCGTAAATCAATACCATCAAGCACTAAAGGTGCTTTTTTATCACCAACACGCGTAAGCGTTAGCAAAGAGCTTACTTTGGTTGATAATGGCTGTAAGTCAAAGGTTAGCTCTGTGTGGTCAATTAAAAAATCAGGAGCTTTATAGTCTTTAAGATATTGTGCTTGAGGTTTACTTGATTCAGTCATAGATACTCCAAAACAGCTCCTTTTAAGTTAAAAGGAGCTGTTTAAAATTAGGCGGATTGTTTTGGCTTAATACGTAAAATTTTAATGCCCAAGTAGGCATAAACCACCGCTAAAACAGGGTTAATTAAGTTAAAGAAAGCGTAGAGTGCATAATCAAAAGGATTTATTAGTAAAACGCTTTGCATATATGCGCCACACGTGTTCCATGGAATTAGTGGGCTGGTAATTGTACCGCCATCTTCCAATGTACGAGATAAGTTAACAGGCTTCAAACCACGTTTTTCATATTCATCTTTAAACATACGACCAGGTACAACAATTGCAATATATTGATCGGCCGCTATCACGTTAGTACCAATACACGTTGCTATTGTTGCCGCAATTAACGATCCCGTACTTTTAGCTATTTTAAGTATGCTTTTAACAAAAATATCCAAAAGGCCTGTTTTTTCCATAATGGCACCAAACATCAGTGCAGTCATAATAAGCCATGTGGTTGTAAGCATTCCAGACATACCGCCACCACTGAGTAGGGAGTCCATTTTGTCATCGCCTGTACTTATGCTAAAACCATCAAAAAACGTCGTCCAAACAAGCTTAAAATAGCCAACTAACTGCCCTTGAGAAACATCAATTTGACTAGCAATTAAATCAGATTGAAACAACATGGCCCAAACAGCGCCCACAACAGCACCGATAGAGATAGCAGGAAAGGCTGGCATTTTTTTAATCGCTAAAACTAAAAGTACAATTAGCGGGATTAGCATTTCAAAACCAATATTAAAGTTTTGCTGTAAAATAGCCGTTATTTCATCAATGCGCCCCGCTTCGCTTGAAGCAGTTGCGTTAAAGCCCATGAATATAAATATAATCAGCGCAATTACAAAACTTGGTACTGTCGTCCACAGCATATGTTGAATATGCTCAAATAAATCAGCGCCTACAACTGCTGGCGCTAAATTGGTTGTTTCAGACAGCGGGCTTAACTTATCACCAAAGTACGCGCCAGATATAACAGCGCCTGCTGTAACTGTTTGTTCAAGTCCAAGACCCGTTGCAACGCCTAATAAAGCAACACCTATCGTAGCGGCAGTAGTCCAAGAACTACCTATACTCATAGCTACAATGCCACAAATTAAACAACTCGCTGCATAAAACCAACTTGGGTTTATAACTTGCAAGCCATAATAAATTAAAGTTGGTACAGTTCCAGAAAGTAGCCAAGTGCCAATTAACGCACCTACCATAAGTAAAATTAGGATAGCGCCAAGTGAAAGCGTTATACCTTCGATCATAGCTTGTTCTAATTTTTTCCATGTATAACCGTTTTTAAGCCCAATTAAAGCCGCTGCAAAAGTAGCAAATAAAAGTGCAATTTGGTTAGGGCCTGATGAAGAGTTATCACCAAATAAGTAAACGGCAGCACCAAGTAAACAAATTAATACAGAGATAGGAATTAATGCATCAAAAAACGAGGCGGGCTTGATTGGTTTGTCATCCAATAGCTTCAAAGTAGAGACTCCTAGACACACTTACTGTGTGTTTAATTATTATTTTTAGCACGTAAAGCGCATTAATTGAGCATGATTGTTCTAGCTCAACTTTATGTAATCAAATATTATAACAATTTAGTAAATTTTAGGTAGTAAAAAAGGCGCTAATGCGCCTTTTTTATAGAGGTAAAACCAGTTGTTACTTCTTAGCTATACGACCATAATTAATATAATCTTGAGTAATTAATGCAGCTTCTTCCAAAAATGGGTCAAGCTCTTCAATTACTTCAGGTAAATCGTCTAAGTTTTCTACCGGATCTTTACCTAAACGCTTAAGACGCTCGTTAGTACGTACAAGTGCACGTGCTTCACCTTCATCTTTTTCTTTAATACGGTCTGCTTCAACTAAAGAGATAGTTTTACGGTCTTTCTCTTCGTTGTATAAGGTAATGTCATTAAATACATAACCAAATTCTGGTTCTGATTTAATTCGTACTTCGTGTTGTTTCTCAAGATACGTAATAATAGGTGTTAAATTACCTAATTTTTTGTATTTCGCTTTAACAATGCTGTCCCAAGGAAGTGCATTATCTTGCTTACTTTCGCCCCACTCTGCAGGATCAATTGCTGATGGAAACGAAATATCAGGGATCACACCTTTATGTTGCGTACTACCACCGTTAATACGATAAAACTTAGCAATCGTATACTGTACGCTACCCAGCGCATTATCGTATAAATCGTAAGCGCGGCCTAAGCCTTTGTGCTGCTGTACAGTACCTTTACCAAAAGTCTGCTCGCCAATAATAACCGCACGGCCGTAATCTTGCATAGCTGCTGCAAATATTTCAGAAGCAGAGGCACTGTAACGGTCAACTAAAACAGTTAAAGGACCATCGTAATAAGTTATACCATCGCGATCTTTTTGCTCTTCAATACGGTTATTTAAGGTATGAATTTGAACAACTGGACCTTGGTCAAAAAACAAACCAGACAGTTGTGTTGCTTCATATAAAGAACCACCACCATTTTGGCGTAAGTCGATAATAATACCATCAACTTTTTCTTCTTTAAGCTTAGCCAGCTCAACTTTTACATCTTTCGAAAGATTATTGTAAAAGCCTGGAATTTCAATCACGCCAACTTTACTTGTTAAATCAGAGTATTTTGCTTCAAATACTTCTGATTTAGCCGCTCTATCTTCAAGTCGAATTTTATCACGCGTGATTTCAACAACTTTAGGTGCGCCGTGAGCGTCAACACCTTTTAAATACTGTAGACGTACTTTAGTCCCTTTAGGACCTTTAATTAAATCAACTACGTCATCTAAACGCCAGCCAATTACGTCTACAAATTCTTCGCCATCTTGGGCAACACCAATAATGCGGTCATCAGCTTTAATTTGATCTGTTTTATCTGCAGGGCCTCCCGGCACTAAGCTGCGAATAACAGTGTAGTCTTCATCTGGGCTTAGTACGGCACCAATGCCCTCAAGCTCTAAGTCCATATCCATTTTGAATTGCTCTGCACGACGTGGCGATAAATAAGACGTATGCGCCTCAATACTACGTGCTAGCGAATTCATAACAATTTGAAAAGCATCTTCTGAATTAGATTGTACTAAACGTTTTTCTGCATTTTTATAGCGTTTGGTCAGCACTTCTTTAATGCCTTCCCAATCTTTACCCGTCATTTTTAAACGCAGTGCGTCGTACTTTACACGCTCACGCCAAATTTCATCAAGCTCAGCTTGTGACAAAGGCCATGCTGAATCTTCACGGTCAAAAAAGTATTCATCTTCTTTATCAAACGTCATTTCTTTTTCAAGTAAAGTAAGTGAATACTCGTAACGTTCAAAACGGCGTTTAAGACTTAAGTTAAAAATATCAAACGTAAAGTCTAATTTACCGGTAGTAATAGCGTTATCAAAGTCATCACGATATTGCTCAAAAGAAGCAATATCGCTGGCTAAGAAAACGCTTTTATTAAAATCAAGGGATTCGATATAACGATCGTACACTTTACTAGAAAGCTCATCGTTAAATCGAACCGGTGTATAGTGTGAACGAGCAAATAAGCTAGCCACTCGTTTGCTAGCAGTACCATGTTGACTCTCTTGCTTAAGCTGGGGTAAATCGTCAATTGTAACGGCTTCTACAGCAGCAAATAATGAACCTGAAAACAGGGCAGCAACTAACGGAATGAGCGTAAACTTTTTACTCATACACAACTCCTTAATTTATTTACAACTTAAACGATGTATAAGCTGTCAGCTTTGGTTTTAACTTGCATACCAGTCACTAATTCAACATGAACGTCATCTTTGTTCACTTCAGTGATTACTGCATTTACAAGTGCTTGGCCAAGTTTAACCTTAACCTTATTATTAACCTTGACCTCAGTTGCTGGTAAAGGTTCAATTTTTCCTGAACGTTTAACTGGCGCTGCTTTAGCAGGTTTGTTAGCTGCAGGTGCGTTTTTATCGCCTGCTTTGCTAGCATGAGCTGGTTTTTTCTTGAAAGATTTAGAATCAGAATCTTGGCGAGGACGCTGTTGTTTTTTGCGTTTTGCCATTTTAGCACGGCTTTCTTCCAATGCTTTTTGTGCATGGTCGATATGCTCTTGCTCAACTTTTTCACCTTGATTACCATCAAGATCAATACGAAACTCTGACTTTGTCACAGCTTCTAAATAACGCCAATTAGACGTGTATTTTCTAAGCGCTTGACGAACTTGAGTCTTACTTACTTTTTCAGACCCTTCAATACGCTCAGCAATATCTTTAAAAATACCTACTTTAAGCGGCTTGATGCCATCTTTTTGTTTAAAACATTGTGGGAATTCTTGATATAAAAATTCCAACACTTCATTAATATCTTTTAGCTTGTTTGTGGTTTCCATTTTAGAACCTATTTTTCACATCTTTTCATCAAGGGACGAATCGACGTAGTGTGTTACCCAGTCGACCAACTCTTCGAAATCGGCTTCTATTACAGCCATATCACCCCGAAGGTGTTCCCAAATACCATTAATTGTTTCATCAATAAATTCACATTCTGAATCATCTGGAAGACGATCCCATGCAATATGAATTAAATCATTGAGCGTTTCCGCTACATGCTCTTCTTCGCCTTCCCAGTCGCCAACATCTTGCACAGCAAATAGGTAGTCTTGAACATTTAGCAAATCTTTCATTACAGGCTCGCCTCTAAGCATTTCACTAATGCTTCAAGGCCAGCTTTATCATCAGCATCAAATCGGCCAATACTTGGACTATCAATGTCTAGTACTGCGAATACTTTACCATGTTTCATGATAGGTACAACCACTTCAGAGTTAGACGCTGCATCGCAGGCTATATGCCCGTCAAAAGCGTGAACATCTTCAATTAATTGTGTTTCAGCGGTTGCCGCAGCTGTTCCACATACCCCTTTCCCAACGGGAATACGGATGCATGCAGGATTACCTTGAAACGGACCAAGTACTAATTCAGTAGGAGAATCCATAAAGTAAAAGCCCGCCCAATTTACATCTTCTAAAGAGGTAAATAACAGCGCGCTTATGTTTGCCAAATTGGCAATTACATTAGATTCACCAGCTATCAGCGATTCAGTTTGCTTAACTAATGACTGGTAAAAATCGTGCTTTTGCATACCAAACTACTTCTTATTAAACATACAGTAGCTAAAGGTACTCTTTGTCGTGAAAAATTGGAACCTTTTGGAGGTAAAAAAAAGGAAATCACACCGTTTATCAGCGTGCTTGGTTAATAATGCTACGATTATTTTTTTACCGATTTGCGAAGACCAAATAAAAACAGTCCGGCTGCAAATGCTGACATAACACTATTAATCAAAAATATCTCGCCAGTTGAGGCACTTAATAAGTAACTAAATATAGCGCCACCTAACAAACCAAGCGTTAATACACCTGAATAATTAACTTTAGAATACTTAAACATTAGTAAATACCCTGGCACAACAAAGGCCGCCATCGTTAAGCCTACAATATGTGCATTTGAGATAGCAGTCATCAATAGTTGAAAAAATACGGATAAGAAATCACCCTGTAGCGTTAGTGCATAATACAATCCTAACAAGCTACCAATAATTACCGGGGACAATAATGAAAGCGCGACACTTTTTGCGAGTTGATGTTTCATCTAATAATCCTTAATACAGAGTATAAATTTTAATGTATTAAGCATGCACCAAGATCTAAAGCTTAGAAATAGAGACTATGGTCGTAATTTATGATTAAAAATAAACCTTATTGCAGTATGAGCCTATTAATAAATTAATAGGCTCATACTTATCAAAGTGCTTATAACTGAGCTATTTTATTTGATAACTCAAAGTGGCGAGATGTTACTATTTCCTCTAGCACTGCCAATCTTTTGTTCAACATCGCTGTTTGTTCCTCTAATTTTGTTATCTTATTATTACTCAGTCCTTTAAATTTTGCTTGCGCTGCCATTATTGTAGTTTTATAGGTGAAATAACGTTTAGTAATAGTAAGAATCACAAAGGGTGAGCTAAATATAGTTATTACAATAAATAGTTCTAGCATGGTCGTTTCCCAATCAATTTAAGTTAGCTTGTTGCGTATAAAGGCCACTTTTAGTGCATTGAAATAATTTTGATAATGTAACTTCGCGCTGCTTTCCTCGTCGAATTAGCATCTCAACATACACAATACTTAACACAATGGCTGTTGCTTTAAACAAGTTACCTTGTAGATCACCTACTGCGCCACCCGACATACCAAATATTCCGTAAGCTGCATTCATAAAAATATGCATCCACATAGGAAACCAAATACGATAACCACATTCACAATATAGCCACGCAAACCATGTACCTGCTACAGTAGTGATCGCAACCGCCATCAATGCAGAAATCGCATCATTACCTTGATAAATATGACCCAGGCCAAATATTACTGAACTAATTAATGCCGCAGGCACAAAGCCCCATCTACAATATTTAAATAAAACACCAAACAATGCAGCCCTAAAAATTAGCTCTTCAAAAAAACCCGCATAAACTGAGCCGGTGATTATTGCTGGTATTGATAGGTTAAGTTCATCACTCAAAAATCCATAACCTATTGCCATAGGAGCACAACAAATAATTGCTGCGAGTGCATAGTTAATAAAACCAGAAGAATTAAGCCCTATAGATTCAAAAGGCTCACTTTGTTTAAACAAAATAATAGCCGCAATAACTAACGGTCCATATAAAAAAGTATATTTAGCGGGGGTAAATAAAATGCCAGTTAGATTATCAAGTTCAGACAACCAGCTAGACCAACCTTCTCCCCAAAACTGCCTCATTACATAGTGGCAAAATACAAATATAGAAATTATTACAAGTGCCTTGATAGCGTGTTTCATATCTACTTTCCTCGTTAAGTTGTAAATTTCAACTTAATCTTGGCAATAGTAAAAATACAAAGCGACTTATTAGGTCTCAATTACAAGACGAGGTATAAAGCCCATGTTTTAGGGGGGATTAACATGTTTTTGGGATTAATGACAAAGCATCTTTTATTACTTTTACATAAGAACGAGACACCGGTATTTTAATATCAATTGTATGCAGCGATAATTGCAACCCTCCAGCATTACCACTGTAGTGCTGAATGTTTTGCAGGTTGACCGCATAAGAACGGTGGCATCGTAATATAATTGTATTTTCTGGAAGCTGCTTTAATAAACCGCTAAGAGATACACGTAATAGTTTACGTGAAGTTGAAGCTCCTTCCTGTATTGTTATTTCACAATAGTTGTCTGAAGATTTAATAAATAAAATATGGTGATGAGCCGTGCTAATTTCGTCGTTTTTATTATCGCCTTTAAGAGTAATTGTCTTTAATTCAACTTCTCTCAACTGCTCTTGATCGACGCTAACTGTACTTGGCTTAGTTAAATCTATTACATGCCTATTTACCACGAGTAAAAAAATAAGAGGAAATACACCAATACAAAAAATATACCCTACAAAAAGTAATTGATTCTGCCAATGCCAAGACCCAAGTACAGCAACCACAAAATACCCATGATTGAATAACGCAGTAATTAAAATATATGTGATAGGAATAATAATTAAACGGCTTAATTTACTTAGCTTAAACTTAAGTAACACTATTTCTATGAAACCTGACAATAGCAAAGCACAAAAGGTTACTAACCCATAGCCAAAAAGCCGCAGAAACTTGTAAGACTCGGTATCGCTTGAAGTGCCAAAAGGTTGAAATACAAAAAGTACAAAAAGCGCTATAAACGAAAACATGACGGCACGATATACAACTAACTTTCTCGAATCTAGATCATCTTTGAGCCACAACATCCTACTTTGCATACCTTTAATCCACCAATATTTAAAAATAGCACACATTAATATGTGCATTCCAACTCATTTAAAATTTTTTGTGATGGTATTTTTATTAAAAACAAAAAAAGGAAGAGAACATCAACGTTATTTAACAGCAGAAGGTGGTGTGTGAGCAATTCTATCTGCTTTTAAGATTTTACTAATGAGAGATAAAACATGTAATACCAATTCGCTTAATTAGGTGGTCTATTTTGAGGGCGGAAAAACGTGTTGATAGCTAGGCAAAAAATTCGCTATTTAGTTGTTCTAAATGAGAGTTTTTTAACGCAGGGAGCGACACGTTTAGCCCCGCAAAATGATTAAGTATTATTGCGGATTGGTATAAGTGCACTGATTTTGTTCCAAACACAAAAAAGCCCGCTAAATTAGCGGGCTATTTTGTTATATGGTGGAGAGATAGGGATTTGAACCCTAGATGGGCTATAAACCCATGCCGGTTTTCAAGACCGGTGCATTCGACCACTCTGCCATCTCTCCGATACTGCTAAGTTAAAAGTAAGAGTGTACTAATTAACTATTTAAATGAATGATACTTTAATTACCACACACTTATTAAATAAGTGGTGGAGAGATAGGGATTTGAACCCTAGATGGGCTATAAACCCATGCCGGTTTTCAAGACCGGTGCATTCGACCACTCTGCCATCTCTCCGCACGGCCTGCATAATAGGGAAACCCATCCCTTTTGTGAAGCTTTTTTTTTAATTAATTGTTTAAGTGCTTAAAAAACAATTAATTTGTCTAAAGTTAGAACAAAGTGTTTTTAATTTAGCCGTCAATACTCTTTTATTTAAATATTTAACTCTATTGATCTACAAAGGTTTGCCCAAACATATAAGAGTTGGTAATCTAATTTTAGTTAAATTATCGAAACACACACGTTTCACTTAAAGGAGCTCTACAATGGCGTTTAATCAATCGTACAATACCGCGAAACCGGTAATGTCTACCATTGAAACAAACAAGGTACTTAAAAACACCTACTTTTTACTAGCTATGACACTTGCATTCAGTGCAGTGACAGCCGGTATTTCAATGGCACTACAATTGCCTTACTTTATGGGAATTGTATTTACACTTGTTTCGTTCGGTTTATTATTTGTTGTAAATAAAAAAGCAGATACAGCATCTGGTGTATTTTGGGTGTTTGCTTTCACAGGTTTAATGGGGGCAGGCTTAGGTCCATTGCTTAACCATTATGCTGCAATGCCTAATGGCCCAATGCTTATTATGCAAGCGTTAGGTTCTACGGCGCTTATCTTTTTTGGTTTATCTGCTTATGCACTGAACACTAAAAAAGACTTCTCATTCATGGGTGGCTTTTTAACGGTTGGCTTAATAGTTGTGATTGTAGCTAGTATTGTTAATATTTTTGTTGGCAGTTCGCTGATGTTTATGGTGCTTAATGCGGCAGTTGTATTGATCATGTCTGGTTTGATTTTATTCGATACAAGCCGAATCATTAATGGCGGCGAAACCAACTACATTCGCGCAACAGTGTCTTTATACCTAAGCGTATATAACTTATTTACGTCTTTACTTGCTCTACTTGGCGCAAGTGATGACTAATTAAATAGTTCTGTTAAAATAGCCCCTTAATTGGGGCTTTTTTATTGGAATTGTTTTGTCACGTTTTGTTCTTTCATTACATACACCACCATCCGATCACGATACCACGCAAAGATTAGTTAAGTTTGCGAATGCATGTTTAGCCCAAGGGCACACCATTGATGCTATTTTTTTATACCAGCAAGGTATTTATCATGCATCTACCCACTTTGATTTATCCTCAGACGAACTACAAATTTCAGCACTTTGGCAGCAACTCGCTGATCAAAAACTAAATTTAATGCTGTGTGTTACCGCCGCTGAAAAACGCGGGTTAGATATTAAAAACACAGGTGTATTTGCAGTCGCAGGGCTAGCTGAATTTGCAATGCTTGCAAGCGACGCTGATAAATGGGTGCAATTTAAATGATAAACGTATTAGTAATGAGTCAGTGCAGTCCATTTGACGATTTAAATATTCGTGATGCACTTGATATGACATTGATATTTGCTGCCGTTGACCAAAATGTGAGTTGGTTGTTTAGCGGCCCCGCCGTTTTGGCTTTAAAAAAGCATCAACAACCAAACAATATTGGATTAAAAGATTTTTTTAAAAACATTAAAACACTCGAAATTTATGATGTTGAAAACATCTACGTGTGTGAAAAGTCATTGCTTGATTATGGTTTAAATAAACATGATTTGCTCATAGAGGCAAAAGCACTCAACTTTAGCCAACAACAAACATTAATTAAAGCGCAGCAACATGTGGTGAATTTATGAGTACATTACATATTTTTTCTAAGCCGCTTAACTATTATTCGGCAAATCAGCTAGAGAACTTAATTTTATCAGACGATAACGTGCTACTTGTTGGTGATGCCTGCTTTGCAAAAAAACAATTTAGGCAATTTGCAGATACACTGTTAATACTTGAACAAGACGCGCAAGTACGTGCAATAAAATTAACAGATAACGATAAAGCCATTAGCTATGAAGACTTTGTAGCACTTACTTTATCAACTAATCAATCAATTACGTGGTAACTCATGCTTGAATTTAACAACCAACAGATTGAAACCGACAAACAAGGCTACTTGCTTGATCATACTTTGTGGTCAAAGGAGCTTGCACCTGTAATTGCTATCCAAGAAAACATTACACTTAGTGAACAACACTGGGAAGTCATTAACTTTGTTCGTGATTTTTACATTGAGTATAACACCAGCCCAGCCATTAGAATGCTTGTAAAAGCAATGGCTAAAGCACTCGGTGAAGACAAAGGAAACAGCCTTTATTTGTATAAATTATTTCCTAAAGGCCCTGCTAAGCAAGCAACAAAAATCGCCGGATTACCAAAACCAGCTAGGTGCATATAATGAGATCTAAATCAGGCAATAATCAAGTAACTGAATCCAAGCCAAAAAGAAGTACAGGGCGCACTTATTCACGCAGTGCACTTAACAAAACACCTTCTGGTAAAAGAGAAATAAAGCCACAAATAGCATCTAAAGACAGAAAAATTGTATTATTCAACAAACCATTTGATGTGCTATGCCAATTTACAGATGACGCCGACAGACAAACGCTTGCGGAGTTTATCCCTATTAAAGAAGTTTACGCAGCAGGAAGATTAGACAGAGACAGTGAAGGTTTATTGCTTTTAACAAACTGCGGTAAATTACAAAACACCTTAACTGCACCTGATAAAAAAACCAATAAAACCTACTGGGCACAAGTTGAAGGTGAACCAACAAGTGAATCAATTAACGATTTATGCAATGGCGTAAAACTTAAAGACGGGCTAACACTCCCTGCTAACGTTAAAATAATAGATGAGCCTACAATTTGGGCGCGTAATCCCCCTGTACGCGAGCGAAAAGCAATCCCAACTACGTGGCTAAGTATCACCATTAACGAAGGTAAAAATAGACAAGTTCGTCGAATGACCGCACATATTGGCCACCCTACACTTCGCCTTATTCGCTATAGCATTGGCAACTATACGTTGGATGATATTAATTGTGGTGAATACAAAGTAATTAAGGGCGTAGTTGATGCATAAACCGCATGTAACAGTTGCGGCAATAGTAAAAAAGCAAAATGAGTTTTTGCTCGTCAAAGAGCGCGATAAATTTACACAGCAGGTTTGCTACAATCAACCTGCTGGTCATTTAGAACAAAACGAAACTCTTGCACAAGCCGCAAGCAGAGAATTACTTGAAGAAACAGGCTTAGCGCTTGAGCCAGTCGGCTTTTTAGGTGTGTATAATTTGCATGCCGAAAATGGAGTACACTATTTACGGTTCTGCTTTTTATTTGAAGCGCTCGATAACATACAAACTCCAGTGCCAATAGATACCGATATAATCAGCGCCAATTGGTATACGTTTGAGCAAATCAAGTCATTACCGCTTAGAAGTCCCCTGGTAATAAAATGCATTAACGACAGTCTAATGCGCCCAATGTTGAGCCTTGAAACTATTTACAACTAGTCGCTATCAAAGCTTGTTTTAATTTATGCGATAAACATAACTGTAAATAATTAAACCGAACTTAACGCTATGCAATTCCGCCCTTGTTTTTTAGCATAATACAGGGCACTGTCGGCTGCTTTCACAAAGCTGACTTTATCGTCCGTTGTATAGTCGTTTATTGTATTAATACCCATACTTATAGATAAAAACCCTGTAAAGCTATCCTGGTGTGCAATAGCTAAGTTCTCTACAGATTTTTGTATTTGCTCAGCTATAAACAATGCCCCTTGCCTATCGGTTTGAGGTAATAAAACAACAAATTCCTCTCCCCCATAGCGAGCAACAAAATCTTCTGGGCGACTAACCGTTGAAGCAATTGTTTGGGCCACATCATATAAGCACCTATCGCCCGCTACATGCCCATACCGGTCATTAAATTGTTTAAAATGGTCAATATCGATAATAATCATCGATAGCATGCCTTTGCATTCTTTTGCTCGTTCGTACTCATGCGTTAGTTTTTCATCAAACCGACGCCTATTTGCAATTTTGGTTAATGCATCCAAAAAGGCCATATCCCTAAGTATATCCTCTGCTTCTAAACGCTCTGTAGCATCATTAAAAACAGCTAAAAACTCTTCACCTATATCAATCCCTGAAATTTCCATCATCACTTGTGTGCCATCACGACAAGACACTCGATAGTTATTTGCGGGTATATCATTATTATTATTCAGCGCCTTTTCAAGCGAGTCTTGCCACAGATCTTTTACAAGTGCTCTGTACTGCGGATCTGGATACGCTTTTTCCCACCACGATTTAAGATTAGGTACATCCTCTACTGTATAACCAAAAACATCTACAAAGCGTTGATTAACTTTTAAAATATCGCCCGTTTTGGCACACACATTACATACCGGCATTGGCAAAACGGTAAATAACCTAGCGTAATGACTTATCTCATGTTTGCGCATAGGGTTGAGTGTACTTTGAGGTAAGTAACTCATTGGCATATCACTTTTTTCAATACTAAGCTTTTCGTCCATTTCTAAAGCAAAATACCATTCAAGCCACCAGTGTTCTACGTGCTCAAGCACCTTTAGCTCAATGTTCTTTTTAGCGGTTGAGCCCTTAATTAAGCTAAATAACTCATGTACATGATTTGGTTCTTGGAAAATGTGAGGGTTTTTGAGTTTTATTAACTCATAAAAAAGGTGATAGGCTGACTTTTTAAACTCTGTCGTTTTACTGGAGAGTAATTCACTATCCACAAAATCAGATTCGTTTGTGTAGTGTTCAACTAAAGAATTTATCTTATTTATTTGATAGACGTAATTCATATATTCATTCCATTGACTATATATCAAGCGACTTAAAGTGGTTTACATTCATATACTCACCACTATTTTTATTTTATTAAGTGTATATTTACTCTAGTAGTTTTAAAAGAAAATACTATTAATAAAACTCAATAACTACATGAATTATTCTACAGTTTTAATTTATTAGTAAAGATCACTTTAATATTACTAAAGTTACAGCCTGATAACGCGCTTAAGTCTAGTTTGCTATTTGTTATATAAATAAAATACTGACTAATTCCCCTCTTTGCGCCCTTAGTCTCTTTAAGCACAAACAAAATACATGCTATAATCGCGGCCTTTCCAAGTTAACAGCAATCTGTATAAGCGAAATTATTCATGAGCGAAAATAGTCACATTAAAGTCATTGTTGGCATGTCCGGCGGTGTTGATTCTTCTGTATCTGCGTATTTATTACAACAACAGGGCTACCAAGTAGAAGGCCTGTTTATGAAGAACTGGGAAGAAGATGACAATGATGAATACTGTGCTGCAGCTGATGACTTAAAAGATGCGCAAGCAGTGTGCGACAAATTAGGCATTGAGCTTCACACTGTTAACTTTGCAGCAGAATACTGGGACAACGTATTTGAGTACTTTTTAGCAGAGTACAAAGCAGGCCGTACACCTAACCCAGATATAATGTGTAACAAAGAAATTAAATTTAAAGCTTTTTTAGAATTTGCAGCTCAAGCGCTAGGCGCAGACTTTATTGCAACGGGCCACTATGTTCGCCGTGAGCTTCGCGATGACAAATACGTAATGTGTCGCGGGCTTGATAACAATAAAGACCAAAGCTACTTTTTATATACGCTAAGCCACGAGCACCTCAGCCAAACTTTATTCCCTGTAGGTGATATCGAAAAACCTGAAGTACGCCGCATAGCAGAAGAGCAAGACCTAATCACTCACGATAAAAAAGATAGCACTGGCATTTGCTTTATCGGTGAGCGTAAATTTAAAGACTTTTTACAAAAGTTCTTACCAGCACAGCTAGGTGTTATCGAAGACACTGACGGTAACAACGTAGGTGAGCACGAAGGCTTAATGTACCATACGCTTGGACAACGCAAAGGCTTGTTAATTGGCGGTATGAAAGAAGGCTCTGGTGAGCCATGGTATGTTGTTGATAAAGACTTAGAACGTAACGTACTTATTGTAGGCCAAGGTAAAGATCACCCTCGTCTATACAGCAACGGTCTTAACGCTAATCAACTGCATTGGGTAGACCGAATTGGTCCTAAAGGCACAACTCGCTGCACAGTAAAAACACGTTACCGCCAAGAAGACTTAAGCTGTACTTTACTTGTAGGTGAAGACGGCATGGCCCGCGTATTGTTCGACGAGCCACAAAAAGCAGTGACGCCTGGTCAATCTGCCGTATTTTACGCAGAAGATATCTGTTTAGGTGGCGGTATTATCGATTCGGTGATTAAGTAATGAATGAACACCAAGTCATGGCGCTTGCCGCCATGTGCCAAGCTGCTAAACAAGTTCAAAAAATTGCCCAATACGGTAACAATAACGAACATGATTTAGAAATCTTACTTTCGAGTATTATCCAAACATCTCCGGCATCGCCAGAAGATGTTTATCAAGGCACTGACAACTTACGTGATGGCTATAAAACATTAATGGCACAGCTTACTGCTGGCGCTCAAAAAGATGTTGAAATAGTTAAATACGTAGGTGGTTTAATGCAACTTGAGCGCGCACTGAGCGCAAACGACAAAAGCTTAAACGAATTAGGTAAACGAATAGATGATATTCATCGTCGTTTAGATCATTTTGCTATTACCGACGAGAGCGTTGTCGCCGGTTTAGCAGATATATACTCGTCGGTGCTGAGCCCCCTTGGGCACCGAATACAGGTTTATGGTAAACCCGAGTTACTAAAACAGCAGCTCACTCAAAATAAAATCCGTGCATTATTATTAGCCGGCATTAGAAGTGCAGTGTTATGGCGTCAAATGGGCGGCAAACGCCGTCACTTTTTCTTTGCAAAAAGAAAAATACTCGCCATTGCTAAAACAAAAATTTAACTATCGTTCAAACTAAAATTTAGGAGTTATTATGGAGCTTTCAGCGTTAACGGCTATCTCTCCAGTGGATGGTCGCTACGGCAGCAAAACCACTGAACTACGCAGTATTTTCAGCGAATTTGGCTTAATCAAATACCGCGTAATTGTTGAAGTGCGTTGGTTGCAAGCGTTAGCTGCAGCAAGCGATATTAAAGAAGTACCTGCATTTAGCGAAGAAGCTAATGCACTTCTAAACGCCATTGTAGATAACTTCAGTGAAGCTGATGCACAACGCGTTAAAGATATAGAACGCACTACAAATCACGATGTTAAAGCGGTTGAATACCTACTAAAAGAAAAAGTCGCCGATAACAGTGAGCTTCATGCAATAAACGAATTTATTCACTTTGCTTGTACTTCAGAAGATATTAACAATCTATCTCATGGTTTAATGCTAAGCGAAGCGCGTAAAAATGTTTTACTTCCTTATTGCGATGAACTTTTAAGCGCAATTAAAGCTAAAGCAATTGAATACAAAACAATCCCAATGATGACTCGTACGCACGGACAACCTGCTACACCATCAACTATGGGTAAAGAGTTTGCTAACGTATATATGCGCTTAAAGCGTCAACGCGGGCAAATTGCACAAGTAGAGATGCTAGGTAAAGTTAATGGTGCTGTTGGTAACTACAACGCTCACCTTAGCGCATACCCAGATTACGACTGGCATACACATGCAGATAAATTTGTATCAAGTTTAGGCTTAACACTAAACCCATTTACTACACAAATTGAACCGCATGACTATATTGCAGAATTATTTGACGCAATTGCACGTTTTAACACTATATTGTTAGATTTCGACCGTGACATGTGGGGTTACATTGCCCTTAATCACTTTAAGCAAAAAACAATTGCTGGCGAAATTGGCTCATCAACAATGCCACATAAAGTTAACCCAATTGATTTTGAAAACTCAGAAGGCAACTTAGGCTTAGCAAATGCTATTTTTGCTCATCTTGCACAAAAATTACCCGTTTCTCGCTGGCAGCGTGACCTTACCGATTCAACGGTATTACGTAACCTAGGTGTAGGTATGGGTTATGCAATTATTGCATACCAATCAACACTTAAAGGTGTAAGCAAGCTTGAAGTAAACGAGCAACGTTTAGCTGACGAGCTTGATCAAAACTGGGAATTGCTAGCCGAGCCGATTCAAACAGTTATGCGTAAATATGGTATTGAAAAGCCATACGAAAAACTTAAAGATTTAACACGCGGTAAACGTGTAAACAAAGAAATAATGGCTGACTTCATCGATGGTTTAGACCTTCCAGAGCACGCTAAAGTAGAAATGAAAAAACTAACACCTGCTAATTACATTGGTCGTGCTGTTGAGTTTATTGATGATTTAGTTTAAAAACTAAATTGCTCTTTTAAAAAGCGAAAGGATCATCCTTTCGCTTTTTTTGTTTTAACCCCATTGCACTAACTAGTAGGCATAATGTATGTATCAATTAAAAATAAATAATTTGTCTGAGCAAGAGTTTTTAAGCCATTTTTGGCAAAAAAAGCCGCTTTTAATCAAACAGGGTTTTGCTAATTTTCAAGACCCGCTTGATGCTAATGAACTTGCCGGCCTAGCAATGGAAGAAAGCATAGAGTCACGTATTATCACCAATCATAAAAATGACTGGCAAACGCACCAAGGTCCATTTGAAGACTTTGAGCAGTTAACAGACGATCATTCTACATTGCTCGTGCAAGCAGTTGATCACTGGCATAGCGAAGCTGCACAACTACTAGAGCCATTTAGGTTTATTCCAAACTGGCGCATAGATGATTTAATGATCAGCTATTCAACGCCTAATGGTGGTGTTGGCCCACATTTAGACCAATATGACGTATTTATTATTCAAGGCGAAGGTAAACGTCATTGGCGTGTAGGCCTGCCCGATCCAACACTTAAACAGTTTGCTCAAAATAAAAAGTTACTGCAAGTTGAACCTTTTGAAGCCGTAATTGATTGCATATTAGAACCTGGCGATATTTTGTATATTCCACCAGGGTGCCCTCACGAAGGTTACGCTGTAGAAAACGCACTAAATTATTCAGTTGGTTTTAGAGCGCCAAATCAACAAGATTTATTGTCGAGCTTTGCCGATCATATTATTGATACCGAAAGCGGACAAAAACGTTATACCGATCACAACATCACACTAAGAAAATCAAAAGGTGAACTTACAAACCTTGAAGTTGATAAAGTTAAAACACTGATGGCGGCACTTTTAGAAAATGACGATTTATTTAAACAATGGTTAGGCTCAACGCTTAGTCAGCCCAAACATGAAATGGATTTAGCACCAGTAGAACCTCCATTTACACCTGAGCAAATAAGCGATGATTTAAGTGATGAAGAAACTGTGTTTGAGCGTTTAGGTGGCACGCGTGCTATTTATCAGCAGCTCGATACCGAAGTGTTATTAAGTGTAAACGGTGAAAATTACGCTATGCCATTAACTGACTTAGCGGCGGTAAAACTACTTACCGATAATACTGAATTTGAAAGTTCAGCATTAAATTTAACAAACCCAAGTTTAGTTTTTACTCAAACTTTTACTACACTTGTTAATGAGGGGCTTTGGTTTAATATAGACCAAGAGTAATAATACCAATTTTATTAATAATGGTGAGCATTTTGCAGCGTAAAATATTATGTATACAGGTTAGTTAAAAATTTTAATTTTCACCTGATATTGGCTTAAATAATTTTGCTGTGATTGCTTACTCATTTTAATTGGCTATCAATAGGAGTTTGCAATGGGCTATCTGGTTGATAAGGTTGAATGGGATATAAAAAAAGATATGCTACAAAAAATTCGAGAGCGAGTTTTTGTTTACGAGTTACATATCCCCAAGCACATCGAATTTGATAGCCTAGATAAAATTGCATTACATGTACTTGTTACAGACGATGCAAACTGCCCTATTGCAACAGGTCGGCTGTGTACAGATGGCTTAATCGGCAGAATAGCGGTATTACCCGAGCACCGTAATCGCAAAGTATATAAATCGCTTCTTAACTTTATTGTTGAATTAGCTTCCAACCAAGGTATAGAAGAAGTAAGCATTAATTGTATTTTAAATGAGGTAGAGCGTTTTAAGCGAAATGGCTTTATTCAGCAAGGAAATGTTTTTATGGAGGCGGGAATTCCTAGGCAACGTATGCAATGCTCTGTTTCGGCGTTTAATACAACCCCCTTCACACTTGTCCATTAGATAAAGAAAAGGGCTATAAATAAGCTATCACCCTCTACATTGTTACTTAACCCAAACTGTAGTTACTTTGGTTCATTTGCCCACAGCGGTTCATTATCATACATTTCGTACAAGCCATGTGCTCTATTTATAAGTAAGTTAGCAAAATCTACCTGCGTTTTATCACGCGCGCCTGTACTCATAATTTGATCCGCTTTTAATTGCCACTGCAAAGAAAAATAACGCATTGCATCGCGAGCATCTGTAGCTGCACTTACTTCAGCATGATCTGTAGGTAAGCGCCCTGTTACTACCCAATATGTTTTACCGTTTTGGGCTTTAAATTTCCACATTGCACAAAGTGGTGCTAAAAATCGGCTGTCTTTATCAACTACTGATTTTGGCATAATGCCCTTTTCGGCTAAATGTTTTTGCGCTGCTTGAAAACATTCGCGTTGCCACTGCATTCTTTGCTCATCAGTTATAACTTGCTCTTTTGCTGTTAACGGCTTTTTTTCTTGTTGTTGCATTTTTAATAACCTTTTACTTCTTTTTTAACACTCTAAGGGCTTAGTAAATAAGGTGCAAGTATAAAAAGGTCGTTTGCACCTTAAAGCGCTCTGTTTGCTGTGTTTTTAGCCAAACTATTATTTTATATTGTGATCAAACGAACCTACATCACCCGGAAAAACTACTGGAGACTCAATACCGTCTTTACTAACAGAGGCTACACCAAAGTAATAATTATCAATCACTACGTTTTTAAGTGTGTACTGTGAAACCTTACCAACGTATTTACTAAACTGCCATTGCGGCTCGCTCGTGTAACGCCAATAAATTTTATAGCCAGCAATATTTTCATCACTGCTTTGTTGCCATGAAAACGACGTATCAGCTGTAACAGCGCCCTTTATTTTAACTTCTTTTGGCGGTGCGGGTGCCCACGCCATAGACGCCATCGTTACCGCATTAAGTGAAGTTAACTTAGCCGTATAATCAAAATCAACACCTTCAATGGTATCACCATACTCAACACCATTTTCAGTGCGTAAATCTTGATGCTGACGATCGTAGTGCTCGTTAGTTTCCATAATACGCACTGCTGCAAAACCTGCATCATTAAATGGGCGATGATGCCCACCACGACCAAATCTATCTAATCGATATACAAGCATTGTATCTAAATTAGGAATGTATCTGTCAGCAATAGTATCTATGTAGCGAGCTAAATTACGACTCGCAGAATCAACTTCACCACCTGTAAAGCGCCGAGTATTAGCTTGCTCTTTTGTTTCTACAACACGGGTACCTTCTGAAAATATACGTGCAGTCGTGTTATTAGTTACCCCATTAATACCGGTAATATTGCCAATCATATCGTTGTTTAAAACGCCATGAACTTGCCAGTTATGCTTTTGTGCATAAGCCGTTAATATTTTACCGCCAAACAAACCTTGCTCTTCGCCCGAAAGCGCCGCGTAAACTACCGAACCATTAAATTTGTATTTACTTAAAACACGAGCTGCTTCTATTACTCCTGCCACGCCCGATGCATTATCGTTAGCACCCGGTGAATCACTCGTAAAGTCCATAACATCACTTACACGTGAATCTATATCACCCGACATCATCACCATGCGATTCGGCTCGCTCGACCCACGTTGAATAGCCACTATGTTAACCACTTCAACAGGATTAGGAATGCGTTTTTCGCCCGATATAGTGTCCTTTACTTCAATAATTTCCAGACAACCACCACACTGCACAGATATTTTTTCAAATTCTTTTTTTATCCAACGCCTAGCCGCACCAATACCTCGCGTATCCGATTTAGTCTCTGAAAGCGTATGGCGAGTACCAAAATCCACCAGCGTTTGAATGTCACTACCGATACGGGTAGCCGACACTTCACTTGCTATATCGTGTAACTTTTGTTGGTCGGTATATTGTAATTGCGTTTCACCATGTGCTGATAATGCAAGTGAGCAAGCGCCTGCAATTGCAGTAAATTTGAGTAACGTTGTTGTGATTTTTAAAGGTGTTTTAAGCATCTATTAGCTCCTAATTATTATGGTGTAACCATTACTTAACTAAGATTTTATGGCAATACATTTGAGGTAGATGTAGAAAGGAGCACGCTAAAGCGCAGTTATAGTAATACTTAGAGAGTTAATTGAGTCGTACAATCAACATAATACCGGTCATAGGAATTAACCCAAACATCCACAGCTTTATTCCTAAAATATATTTTTTAAAGCTCCCTTTATTTATACAAGATCTAACTCTACTTCTATAACCGTTAAAATCACCCAAAATTAAAAACACAATTCCAATTACGATTGCGTAAAATAGAGCACCAATAAGTAAAGGGTTTTGCTTAAAAGTACTGATTATTTTATCTAAGTAGTGAATGTCAAACGTCATAGCTAAAAGAAAACTATATACAGTAGATATCATAGCTAACAATGCTGCAGCATTTATGGCCGTATTTTTATTTCTTGAGTCTAATTTTTTCATCCACTGAGCACACACAAAATGAACAGCGCAAATAAATGTTCTCATTTTCAATCCTTGAATAACGTCTAACTAATTAATTGCTAATACAATATTATATTTTGAGGTTAAATTACAAACCTTGTTACACAATAATCTATTAAAAAATATGTTTTTCGTGGCACACTGTCATTGTTTATATATTAATAGTTTAAGTTATGCGTCAGCTAAAAGAAGATACAGTTAAAAGTAACCTTATTGAGTCGCAGCAAAGTGCATACGGCCCCGTATGCGTGTATCAAAATAAAGAATACCGGTGGTTAACGCTTGCACAAAAAACCAATGAAGACATTACAATTCAGGGCGTTATGAACCTTATACACCCTGAGCAAGTAATAGTACCTGTAAACCAGTGTATGATGTTATTTTTACTTAAACCGGTAGATACACTAAATATATTAAATTTAGGCTTGGGCACTGCAGGGTTTGAGCGAATTATGTATCACTTACAAAGTAATACGCCTTACATAAACACCATCAATACATTTAACACGGTAGAAATAAACCCAAGCATTGCCTTAATTGCTGCCCAGCACTTTAAGTTACCAATTAAGCACAGCACCTATTTACAATGCGCCGAGCAATATATTACCCAATGCACTGATCACTTTAACGTAATCACTATCGATATTTTTAGTGGTGAATATCACCAGCCTTTTTTAACCAGCGATAGCTTTTGGCAAAATATAAATAGCTGCAGTGAGCAAAATACGCAAGTAATCATTAATTTAAACCCACAAACTGGCCAAGAGCTGCAAATGCTTTTAGTACTTTTAAGGCAACATTTTAAGTGCTTAGGGATAATAGAGTTTAACGAATACAAAAATATAGTGATCATACTAAGCCAGCAAACATTAATGCACATAAACGTTGATGAAATACAAAACTCACCTGTGTTTATAAATTTTGCACCAAACCTTTATAAAAGTATTAACAGCATTTACCACATTGAATAAAACGCGTTACCGTCCAGGTTCATGTTTTTCATAGCACGGTAAGCTTGTTTCTAACTTCTCCCAGTTAGCTTTAGACGTAACAAAATTATGCGATAAAACCTGCTCAGTAATATCGCTATCAAATATTCCTAAACGAATTCGTATTCTGCTTTTGTCATCATTATTGCTACTGTAAACCGGCGAGCCACACCACTTACAAAAGTAACGAGTGCGCCCTGGTTTAAAACTAAATTCACTAAGTAATGCTTTTCCTTTGGTTATTGTGAAGTCATCTGTATTTACAAAGCCATTGGTTGCAAATGCAGTCCCGCTGTTTTTTCTGCACAGTGAACAATGACAATGAATAATGCTGGTTATACTACCCGACACTTCAACCCTTACCTCACCGCACAAACACGAACCCGTATACATATAACATCCTAACTATTAAATTATTTTAAACTCAGCTGAAATTTGCTGAGTTGATTTAATGGATAAGTTTACTGGTTAATTTTTTGAATGGAATAATAATTTTTGTATCTTCGCAGTTCCCACGCCATTACCTATTGCTTTAATGGTTGACATAAAAACATTAAATTGGTTACATAACTCTCAATAAAAACTATAGCCAAAATTTAAATTGGTTAACCAAATATCAATAATATTACGAGAGCCAATTATGTCTTCCAAACACATTTTAATTCTATGTTTGTTTAGCACGCTATCAGCATGTTCAACCATTCAAAAAAGTACATCGAGCGATTGGCTACTTATTGATAACTTTGAAAATTCACTTAGCAAGTGGCAAAGTGTCGATACCCAAAATGAAACTAAACCACAGGTTAAAAACCCACAAATAACAGTTATACAACCAGAACAAGCAAACTCATCAACAAATCATTATTTACTAAAAAAACCTGCAGCTGAGGGCATTGTAGGAAATCGTAAAGCGCTTTCTTATACAAAACTTCCACAAGCGGTTGAAGTTGGTCAAACCTACACATTTTATATGCGTATAAACGTAGCTGCTTTTCCTAATAACCATGCTTTTGGATTAAGCAACCTTACGCCAGAGCTAATTAATAAACATGCGTACGATGCGTTTGAGCCTACACTTCGCGTAACCGATAAAACAGAATCAAACGGGTTTGTAAACGATGGCGCTTTAATGGTTAAAACCGACAGCGGGTATAGCAACATTCAAAACTACACTACCAAACAATCGGCCAAGCCACTGCAAACAAATACCTGGTACGACGTATGGTACGTTGTTAATAACGCAGCAGCCTCAGAGCAAGGTCAGCAATATGATGTTTACGTAAAAGGTGGTGAATTTAGCAAGCAAACACTGGTGTATAAAAATGCACAATTTAGAATGAAGCGCGAACAACCTCTTATATATTTTTTAGCAAACTGTAATACAGGCCCAATTAAAAAGCCTTACGGAAATGGTGGTCTCAGATATGACGATTTATACATGAGCAAAGGTACAAACCTAAATAACCCAATGCTATAAAGTAAGTGAAGTGTTTTTAGGTGTTCTTTTATACATAAGTTTATATTAATAACGCTCTAGCATATTCACAATTAATACCTTACAAACCTGCATTTAAAAATACTTAAATGGTATAATAGCCACCATTATTTGCCATTTAAGTTTTTAAAATGTATCGATTATTTGAAAAAATGACAAAAGCATTTCCTGAGGATCAACCTACTCAGCCGCCTTCGACTTTATTTGCTTTTTGTCGTCACTACACCAAAGGAATGGAATTGTCGTTGGTGCTAATGTCAATCAGCGCCGCCATGCTCGCTATTTTAGAGGTTTCTTTATTTAGCTATATGGGGCAGCTTGTTGATTGGTTAACGGCCTACACACCCGAAACCTTGTTTGTAGAGCAAAAATCAGAACTTATCAAAATGGCTGTCATGCTCTTACTGGTATTGCCCGTAGTCGTATTTTTTCATTCTGCTATTTTGCACCAAGCATTACTGGGCAATTACCCTATGTCGATTCGCTGGTTAGCGCATCGTTATTTACTGCGCCAAAGTGTGAGCTTTTATCAAAATGAGTTTGCAGGAAGAATAGCCACCAAAGTATTACAAACCTCTTTAGCCGTTCGCGAAACAGTGACCAAACTACTCGATGTATTAATGTACATAGTGGTTTATTTTGGCTCAATGGTATTTTTAGTTGCCGAAGCTGATTGGCGCTTAATGATCCCTTTACTGGTTTGGTTAGTTTTATACATTTGCGTACAGCTTTATTTTGTACCTCGCCTTAAAAAAATTGCCAGCTCACAAGCTGATGCGCGCTCAGAAATGACCGGTCGAATTGTTGATAGCTACACAAATATTTCTACTATTAAATTGTTTTCGTATACCCAGCGTGAAGAGCAATACGCAAAACAAAGCATGGATGTATTTTTGCAGCCTGTGTACAAACAAATGCGCTTGGTAACCAGCCTAAACTTTGTTATTCAAAGCTTAAATTATTTATTAGTATTTTCGGTTACCGCAGTATCACTTTATTTATGGTCGCTTAGTGCAATTAGCGCAGGTGCCATTGCAGTTGCTGTTAGTTTAGCGCTTAGATTAAACGGTATGGCGCAATGGATCATGTGGGAAATAAGCAGCTTGTTCGAAAACATTGGCACCGTAGCCGATGGTATGAAAACACTGTCTAACCCTATTGAAGTTGCCGATAAACCAAATGCCGATACACTTAACGTAAGCCAAGGTGCTATTGAGTTTAACAACGTACATTTTAACTACGGCAAAGCTGCAAACGAGACTAATCGCAGCCCAGTAATGAATGGTTTAAACTTAAACATTAAACCTGGCGAAAAAATTGGCTTAGTCGGTCGCTCTGGTGCAGGTAAATCAACACTTGTTAACTTGTTACTGCGTTTTTACGATACTGACTCAGGAACAATAAAAATTGATGGGCAAAACATCACAGACGTAAGCCAAGAAAGTCTACGCCGCTACATAGCGATGGTTACGCAAGACACTTCCCTGCTTCATCGCTCAGTAAAAGACAACATTTTGTATGGTCGCCCTGATGCAACACAAGACGAAATGATCAACGCGACCAAACAAGCTAAGGCACTTGAGTTTATAAACGACTTGGTAGATAGCAAAGGTAACAAAGGCTTTGATGCACAAGTGGGCGAACGCGGTGTTACTCTTTCAGGCGGTCAACGCCAACGTATTGCTATTGCACGTGTGCTACTTAAAAATGCACCCATACTTATACTCGACGAAGCCACCAGTGCACTCGACTCAGAAGTAGAAGCGGCAATTCAGGCAAGTCTTGATGACTTAATGACAGGCAAAACAGTAATCGCCATAGCGCATAGGCTCTCAACCATTGCACAAATGGACAGATTAATTGTACTTGATGACGGCGGCGTAGTTGAGCAAGGCACTCATGAAGAACTAATCGCTAAGGGCGGGATTTACGCAGCCCTGTGGACACACCAAACAGGTGGGTTTATAGGCGTCGATTAGCCATTAATATTACCTTACTGTAGACGTGGTTTATATTCTGCTGCTACCTAAACAAAAAAGCGAAGATGCCTTAAAGGCTCTTCGCTTTTTTGTTTAAAGTTATAAATAGAGCTTATAACTTTTTTATAAATTAAGAGATTAGTCTTAACCCTATCATTATCAGCATAACCACATTAGCAAGCACACCAATTAAAAAGAAGTAACTACGTGGACTTGGGTTGTTCTCCGTTGCTATAGCGTAGTACAGCGCCATGTGAATTAAGCGCGCAATTAAGTACACCCAAATACACATAGCAAAAATCGGGCTTTGATAATTAATTACAAACGCAAATAACACCGTACCTATAAATAATGCGCTGTTTTCAAGCGTATTATGAAACGTACGATGCGCTCTAAATATAAAGCTATCGTGCGATAAATCCTCGTCAATTTTACCTGGTACAGCATTTGGCTCTTTAGCTTTGCTAAACGTAGCCACAGCCCACTGTACAAGCAACATAATTAAATAGAGGTAAAATGCCAAATAGGCCGAAAGTGCAACTTCAGTCATTACTAAATCCTTTATTTTGTTTTTTAACTTAGTTTAGAGTGCAATTTTAAGGCCTAAGTTAATACACTGATATTTAAAGGGTTAATTTAATAAGCCTAATTACATATGTAAGTAACTCACGGCGTTGTATAAAATTTACTTGTTATGATTTTAAAAATAACATCAAAACTGAGCTGTATACTGCTGGATTTACTCCGATCTAAAAAGCTTAAACTCTTCAAACGCACAATCCCACAACACAACTTGATTACGACCCAAAGACTTAGCCTCATAAAGTGCTAAATCGGCCTGTTCAATTAACTCAGAAGGTGTTCTGGCTTTAAATTTAATAGACGTAACCCCAAAACTACACGTAACAGGAATATCATCAAATATCGCTTTTTCTACTTTAATACGAATAGCTTCAGCAATACGTATTGCTTGCTCTTGAGTCGTGTTGGGTAAAATAATACAAAATTCCTCGCCACCAAAACGGGCAACGCTATCGCTCGTACGTATATTGGCTTGTAAAAGACTGGCAACGCCACAAAGTACGGTGTCGCCAATGCTGTGCCCATAAGTATCGTTAACACTTTTAAAATGGTCAATATCGACCATTAAAATACAATATTCTTCAATCTGAGGTAAATCCAAAAAGTCGCGATTCATAATCTCAAATAAAATGCGGCGGTTATAACAATTGGTTAAAGGGTCTCTCGCGGCCAAATAGTCTAACTCTTCATTACGTTTTTTAGAGGCAATAAAGCTTCGATAAACCAATAAAACAATAGCTAAACAAGCGGCTAATAAAAATGCGAGCGCAATACTCGCGTATTTGTTTTTTGCAAGCTCTAGCTCTGATATAACCCTAGCTTGGCCTGATATTTCAATTTCATTGTTTTTCTTTTCAAGCTCAAGTTGATGGAGTTTTTCTTTTTCTCTTAACGTTTCCAGCTCTATTTCCATTTTGTGAGAATGCAAATGTGCTTTTTCAAGAGCAAGCTTACTTTCGTCTCTTTCGTATTGAATGATTCCGGTCAGGGCAATTTCTTCTTCTGCGTAACGTAGTGATTCATTTATTCGTCCACGCTGTTTTTCTGCTATTCGAATTTCACGATAAGCGTATAGCATATGTAACTTATCATCTATTTCGGTTGATAAAGCGAGTGACCTTTTTAGTAAAGAAATCGCCTCATTTGTATCAATACCAATTAAAATCGCCGCAAGCGCTGTTAGCGACTTTATCTCATAAAGCTTACTGCCCGTTTCTCTGGCGAACGACAACGACTCTTTGTAATACTCTATAGCCTTGTTTTTATTTCCTTGGGCACGATAAATATTAGCAATAATACGCGCCGTTATAGAAATGTAGGATGTAAGATTTTTGGTTTTATAAGTTACGTAAGCTTTCTGAGCAAATCTCATCGCTGATTCTAAGTCGCCAGACTCATAGTTAATAACAGCCATTTCTCTTAAGGCCGACGCGAGCGTTTTTTCCTCGACCACACCTTTTGGTAAATCAATGGTTATTTGATAGAAAATCTCGGCCTGATCAAACTGCTTTAATCGTGTGTATAGCAGCCCCATTTGATTGGATGTTTTAGCAATCCCAAGCACGTTATTTACTTTTTTATAATATAAATATGCCTCATTTATATGCTTAAGTGATTTTTCATAAAGGTTGATATGTCGATAAATAATACCAGCACCTAATAATGCTTTAGCCAAGCCAACAGGATCGTCAATTTCTTTATGTATTTCTAATGCACGAGTGGAGTAATCAAGGGCTAAAACTAAGTTGTCTAAATAGCGCTGCGCTTCTGCTAGTGTATTTAATGTACGCGCCATCAACTTTAAATCATCTAAATTAGTATATATCTCTAAAGCTTTGGTATAAAAATGAGCCGTTTGCTCTCTATTTTCAAGGCGCTTATACGACTGAGCTAATTTTTTATACGTTTCACCTAACTGTTTTTGTATTTGTTCGTCTTTATTTACAAGGTATTTTAAAGCAGATGAATATTGCGTTATCGCGTCATTGTATTTTTTTTGTTCATAAAACGAATCCCCCTTTGTTAGGAGTACTTGTGCTATAAAAAACTCATCGCCATACACAAGCGTTGTTGGTAATAAAGTTTCAATGCGGTTAGCAAGTTCGTCATAACGTTTTTCATCTAATAATATTTTTATATAATTAATAGACGCCTTTATTTGGTTGCGTGAATCATTTAATTTACTGTAATAAGCCGAGGATTGTGAAAAGTGATGAAGCGATTCATTAATATTGTTATTTTTTTTATTCGCTTTACCTAATAAGTTATGTAATTTTGCGCTGAGTAACGTGTCATCAGCACTTTGCGCTTGTAACAACAACGCCTTACTTAGTTCGATACTTGTTATAACGTCAGTATCCATAAGTAATTCGGCTCTTTTTAGCAGCCCTGTATTAGATTCATTGATTAAACTGTATGAGGTGGTTTCTTGCGCGTAAGCGCTACTTAAACTAATAAACAAAGCAAAAAGCAAAGCTTTCACTAACAATTTAGAATTATAAATTCGATTTACGAAGAAAGTGTGTACTTGCGAAGTTAACTCCATCTTTCGCGTGTGATACGAGTAAGTGTAAAATTCCATATTTACCATTTTAGTGATTTGTTATTAATTTAATGCAAAAATTCTGGCGATAAAATATACACATAAAGACTGCAGGTCAAGTTTCGCTGCAATATGGGTAATTGTTAATTTATGATTTTAGCATAATTATGCATATTGCAGCTTAATTCTTTTTTAGCTTAATCGTACGCTGTAAGTTATTAAATGAGAAAACCTAGCTTCTTAGTTTAAGGGTAACCAATACAACACCGTGGTCGGTAGTTAAATCATCACGCTCATACTCGGGGTTTATTAAGTGCCTGTCGTAAGTGTTATACGCGCTTACTTCAAAAAAGCTGTCATCGTAACTAGCGTCAAACTCACACGACAATAAAATGTAATCAAGCACAGAGCTGCTCGCGCCATAATAATGTGTTGGCGGCCTTAACGGTGCTGTCTTTGTTATATTTATATTTTTTACTTGGCTTTTATCCGCTGAATCAACAATCTCGCTGTTATTGCGATCACAATCACTTTGTTCATCGTTTGTTATTGCTTCATCGCTAAAAACCTCATCATTACTTAGCTGCGACTTAACAAACAAATCCCATGAATCATTTAGACAATATTTAGCTAAGTAGGTTTTAGCGTCAAACGCAGGGGCAAAACGTAGCGTATTAGTAAGTAAATGACTGAGCACACCATCAGCTAGGTCGTTATTAAAATCGCCCATTAGCATCATGGGTTGCTGCGTAGCTTCGCGGCGAGTAATCATTTGTATCATTAGCAATGTAGCTTCACTACCACGCTGAATAGTTGAGCCCCAACCGCCCGCTACATTCGCTTTTAAAATCTCAATTATGTTTTGCTCGGCTGTAAGCTCTTTATTGTGCTCATCAACATTAATCATTGGGCGCTTAGATTTAAAATGCACCACATAGCAATCAGTATTGCCTATGTGCGGCAAAGTAACGGTCGCTCTTAATACCTTGCGACTAAAAGTAAACTCACTATTAAGGCCAAGTGCACTTGCAAGCTCGCTATCGTGCTCAACCGACGCCACTTCAACTATCGGGTATTTAGAGGCGATTGCCACTACGGGGCGTTTATAAATAAAGTCGTCAATCACCTCAGGCTCATCAACTACTGCAAAGTAATTATAACCTTGCTCACTCATTAACTCTTTTAACGAATCAATGCTAAACACTTCCTGAAAACCAATCACATCAGGCGCATGTTCTGTTAAGTAATCAACAATCCAACGCTGCTTTTTAGCCCACTGCTGCGCGGTATAAATTTTCTCAAACTCATAGTATGCATTGGGTGGCTCAAGATAGTTAAACAGATTAAATGTGGCTATTTTTAGGTGAGTGTTGGTAATTACAGCTTCTTGAGCGTTTAAATCTGTATTTAACTGTTTAATATTTTGATTACTGATGGGTATCGCCTAAGTAAAGTTGAAAGACTAGCTTGCTTATAAACTATCATTTTATTACATGTTTACGTAATAAATCAGCCAGCTTAATTGTAATTTTATACACTCTTTTATTTTAGTCTTTATTATATCCCTCAATAAATAGCATTAACGTGCTTAACCAGATAAAATTCGCGGCAATTAAATATGAGCAAAGTGAAGTTGTCATGAGTAGAAAGATTGAACTATTAGCCCCAGGCGGTGATGTAAACGCGGTAAAAGCCGCCATTGTAGCCGGTGCTAATGCGGTTTATTGTGGGTTAGATACCTTTAATGCACGTAACCGAGCGTCTAATCTTTCGTTTGATGAGCTTAACGGCGCACTTCGCCTAGCCCATGAATACGGCTGTGAGATTTTTTTAACGCTAAATGTAGTTATATTAGAGCACGAAATGGGTGCGCTATTTAAGCTATTAAATCAGCTAGTAAATACCACGCTCGATGGCATTATTGTGCAAGATTTAGGGTTGTTCAATATAGTTAAAAAGCACTTTCCTACGTTGCATATTCACGCATCAACTCAGTTAACCACGCATAACGAATCACAGGTTGAGTTTTTAGCGCGCATTGGCGCTACACGTGTAAATTTATCGCGCGAGCTTAACTTAACTGAAATTAAAATACTGACCGACGTAGCGCATAAATGCGACGTATTAACCGAAGTATTTGTGCACGGCGCATTATGTATTGCGTTTTCAGGGCAATGTTATTCAAGCTCAGTAAGTGTGGGTAACTCGGGTAATCGTGGTCGCTGCTCGCAAGCGTGTCGTGATGAATACGAGCCAACTGCGATGGGTAACAAGCATCCGTTAAACTTAAAAGATAACTCAGCTTATTTCGACCTGCCAGAGCTAGTAGCCGCAGGTGTTGATTCGTTAAAGGTAGAAGGTCGTATTAAAGGCGCTAACTACGTACATACGGTTATTGATAGCTGGCGCAAACAAATAGACACGTTTGTGCAAACCGGTAACCTAATTGAAGACGATTCAAGCTTATACAAAGTATTTAACCGTAACTTTACTAATAAGTTTTTAACCGGCGACATGACCAAAAACATGTTTACCGATAACCCGCGCGACCATAGCTTTGATCACGCAAATGAAAAAAACAACGCAATTTCGGTCGTGCAAATTTACGATGCACAGCAAGAGCTTTCTACTCAAAAAAGTGAAATTGATTCGTTAGTTAAAAAGAAAATTGAATTTTTAGATATTTCAAAGCGCGAGCTTACATTAGAATTTTCAGGGCAATTAAATCAGCCATTCACTGTAAACATAATTATTGAAGATAAAAACGATATTACGCTTTCGAATAAAAACGAAAAAGAGCCTCTACGCTTTGAAGTTCAATCGCAAATGCCTATGCAAACCGCCGATAAATCGGTTGTTGATATTGCTGCCATTGATAAGCGCTTTAAAACGTTTAGTAATGCCAATTTTGAAATTAAAAATATGGATTACTCAAACCTCGGCGACAACTTAAGCATTCCGTTTAAAGAGCTAGCGCGTATTAAAAAGCAGGTAGCATTTTTATTAAACGAAGGCAAAGACGTACTCGCCCCTGTTGAATTACCTAAACTAGTGAATCACGAAAAAGCCGAAAATAAAACGACGCTCTCTGTTTTAATATCGGACATAAAAGACGCTAACTTATGTAATTTAACAAACGGCGACGTTTACTTTAAATTGCCTGAAAGCTTTAGAACCGATAACGATAAATACATAAATGTATTTTTAGAGCACCCACAGTTAATTCCGTGGTTTCCAGCCGTGTTAATTGGTAAAGACTTTGACGAAGCCGTACGTTTACTAGAAGTGGCGAAACCTAAACTTATTATTAGTAATAACACAGGCGTAGCATACAAAGCAGTGCAAATGGGTATTGACTGGATTGCAGGCCCGTTATTAAACACCACAAACTCTTATGCATTATTAACGCTACAAGAGGATTTAAATGCTAAAGGCGCGTTTATTTCAAACGAGATTAACAAACAGCAAATGCGCAGTATTAAACGCCCTAACAACTTTAAAATGATGTACAGCATTTATCATCCAATACTAATGATGACCAGCCGTCAGTGTTTTTTCCAGCAAACCGTTGGCTGTAAAAAACCACGTATTGATGCCAGCTGTATGCTGAGCTGTAAAAAGGAAACAACCGTTACCAATGTTAAAGGCATTAGCTTTGCCATTGATAAACAAAAAGGCGGCTATCCGAGCATTTATAATCATGAGCAATTTTTAAATATGGATATTGTGACCGATTACGCCGATAAGTTTGACGAGTTCATGATTGATTTAACTGACATTGGCTCAGGCGATAAAGAAAAACTAGATAAAGCCGTGTTACTTGCGCATTTTCAAGATTTAATTAGCGGGCAAACACACGCTGCTGATCAGTTAAATCATATGGTAAAAGTAAAAACACGTCAGCAATATGTTGAAGGCTTAAACAGTTAAGGTAAGTATTAAAATGACACTGCCATTATTATATTCATTACAACACTGCCCATATGCAATGCGCGCACGAATGGGTATTTTAATGGCAGAGCAACAAGTGCTTCTACGCGCTATAAAAACTAAAAATAAGCCGCAGCATCTTTTGCAAATATCGCCAAAAGGCACGGTGCCAGTTTTATTGTTGCCGAATAATCAAGTTATAGATGAAAGCCTCGATATTATGCTCTGGGCTTTAAAGCAAAACGATCCGCATAATTTACTGCATACTCAAGACCCATTAGCACTTGAGCGCATGCTTGAGTTAATTAAGCTAAACGACACGAAATTTAAACCAGTGCTTGAAAAGTATAAGTTTTATGCTCGCACAAAAGACATGGCACAAATTTATTACCAAAAAGCCTGCGAAGAATTTATTAAGCAATTTGAAGAAAAACTAACCACGCATAAATACTTAATGGGCGATGAAAAAAGTCTAGCCGATTATGCCCTGCTGCCATTTATTAGACAGTTTGCCCGTGTAGATAAACATTGGTACTTACAAAGTGAATACACGCATGTACGCGCATGGTTAAACGAGTTTTTACACGCCCCCATGTTCACCAAAGTTATGACCAAATTTGATTTGTATATGGACTGCGGCGAAGAGTTTTTATACGGCGTTAAAAAATCTTAACTTAGCCTTTGTTTTATAGAAATTTTATTGTCATAGCCAACTACAAAGCTAAGTATTGAATTATTCTCATCATCGGATTTAAGCCCTTTATTTACGCTATACTGCCCTCCCCATTACTAACAAACGCTATGCATTATGAACTACTCAAACTTCGGCACTAAATTCACACAACCCAACGGCATTACTCAGTTAATGGAAGATTTAGGTGGTGCTAAAAACAGCAACAATCCTAATATTGTTATGCTCGGTGGCGGTAACCCCGCATTAGTACCACAAGTAAATGAGGTTTTTTTAAGTGAATTACAAAAACTCGTTGCCAGTAACAAGGTATCGCAGGTATTTGGCCTTTACGACGGCCCGACTGGTAACGACGAGTTTAGAGCTGCATTAGCTGGCCAGCTAAGTAAAGAGTTCGCATGGGATATTAGCGCCGATAACGTAGCACTTGGTAATGGCAGCCAAGCTAACTTTTTTGTATTGTTTAATATGTTGGCAGGTGAAATGCCGGATGGCAGCCATAAAAAGATTTTATTTCCCCTTGCGCCAGAGTACATAGGTTATGCCGATCAAGGTTTATCGGCTGATATGTTTGTTGCCATAAAGCCTGATATCGAAATTTTAAATACAGGCAGCACATCAAAACAGTTTAAATACGTCATTGATTTTAAAGCAGTTGAAAAAACACTAGCAAACGACAACAGCATAAGCGCGCTGTGCGTCTCACGACCTACCAATCCGACAGGTAATGTAATTACTGACGATGAAGTAAAACACCTTGATTTGCTCGCTAAGCAATATGGTATTCCACTCATTATTGATAACGCATATGGCGATCCGTTTCCAGGTTGTATTTACACCGATGCAAACCTAACGTGGAACTCAAATATTATTTTATGTATGTCACTTTCAAAGCTGGGCCTACCGGGTTTACGCAGCGGTATTGTGGTTGCAAACAATGAGATTATTAAAGCAATTGGTCGCGTAAATGGCAGCATGGTGTTATCGCCAAATAGTATTGGTCCAAGCTTAGTGACACGCTTAATTAACGACAACGAACTACTGCCACTGTGCCGTAATGTTGTGTTGCCTTTTTATCGTAATAAAGCACACATAGCGATTGAGTTGTTTAATGAAGTATTTGCCGAACTGCCTGTTTACCTGCACAAAGTTGAAGGTGCCTTTTTTATGTGGCTGTGGTTTAAAGATGCAAAAATAACCAGCGAAGTGTTGTATCAAAAGCTTAAAGCTCAAGATGTATATGTAATTCCTGGGCACAACTTTTTTATTGGCATTGACGACAGTTGGCCGCACAAGCACGAGTGTATTCGTATTAACTATGCTACCGATGCAGATACCCTAAAAAAAGGCTTAGAAGCGATTAAAAACTTAATAAAGTAAATATACTGATGCCGATATTAATATCGGCATCATTCATTTAATTCGCTTATATATTCGTTTAAAATTAATGCAAACGCACTGTATCCCCTTTAAATTTATATACAAGTTGGTATCCTACTCGACCTTTTTTAATAGCAATTCGCTTAATTAAGTGATCTATCAGAGGTGAGAAAATCGTGTCGATAACCAGGCAAAAATTTCGTTATTTAGTTGTTCTATATCAGAAATTTTTAACGCAGTTAGCGTCAAATCTAATCCCTCAAATTGATTAAGTATTATTGCGGATTGGTATAACATATGCTTATTAAAAAAGAACCAGCCAAGGGGCGATAATCGCTGCAGGGCACTTAGTTTAAGTGGCAGCAATAACACAATCGGCATCGCGTATAAATATCGGTTTTAAACGTTAGATGTAACTTTAAATAGCAACATGCAATAGCACTATTAAGGCCAATTATGCGATTAGGACCAGGACTGCTCGTCACCGCTGCCTTCATTGGACCAGGGACCATTACTACCGCCAGCGTGGCAGGTGCAAACTTTGGTTTTGCACTTATATGGACATTACTGTTTTCAGTAGTTGCCACTATATTATTACAATCTATGGCGGCGCGCCTTGGCGTTGCTACCGGGCAAGATTTAGCTCAAGCGCTCAGAGCACATATTCAAACGCCCTTATTCAAATCTTTAGCTATATTTTTAGTCATTAGCGCGATTGGTGTGGGCAGTGCAGCTTATGAAGCGGGTAACTTAAGTGGCGCTAGCATGGGATTAATTGAAATATTCCCTCAAGTTAGCTCCCAACTATGGACACCACTTATTGCTTTTTTTAGTGCAGCTTTACTGTATAGCGGCAAACATAAAGTGGTTGAAAACGCGCTAATTTTACTCGTTATTTTAATGAGCTTAGTGTTTATCTCAACACTTGTAATGGCAGCGCCTTCACTGGGTGATGTATTTGCTGGTTTTATTCCTAGTATGCCTGAAGGCTCTATTACAACCATACTCGCTTTAGTTGGCACTACCATTGTGCCGTATAACCTATTTTTACACTCCGGCGTACTCGCTGCTAGACACGACAGTAACAGCGACATGCAAAAAGTGATTAAACAAACAAATGTTGATACAGGCCTATCAATCACTTTAGGCGGTGTGATCACGCTCGCTATTTTATCTACTGCATCGGTTGCATTTTATGGCACAGATGCGGGGCAAATTAGTGCGGCTAACATGGCCGTACAGCTAGAGCCATTACTTGGTGATGCCGCTCATTACTTTTTTGCTATTGGCTTGTTTGCAGCAGGTTTAACTAGTGCTATTACAGCGCCACTTGCGGGTGCTTATGCTGTGTGTGGCATGTTAGGTTGGTCAAACGATATGAGTAACGCACGCTTTAAAGGCGTTGCTATTGTTATTTTATTGTTTGGTGCTGCGGTTGCCTCACTCGGTTTAGACCCTGTCGCGGTGATTATATTCGCGCAAGCGGCTAACGGGTTATTACTTCCTATTGTTAGCACCTACCTTGTATGGCTGGTTAATCAAAAAGGGGTTATGGGAAACTACACTAACTCTTTGGTGTTAAACCTGGTAACCCTACCCGTTTTAATCCTAATTTTTGGGCTAAGTAGCTACAAACTAATTAGTTTAATTTCTAGTTAAATTCTAAAAAATCATATTTAAAAGCCGCTGTTTATAATAAACAGCGGCCTTTATTTATTAATCACTAAATAACGTATAAGCCGTACTTATATTCACACATCTAATACGCTTTTTGGTTGTTAGTTACCTTTATTAATTGTGAAAACGCATAACCACCTATCGCGCCGGCAAGCAGTTGAGCATAAAAACCCCAGCCTCTTGCGCCCGCTATAATATGAATATTCATAATTGATTCAATGGCAATTAACACAATACCAAACGCCACAATGCCAGCAATAACAAATAACTGAGTACTGTATTTTTGAGCCTTTTTATTAAGCTTTACGGTAACAAAAAAAGCGATGGCAAGTGCTACGGCAATAATAGCGCCGTAGGTAGGTAATAGGCCTAACCAATCATCACGCATTAAACTAGACAGCCACTCCAATTGTAAACTAATCTAGCGCCACTAAATTTACTTTTTTGAGCTAAGAGTTCACCTCTTTTTATATCTTTACTCGCGCGTTACACATTTAATAAGCAATTATCACTGTTAAACCTAAATTACACGCATGAAAATGACTGCATAATGCAGTTGTGATTTATTACTGAGTAGTTTAAGTTTTATGCCAGTAGCTTTTCGCAGTTACTGATATTCGCTCGCCGCTTTCGGTTTAAGTTTTCACAATAACCTTCTTGTGAGGCTGGCCTGCCGACTGCACCATGAAATACACGCGTAAATTGTGTGGTGAGCTTTAACCAGTTTTCTGGGGAGATATTAACTCTTTCGAGTAAGGGTAAGTGTGTACTTTCAATATAACCACGTTTGTCTTCTCGTATACAGCGCCCTGTTAGCTCAACAAGTTCAAGGTACGATTTAAGCTCAAACGGCAGCCCTTTTGGCATAATTTGACGAGGCATGCCTGCAAAGCGCAGTAGTTGTTTTGGTTGCTTGCCATCCTTTGCATACGTTAAACGCTATTTGATGCTGGTATGGTCTGACTCTTCTGGGGTGTTAGCCATTTTAGCTCTAATGGGGTTTAAATCGACATACGCCATACAGGCCGCAAGGGCTGCTTCATCTAATAATGCTTGAGACGTAAATCGTCCTTCCCAAAAACGGCCAGTGCAGTTATCTTCTTTATTTGCTCTGCGCGCAATGTTTTCATTTAACAACCGCATAAACCAGCTAATACTTGATAGGCGCTCTCGATATTCCTTTACTGTTTGATTAAAAAAGATAAGTTCAACTTTACTTAGCTTTTCACCTTGTACATATTTTTGCGTTAGCAATGTGCCTTTACACAGTTTATGCCAACGAATAACAATCGCTTTATCATTTAACCTATTCGCTTTTTTATCATCAACGTACAACACTAAGTGGGTATGGTTACTCATTACGGCATAAGCACATACATCAATACAAAATACCTTGGCTAACTCAAGCAGCCTATCTTCAACCCAACCTCTGCGATGCTCAAAAGATTGGCCTGTAAAACGGTCTTCACCGCACAGGAAAGCACGCCGAACACATCGTGATATGCAGTGGTAGTATTTTGTATCAACCAAACTTACTTGACGCTTTCTTGCGATTGCCATAAGACACCCAGCTCACTTTTTACACTAAACAAAGGCTAGCCTCTAACTTCAAAAAGTGCAAAATTTAGGTTGGGTGTCACTGTTAATTTTTTGCTGTCGGTATGAAGGCGTTTGAGCAAGGACTCATTGCGTTAGAAGGTGATTCTGAGCTTCGCCCTCAGCTGCGCATAATGGTGAGTGATATTTACACCGAATACAAAACCCTTGTTAAACGCATTAAAGCTATTGAAGCGATGCTTACTGCACACGTTGAACGGGATACAAACGCTAAAATACTTCACTCTATCCCTGGCGTGGGTGTACTCAATGCCTCAGCCTATGCAGCATCAATCGGGAACGGTCAGGCATTTAAGAGCGCAAAAGAACTCGGTGTGTGGCTAGGATTAACACCTAAACAATACGCATCAGGCGATAAAAGTAAAATGTCTGGTATTACTAAGCGCGGCAACAGTTACCTACGAAAACAACTTATTCACGGTGCTCGCGCCCTTATCGCCAGAAGCCACCATAAAACAGATGCGCTAAGCCAGTGGATAAACCAGTTGCGCGAGAAAAAACACTTTAATTGTGTGGTGGTCGCCACCGCACACAGATTGGCGCGACTGATGTGGATATTGCTGACCAAGCAAACTCTCTACTCACCTCAGTTTGTGCAAAATACACAAAAGGATGCTTAATTATGCGTATTTTACACACCAATCACACCCGAGTTTACGACTTAAGACAGCCTGGTTATGACATAGGTTTTAAAACCTGAGTGGGTGTTTGGGCACTTAAGTCGTAACATACGCTTATCCTGTATGTACTTCACTTATAATGAAACAAAAAGCGCACGCTAACCAAGGTTAACCAGATAAAGACACGAGATTAAATCTCGTTTGGGTGAATATTTTTTAGGTCCCTTGGTACGAAGCTCATTAGGAGCATGGCGCATGACAATCATGACACCATAGCTCGAATATATGTCAGTACCTTTGCTTTTCAGCAAGCTTGTGACGCATCATGACTGTGAAATGGGATACATGATAATAAAATAAAGGCATCAATTTTGATGTTTATACATTAGCTCGTCTTGACTTCAAGGGAGCGTCCATATATGTCACTGTTAATTTTTTCTCGTAATAATTAGGATGGGTGTCATCCTAATTTTACTTTTTCAAATAATTAAAATTAATATTTAGACGATACAAGTGAATAAAAGGTTTAAATACTGAATCTGGCCCTTCGAAAAGTGCAAAATTTAAGATGGGTGTCAATGTTATTTAACTATTTTTTCTGACTCAGAAACTAAATTCGCTTTCAAATTACAATGCTTTCCTTTATGGACTAGATCCACAAAATTTCTTAAGTCATTAAGCTGAGGATCTCCTAGCGGGATGGTGGTTAACAGCTTAGTTATAAATTTAGGGCCATGGGATCCAATTTGTGGACAAAAATTTTCTATTTCCCCTACAGGCACCAAATAAATACCAATATCTTCCAATGAATCCTTTAGCAATTGATAGTTAGTTTGTGCTTCACCATGGGGGATGCCTCTAAAACCAAACTTCTTAACCACACTCCAAGGTTTACCTTGCTTCATAGCTTCAATAATATCCCCTTTTGGCAGCTCATCATCGCCTGATTTATTTATTATTTCTGTAACACTTTTTTTCATTTCAGATTTTGATTTCGGCTTATTCCCCCCCCTTACTGCTGCGTCAACACGTCTCCACAATGGCTCTATTTTAGTCCAACAACCACCAAAAGCATCAACCGTTGCTTTAACCAAGCTAGACTCAGATAAAAAATCAATATCAAATACCGCTTTCACAGGAACACCAACTTCTCGAAGTGTCTTTGCTATTTTTGGCACCCCATGCTTTCCACCTGTTGGAATATATGCTGTGTCTAGCCATTGAGCATTGGAATTCAACTCCAAATGGTCACCTATCGAATTAATTAATCGACAATCACTATCATCCTCACAAATAATCGTTTGCTCATGAAAAATACCTTCTAGCGCATTTGAGTAACGTAATTCAGGTTTGTCCCATAAACTTTTAATCGTCTCATTTGATGCTTCAGAAACGACATTTTTATCACCTTCTCTTTGAACACGAAGAATTCTAACATTCCCACGTGTTCCCTCAAGGAAACCACGAAGAATATCACTGCTATGGGTAGCAACAACCAACTGCCCCCGTACTTCTGAAGAAAGGGTTTCTCCAAGTCTGCGCATCTGCGGTGGATGTAGAAACGCTTCAGGTTCATCAATAAGAGTTATATCTAGATCTGTTACGATAGCTTCAAACAGAATACCAGCATAACTTTTCATTCCATCCCCTTGTTTATCTAAGAGAGGATTACTTCGAACAGATTGAACATAAGTATCGCCAACTCTATCGACTACACCATCAACCATAGGGTTATCACCTACATGAATAGGAAGGCTCCTTCCCCCTCTATAATCAAACATAATGTCTTTACCAAACGCACGTTTAAAAAGCAGACTAATTTTATTCATCAATGCTTCATCATCATAAAGAATGTGCTGTGGTTTGGTTTTTTGATCGCCAGGTGAAATGCTGTTTTGTTGATTGCAGATAGTCAACCTGTCATTGGCTGCAATATTTTTTATGTATCCAGCCGCTATTCCATGCATTAGATAATTTTGAGTCCATAATTGAGTATGAGATTCATGAACTTGCCAATTGTTAAAACGGTACTCTGAGTTTACAAATTCCGCATTATCTTCCAAGAACTGTTTAAGCTGCTCTAAGCCACCATTCTTCTTGATTTCAAGATCAGTAACTACAACTGTTCGTTCTCCCTCACCTTTCTGAGCAATAGCCATAATTTCACGTAAGGTTTGAGATTTCCCACTATTATTTGGTCCTACAATAATAATTTTTTCGTTTGGGTTTAATTGGAAACTGTTTCCACCTGAGAAACTAATCTTTGAAATTGTTGCTGTGGGTTTTTGGGACAATGCACTATTTCCTTATAATTAATATTGATACTTGACTAGCGGTGTGCGCTTAGAAGCATAACAACTTTGTATCCGATATTTGTCGCTTTACAAACCGACAAATGTCCAAATATTACGAAGCATCTAATTTAACCAGCTAATAAGCACTTGTAAACAACTAGTTAGCCGGCATTTAAGTTTCCTTGATGTAGAAATACCCCAAAATGGTAGAGATCAGTAATATCGGACAAAAAAGTAATGAGCTATAAAAATAGGTGTAAGCGATATTATTAATAAGATAACTTAAATTTTTCTCTAAGCTTTTGCCTTTAACCTAAAACAAAAAAGCCGCTGTTCATTGCAAACAGCGGCTTTCGTCTTAAGATTTACAAGCTTAAAGCTTGCTTAACTTAAACTTGATTTTTATTGTTTACCAATCACTTCCAGTCCACCCATGTACGGGCGTAATACTTCTGGTACTACTACTGTACCATCAGCTTGTTGGTAGTTTTCTAATATTGCTACTAGTGTACGGCCAACGGCTAAGCCTGAACCATTTAGTGTATGTAGTAACTCTGGCTTTTTAACACCTTCACGGCGAAAACGTGCTTGCATTCTGCGAGCCTGAAAATCAGCCATGTTTGAACATGATGAAATTTCGCGGTATGTGTCTTGCGCAGGTAACCATACTTCTAAATCGTATGTTTTAGCTGAGCCAAAGCCCATGTCGCCCATACATAAAATTACTTTACGGTATGGTAGGTCAAGTGCTTGTAGTATTTGCTCTGCGTGACCTGTTAACTCTTCAAGGGTTGCCATTGAGTCTTCTGGTTTTACAAGTTGTACTAATTCAACTTTATCAAACTGGTGCTGACGGATTAAGCCACGCGTATCGCGGCCATAGCTGCCTGCTTCGCTTCTAAAACACGGCGTGTGGGCAACTAAGCGAATTGGTAAATCGCTTTCGTCGTAAATTTCGTCACGGGCGCTGTTTGTAAGCGGTACTTCTGCTGTAGGAATTAAGCTAAAGCCGGCTTGTTGTTCGCCATCGTCGTTTACAAGGCCTAATGTGTGGAATAAATCGCCCGCAAATTTAGGTAACTGGCTTGTGCCATAAAGGCTTGCGCTATTTACTAAGTACGGTACATACATTTCTGTATAGCCGTTTTTATCTGCGTGTGTATCTAGCATAAATTGCGTTAGTGCACGGTGCATACGCGCTACTTGGCCGCGCATTACAGTAAAGCGTGCGCCACTAATTTTAACGCCCATTTCAAAGTCTAAGCCGTTTAGGTCTTGCCCTACATCAACGTGATCTTTAACTTCAAAATCGAATTTTTTAGGTGTGCCCCACGTTAAAATTTCAACGTTGTCGTCTTCGTCTTTACCGGCAGGTACCGACTCATCTGGCAAGTTTGGAATTGCTAAAGCAATGTCGTTAATTGCGGCTAATACTTCATCTTGCTCAGTTTTAGCGGCGTCTAGCTCACTGCCTAAGTTAGCCACTGCATCAAGTAGTGGCTGTGCGTCTTCGCCTTTTGCTTTGGCTTGACCAATTGCTTTTGCGCTTGCATTACGTTGACTTTGAAGTTCTTGCGTTTTTACTTGTAATGTTTTGCGTTTTTCTTCAAGTGCCGTTACCGTCGCTACATCGAGTTCGTAACCGCGCGCCGCTAAACGTGCTGCAGTTTGTTCGACGTCTTGACGTAAAAATTTAGAATCTAACATGTTAGTTTTTTAACCTTTTTGCATTACTAGCTGAAGGCCCAGCCAAGCCATAAAAATACACACCATCACGTTTAAGATGATATTGAGGGCCATTTTAATAAAGTGACCTTGTTGTAATAACAACAACGAGTCCATTGAGAATGTTGAAAAGGTGGTTAATGCACCTAAAAAGCCAATCCCGATAAGGGTTTTGGCGGGGCTAGCGGTGATAATTTCTTTATCTATCAAACCGTACAAAATGCCCATTAACAATGAACCCAGAATATTAACCGTCAACGTGCCAAAAGGGAATCCCCTACCGAGGAGTTTTAGCATGCTTTCGCTAATAAAAAACCGTAAACACGCACCTGAGGCTCCGCCAAGTGCAATCATCATGTAAAGTTTAATCATTTTCGTACCGTTTAAGTGGGCTTTGCGCATCGCGCTCTTTTAGGTAATCGAGTTTTTGTTTAATTTTTTGCTCAAGTCCGCGATCGCTCGGTAAGTAATATTCTTTACCGTCCATTTCTGGCGGTAAGTACTTTTCACCTGCGGCAAATGCGCCTTCTTCGTTATGCGCATAACGGTACTCGGCGCCGTAACCTAAGTCTTTCATTAAGTTGGTTGGGGCATTGCGTAAATGCTCTGGCACAGGATAACTTGGTTCGTTTTGAGCATCAGCTTTGGCTTGATTAAATGCCATATACACCGCATTACTTTTAGGTGCACTGGCTAAATACAATGTGGCTTGTGCAATAGCGCGCTCACCTTCGCTTGGACCTACTCGCTGAAATATATCCCATGCGTTTAGGGCGACTTCCATCGCACGCGGATCGGCGTTGCCAATGTCTTCTGTAGCTATGGCAAGTAATCGCCTTGCTACATACAAAGGGTCACCGCCACCGGCTAAAATTCGGCAATACCAATACAATGCACCATCAGGAGAGCTGCCACGTACTGATTTGTGAAAGGCTGATATTAAATCGTAAAATTCATCGCCGCCTTTATCGTATTTAGCTAAATGAGTAGGTAACACTTGGCTAAGTACGTGCTCGTCTACGTTGTATTGACCGTTTTGCTCGGTTGTTAAATCAACTGCTTGTTCAAGTAAATTAAGTACTTTACGCGCATCGCCGCCACTTGCTTGGCATAGTGCCTTTTTAGCATTCTCGGCAATAGTGATATGCTTTTGGCTTAGCTGCTCGTCTTGTTTAAGAGCGCGCTCTATTACGGTGTATAAGTCGGTGTCGGCAAGCGATTTCAAAACATACACACGCGCACGCGACAATATCGCGTTGTTAAGGGCAAACGAGGGGTTTTCGGTGGTAGCACCCACAAATATAAAGGTGCCGTCTTCTATGTGCGGTAAAAAAGCATCTTGCTGAGATTTATTAAAGCGGTGCACTTCGTCAACAAACATAAGGGTGCGTTGGCCACGGCTTTCTAGGTTGTCTCGCGCTTGCGTTACGCTGTCACGTATATCTTTTACGCCTGCGGTTACCGCCGACATTTGAATAAGTGAGGCATCTGCATGGTTGGCAATTATTTGCGCAAGTGTCGTTTTACCAACACCGGGCGGACCCCACAAAATTAAACTATGGCAGCGCCCCGCTACAATGGCTTGATGCAATGGTTTATCAGCACTTAATAAATGCTGTTGACCAATGTACTCGTCAAGTGTTGTAGGGCGCATACGCGCGGCAAGTGGGCGTACATCAGGCCCAAAGTTAAATCCTAAATTACTCACCGTTACTCTGATCGTCTATTTCAACACCTTCAGGAGGCGTAAATTCAAAAGTGCTTTTATCAAGCTGTGTATTAACTTGTGCATCGTTAAACGTAAATGACGATAACTGCCCTGAGTTGTCGGTAACAACTAATTTAGCAAGGCCTTGTTCGTTATCGGCAAACGCTATATCAAGTTGTTCTACTTGGCTTTCTACGCCTTTATTTGGCGTTACGCTAAAGCCTGTACTTGTTGCAAGTACACTGTATTTTCCCCACTGTGCTGGGTCTTTTGATGTAAGTAGTACAAACGGTGTTGAATCAATTAGGCTGCTGGTTTTCATAATCGTTACTTGCTCAGCAAAACTGTCGAAGTAATATGTTTTATCGCCGTTTGATACAAATAACGTATCGTCTGGATTAGTTTGCTGCCAGCGGATCATCATAGGCTGTTGGAGCGCTATTGTGCCCTCGCCTTGCATCACTGCTTGGCCTTCTTTGTCTGTTACTTTTTGTGCGAATTGCGCTTTAAAGCTTTTTAAAGTCGCTAATTGGTCTTGTAATGCTTGGCTGTCGTCTGCAAAGCTTGGTGCAGCTAGTACGCTGCCTAACACTAACAATAAGGCATTAACTTTTTTCATGAATTTGCTCCATTAGGTACTAATACATCACGAGCACCGTTATGACCTGGTGAACTCACGATACCCGATGTTTCCATTTGTTCTACTAAACGTGCTGCTCGGTTATAACCAACACGTAGTTTACGTTGCACTGACGATACCGATACTTTGCCGGTTTCAATTACAAACGATACGGCTTCGTCGTATAACGGATCGTTTTCTTCATCTGCGTTTTCGCTAGCTTCGCCGGGTAATAAAATATCCTCGCTTGCATCGCCATTGAGTATTTCATCAACGTAATTTGGTTTTGCACGCGCTTTCCAATCGTTTACTACGGCATGTACTTCATGGTCGTCTACAAACGCGCCATGCACACGCTCTGGTACGCTAGTACCCGGTGGTAAATAAAGCATATCACCCATACCGAGTAAGTTTTCGGCGCCTTGTTGATCAAGTATTGTGCGCGAATCTATTTTACTTGATACCTGAAACGCCATACGTGTTGGTATATTTGCTTTAATTAAACCTGTAATTACATCAACCGATGGGCGCTGAGTTGCTAGTATTAAGTGAATACCTGCCGCACGTGCTTTTTGGGCAATACGTGCAATTAGCTCTTCTACTTTTTTACCTACAATCATCATCATGTCGGCAAATTCGTCAATTACTACAACAATACTTGGTAATTTACCTAGCTCGTCTGGGCCTTCTTTCATGCCATCTGTGTCTTTAAATAATGGATCAAGAATTGGGTAACCCGCTTCTTTGGCTTCAAGCACTTTTTGGTTGTAACCTTTTAAGTTACGTACACCTAATGCTGACATTAATTTATAACGGCGTTCCATTTCGCCTACACACCAACGCAGTGCGTTGGCCGCTTCTTTCATGTCGGTAACTACTTCACACAATAAGTGCGGAATACCTTCGTATACTGAAAGCTCAAGCATTTTAGGGTCAATCATGATCATACGTACATCGTCAGGGCCCGATTTGTACAGCAAGCTTACTATCATGACATTAACGCCCACTGATTTACCTGAACCGGTTGTACCTGCTACTAATAAGTGTGGCATTTTACCAAGGTCAGCACATACAGGCTGACCGGCAATGTCTTTACCTAACACCATTGTAAGTGGCGAAGGGTTTTGTTCAAATTTAGGGGCGTTTATTACTTCTGACAAACGTACTATTTCACGGTGTTTGTTAGGAAGCTCAATACCTACATACGTTTTACCTGGTATAACTTCTACAACACGTACACTAATTGCCGAAAGCGAACGCGCTAAATCTTTAGCTAAGCCAGTAATTTTAGATACTTTAATACCTGGTGCTAAATCTAGCTCAAAACGTGTAACAACCGGCCCTGGATATACAGCAACAACTTTAGCTTGAACGTTAAAGTCGAGTAGTTTTGTCTCTACTAGGCGCGATACTGTATCGAGCTCTTCTTGCGAAATTGGGTTTTTAGCTTTATCCGGCCTGTCGAGTAAGTCTAGCGACGGTAATGGCCCCGGTGGTGGCTCTTGCGTTAGTAATTGCTCAAACTTTTCTTTAGCCGTTGGCGGCGGTTGATACGCAGGTTTTGGCTTAGGCATAGGCCTAGCTGGCGATACCACCGTTGTAACTGGTTTTTCTGGCTCTATAACAGGGCTTTGGTCTAGCGCATTTAATGCAGCTTCTGTATCCATTGGTTCGTCGTCTATGGCGCTAAAGCCAATTTCTTGATCGAGTATGTCGTCAAGCTCATCAAACGGCATAAAGTCGTCACTAATTTGTGGCTCGCTAAATGGCGTTTGCGGTTTATTAATTGCTTTTTGTTTATCTGCTTTTTTAGCTGATGTAGGTAGCTCTATTTGCTCATGAATATCGTCTTCAAAGTGAGCGTCAGCTTCATCGTTATTATTTACTTTGCCTGCAGCGTGTTCTCGGTGCATCCAGCCTTTTGCGTAAGATACAATAAAGCGGTAAAGCCTAACCATTAAATCGCCAAGATAATCCACAAAATCAACCCACGATACGCCGGTTAGTAATGTTAAGCCTGCAAAAAAGAAACACAGCAATAATATAGATGTACCGGTAAAATTAAACGCAGGCATCATGGCTGATGCAATAACATCACCCACTACCCCACCAGATGAGAAGTTATAAATATCGTCAAAGTTTATACTGCTGATAGCCGTCGCTGAAGTAATAAATAAAGCAAAACCAATAACACGCAGCGCTAAGGTGGTGTAATCAAGCTGTAAAATGCGGTGAGGTTGTTTAAATAGCAAGTAGCCAAATAGCTGAATGGCCGCTGGCACTAAGTAAGCCAACCAACCAAAGGTGAGTAATAAAATGTCGGCTATCCATGCACCGGCTGCTCCTGTGATGTTGCTTACTTCGCTAAAACTAGTTTGCGACCATGCAGCATCTGCTGGATCAAAGCTGATTAAGGCACATAAAATAAATATTGCCATAAAGGTGCTGATAATCAGCCCTGTTTCTAATAGTCTTTGCACACCGTTTAGGCGCATAGTTCCCTATTCCTCTTTATTATTCTATTTTTATTCACACTTACTTAGCAGTGAAATACCTTAGCAGGAAATGCAATTTGTTGCACTTTATCTTAACCTTGATGGCCTGATTATGAACAAGTTTTTATAATTTGAGCTTATATAAGCAAATGACGCAGCTAATATAAATAACCTTAAGTAATATAAGGACGAATAATTACGCCTTCTTCACCTTTTACTTCTTCCATTACTACATAAGTTCGGCTTTCACTAACGTTAGGCAATTTTAATAATATGTCACCTAATACACCACGGTATTCTGACATATCATTTACGCGCGTTTTAAGTAAAAAATCAAAATTACCCGATACTAAATGACATTCGATAATTTCTTCGTGCTTTTTAACGGCCGCACTAAACTCATCAAATACGTCGGGAGATGTTTTAGTAATTGTTACTTCTACATACACCGATAAACCTTGCCCAAGCTTAGCTGGATCGACCACTGCTTTATAGCCAAGTATGTAGCCTTCTCGTTCTAGCTTTTTCACTCGCTCCAGACAGGGCGTGGCGCTTAGGCCAACTCGTCTGGCCAGTTCAACATTTGAAAGGCGTCCATCATGCTGTAATTCCATTAAAATTTTACGATCAATTCTATCTAATAACTGATGCATAGTACCAACTAGTTTTTTATGCTGCTTATTTTTGTTATATAGATGATAACACTAGATTTGACTTTAAAAAAGGTGAGACACACGGGCTTATGATGATTATAATAGTGAAAAATGTTAATCCGTTCTTAATAAGGCAAATGATATGATTATTGGTGTTCCTAAAGAAATTAAAAACCATGAATACCGTGTAGGTATGGTTCCTGCGAGTGTTCGTGAATTAGTAAACCACGGTCACCAAGTGATTGTAGAAACTGATGCAGGCATGGGTATTGGTTTTACTAACGAAGATTACACGCTAGCGGGTGCTGAAATTTTAGCAACTGCTGCTGACGTTTTCGCTAAAGCAGACATGATTGTAAAAGTAAAAGAGCCACAAGCTGTTGAACGTGCAATGCTACGTGAAGACCAAATTCTTTTCACTTACTTACACCTTGCACCTGATCTTCCACAAACTGAAGACCTTGTAAAAAGCAAAGCTATTTGTATTGCATACGAAACTGTAACTGACTCTCGCGGTGGTTTACCGCTTCTTGCTCCTATGAGCGAAGTTGCTGGTCGTATGTCTATTCAAGCTGGTGCACAAGCGCTAGAAAAATCTAACCACGGTCGTGGCATGCTACTAGGTGGCGTACCAGGCGTTGAAGCAGCTAAAGTTGTTATCATTGGCGGCGGCATGGTTGGTCGTAGTGCAGCGCAAATGGCTGTTGGTCTTGGTGCTGAAGTTGTCGTTCTTGACCGTAACATCGACGTATTACGTGCACTAGACGCGCAATTTGGTAATAAAGTTAAAGCTATTTACTCAACTGCTGATGCTCTAGAAAAACACGTACTAGAAGCTGATTTAGTAATTGGTGGCGTACTAATCCCAGGTGCAGCTGCACCTAAACTAGTCACTGCTGAGCACATTAAAGCAATGAAACCTGGTTCTGCAATTGTTGACGTTGCAATCGACCAAGGTGGCTGTATTGCTACTTCTAAAGCAACTACGCATGCAGATCCTACTTTCATCGTTGATGAAGTTGTTCACTACTGTGTTGCTAACATGCCAGGCGCTGTTCCTCGTACATCTACGTTTGCACTTAATAATGCAACATTGCCTTTCATCATTAACCTTGCAAACAAAGGTTATAAAAAGGCATTACTAGATGATGCTCACTTCTTAAAAGGCTTAAACGTAATTAAAGGCCAAGTAACTTACAAAGAAGTAGCTGAAGCGTTCAATATGGAATATGTTGACCCACGCACAGCGGTAGAAAACGCGTAACTACTATTGTTACCGCTTATACCTAAGTAATTATTTAGGTATAAGCATTAAAAAAGCAGCTAATTAGCTGCTTTTTTTGTGTCTAAATTTCAGATTTATATAAACTGGTTTAGATAAAACGCTTAATTATAAAATCTACTTTTACGCGCTTAGCTTGGCCAAGTAGTTTTTTAACTGGCTGCGGATAATCATCCATCGTTTCTAAATCATCTGGGCCTGTTAAACGTCGGCAGTGTTGTAAAATTTCCTGCTTTTCGTTATCAATAGCATCCATAATTGTTTGCTCTGGATCTTCTATTAAAATACCGTTTTCGATATCAAGACCCCATGCACGCGGATTTAAGTTATGCCCGCTCAATAAATGTTTTGTTCTATCTGAACAAATACCTTTTAAATGAAACGAATTACTTCCATCTTTCCACAGATACACATTTAAATTACCGTTATCGATATGACGCTTTTGCGTTTTTACAAATTTATGCAAAATAGTTTCGTATAAATAAGGTAATGCCCCTATTTTACTAAACGGCTCGCTTGGCGGTAAATAAAAGTCATTTGCTGTTTTATCGCCTACAACAATAGTCACTTGCTTGCCTTGCTTTAATAATCGGCGCAGCGATCGCATAAGTGGTGCCGGAAAATTGAAGTATGGCGTATACAACACAAGCTCTTGCTCTGTTGTATCAAATAACGCTTTTATTAAACGATTTAACTCGTTATTACGACGCCCAAGCCCTAAAAATAAGCGAATACCTAATGCTTGCGTATTTAGCTGCTCTGCTGCGTTATAACTTGCGACTTTTAAATCGCGCATTAATTGCTTTTGATCAAGCTTAAAGTCGTGCAAACGCTTAAGCGGTCGTGTGTCAATGCGTGGCACGGCCACTGATGAAAGTAGCTTTGTTTCAATAAAATCAACTACTGAGTCACACAGTTCGCTCTGCGTTATTAAAAAGTAACGATCGAGCCTGTAGCGCTCGTTGTATTGCAAGTACACGTTATTTAAGCTTGCGCCGCTGTAAAGTAAGGTGTCGTCAATTACAAAACCTTTTAAATGCAATACGCCAAATAATTCTTTAGCTTTTACAGGTACGCCATAAACTTGTACGTTCGATTTAAACTTTTCTAAATCGTCACAGTATAAACTTGCGTTACCGTCTGATTTATCAGCGCCAATTAATCCACGTTGCGCACGATGAAAATCCACCAGCACTTTTACCTCAAGTGCGGGGTTTGCCAATGACACACGATGCAGCGCTTCTAAAATTTCGCGACCTGCTTCGTCATCTTGTAAATACAACGCAGTAATATAAATTCGTTTTTTTGCGTTCGCTATCAAGCGTAGCAATTGCGTTCGGTAATCTTGCGCATTGGTTAAGACGTTAACGTCTTTTGAAGTCAACCCGAATGCGGGTTTTTCCTGCCAAAATAACATAGTTGCCTATTTGCTTAGGTCACATAATCTATCAGTGACAAATAAAATTAGGTAAAACATAACAAAAAAAATCAAAGGGGTCATGAAATAACGCTGTTTTGTTGCCTGTTAGTCTATTTATTGAGCTACTTAGGCATTTTAACTGTAAAAGCACATAACTCTAGTACACAATACTGCACAGCTTTTCGATTTGATAAAAAAAATAATCGCGGATTTTGTTTACATCTGCCTTGTTTTTCTTAGAATCGAGCGCATTAAAGACCGTATTAAACGTTTAGGAAAAAATAATGACTGAAGCAAAACATTGTAAGCTACTAATTTTAGGCTCTGGCCCAGCTGGTTATACTGCCGCAGTATATGCAGCACGTGCAAATTTAAACCCTGTTTTAATTACAGGCATTCAACAAGGTGGCCAATTAACAACCACAACTGAAGTTGAAAACTGGCCTGGTGATGCACACGGTTTAACAGGTCCTGCGTTAATGGATCGTATGAAAGAGCACGCTGAGCGCTTTGAAACTGAAATCATATTCGATCACATCAATAAAGTAGATGTATCTAAGCGCCCTTTCACACTAACTGGCGACCAAGGTACTTACACATGTGATGCATTAATCATTGCAACGGGTGCTTCTGCTAAATACTTAGGCCTAGAGTCTGAAACTAACTTCCAAGGCCGTGGTGTTTCGGCATGTGCTACGTGTGACGGCTTTTTCTATAAAGGTCAAAAAGTAGCGGTTGTTGGTGGTGGTAATACAGCGGTTGAAGAAGCGCTTTACTTATCTAACATTGCTGACGAAGTACATGTTATTCATCGTCGTGATAGTTTCCGCAGTGAAAAAATACTTGCTGATCGCCTTGCTGAAAAAGCAGCAAACGGTAACGTTGTAATGCATTACAACCGCACGCTTGACGAAGTATTAGGCGACCAAATGGGCGTAACCGGCGTTCGTATTAAAGATGCACACTCTGATGCAACTGAAGAACTCGATTTAGCAGGCGTATTTATTGCTATTGGCCACAAGCCAAATACTGATATGTTTGTTGGTCAACTAGAAATGAAAGATGGCTACTTAGTTGTAGAGTCTGGTCTTCACGGTAACGCGACTCAAACAAGCGTAGAAGGCGTTTTTGCTGCAGGTGATGTGTCTGACCACATTTACCGTCAAGCAATCACATCTGCGGGTACAGGCTGTATGGCTGCCCTTGATGCTGAACGTTTTTTAGATAATTTATAAGCAATTAAATAAATTATTATAGGGCTGATTATTCAGCCCTTTTTTTATGCCTAAAATATAGTTACACTTTTACGATCAATTATAAAATAAGTACTGTATGAGAAATCAGCTATACCAATTAAGCGAAACCGATATAGCATTCCCCAATCCGGAATACGCATTAGAATCCCCTGATGGCTTGTTAGCAATTGGTGGCGATTTAAGCTTGCCTCGGCTAAGTAATGCCTACAAAAGCGGAATATTCCCTTGGTTTAGCGAAGACGAGCCTATTATGTGGTGGTCGCCAAGTGAGCGAGGCATTTTTGAGCTTAATGATTTTCATATAAGTAAGAGCCTGCGTAAGCATTTAAAAAAACACCCTGTTAGAGTAACCATTAATAATGCCTTTGAAGAGGTGATAGAAGCCTGTCGCGATCAACGCCTTGATACCGATGGCACCTGGATCACCTCTGACATGCTCGACGCTTACGTTAATGCACACAATGCTGGCATTGCACATAGTTTAGAGGTGTGGAGTAACGGAGAGCTTGCAGGTGGCTTATATGGCATTATGCAAAATGGTGTATTTTGTGGCGAGTCGATGTTTCATCATCAAACCAATTGCTCTAAGCTTGCTATGTGGGCACTGGTAAATTGGCTTAAACGCCATAATGCACATTTTATTGATTGCCAGTTAGAAAATCCTTATTTAATGACTCTAGGTGCACAAATAATTCCCCGTTCAACATTTTTGACTAAACTAAAAGCTGCACATAACTATATTGTTAACCCTATTATGTGGGAGCCACAAGAACTTGACGCAATCTATGAATAAGCAACTTCCTGCACGTGTTGGTTTAACCCAAGAGTTTGACTGTAGTTATTTACCCAACAGACAAGAGCAACTTCTAGTTATTCTTGACCCTAGTTGCTACAGCACCGACAAATTTGAGTCTTTATTGGGCTTGGGATTTCGTCGCAGTGGTAATCAAATATACCGTCCGCATTGCCCAATATGCAGTGCATGTAGTTCTGTACGTGTATTAGCAAAAGAGTTTATGCCCTCAAAATCGCAAAAACGTAAACTAAACAAAGCAAAAACACAGTTTGAGGTAAAATATTCAACGCAAGAGCGACCTGAGTACTATCCACTTTATAGCAAGTACATAACGATGCGTCATCAGGATGGAAGTATGTATCCTCCTGAAAAAGAACAGTTTCAAAGTTTTTTGCTTTGTAGTTGGCTCAAGATCACATTTATTGAATTGTGGCACCAAGATACTTTAGTCGCGGTTGCCGTAACTGATTGTATGAATAGCGCTATTTCTGCAATTTATACCTTTTTTGATCCCGACTTTGAACACTATAGTTTAGGCTCTGTGATGATATTAGAGCAGCTAAAGTTTGCTAAAGAGCAAAATAAGCAATACGTGTACTTAGGCTATCAAATTGATGAATGCGACAAAATGAAGTACAAAACTCAGTTTTTACCTGCTCAAAAACAGCTCAATGATGAGTGGGTGGCTATTTAATTTGCAAATATAGCCCCTGCGCCTTTACTTATTGGAGTATTTTGGGCAAAATCTGCAGCGTTTAACTATTAAAGAGGTGTTACGCTAAACATGGCGAAAGAAGACGTAATCGAAATGCAAGGGACAGTCCTTGATACTTTACCAAATACAATGTTCCGAGTTGAGCTAGAAAATGGTCACGTAGTTGTGGCTCATATTTCAGGCAAAATGCGCAAAAACTATATCCGTATTTTAACCGGCGATAAAGTAACGGTAGAAATGACTCCTTACGATTTATCAAAGGGTCGTATCGTATTCCGTGCTCGCTAAGTAAGTGCGTAAACGAGATTTAGTTTTTGGCTAGTGTTTTACTAGCTTTAAGCGTTTATTAAATGTAATTGATAGACATTGACTAGCAATTACATTTAATAAACAAAAAGCCCAGTTTTTGCTGGGTTTTTTGTTGCCTATAAAAAGGGCAAAAAAATGGCCCGCTATTATGTAGCGGGCCATTTTATTTAACTAGATTATTTAATTAACGTTTTACGCTGGTGTTAAATTACTCTCGTAATCAAAGCGAATCTTCTTGTCTTTAACTGATACTTTAACCGTACCGCCATCAACAAGTTCACCAAACAGTATTTCGTTAGCTAATTGCTTTTTAAGCTCTTCTTGAATAACACGTGCCATAGGACGTGCACCCATTGCTTTATCGTAGCCTTTATCTGCCAACCACTCACGTGCTTTAGACGTAAGCTCAAGATTAACCGATTTTTTATCAAGCTGCGCTTGCAGTTCCACAATAAACTTATCAACCACCAGTAAAATAACTTCACGTTCAAGGTGATTAAACCAAATGATGTTATCTAAACGGTTTCTAAATTCTGGTGAAAATACTTTATTAATTGCACCCATTGCATCGTGCGTATGATCTTGCTCTGTAAAACCAATCGACTTACGCGTAGTTTCTTGAACGCCCGCATTGGTAGTCATTACAACCACTACATTTCTAAAGTCAGCTTTACGCCCATTATTATCTGTCAACGTACCGTGATCCATAACCTGTAGCAAAATGTTGTAAATGTCTGGATGCGCTTTTTCAATCTCATCTAAAAGTACAACAGCATGTGGATTTTTAATAACTGCTTCTGTTAATAAACCACCTTGCTCAAAACCAACATACCCTGGTGGAGCACCAATTAATCGACTAATTGCATGGCGTTCTACATATTCCGACATATCAAAACGAATAAACTCAACACCCATACATTTAGCAAGTTGCTTAGTTACTTCTGTTTTACCCACACCGGTAGGCCCTGCAAACAAAAACGAACCTACTGGCTTTTCTTCGCTCGATAAACCAGAGCGAGATAAACGAATAGCTGATGTAAGTGCGTCAATAGATTGATCTTGCCCAAACACGAGCATTTTAAGGTTACGGTCTAAGTTTTTAAGCGTTTCTTTATCTGTCGACGAGACGCTTTGCGCAGGTATACGTGCCATTTTAGATATAATTAGTTCTATATCTGCCACGCCAATGGTTTTTTTACGTTTAGAACTTGGTTGCAGGCGCTGGCTTGCACCGGCTTCATCAATTACATCAATGGCTTTATCTGGCAAGTGGCGCTCATTAATGTATTTAGCACTGAGTTCTGCAGCTGCTTTTAGTGCTTTTTGAGTGTAACGAATGCCATGATGCTCTTCGTAACGCTCTTTTAAGCCGTTTAATATTTTAGTGGTATCGGCAACACTTGGCTCAAGTACATCAATTTTTTGAAAGCGACGTACTAATGCACGGTCTTTCTCAAAAATATTTTTATACTCGTTGTAAGTTGTTGAACCCATACAACGTAGCTTACCACTTGAAAGGAGTGGTTTAAGCAAGTTTGATGCGTCCATAACACCACCAGACGCCGCGCCGGCACCGATTATGGTATGTATTTCATCAATAAATAAAATAGAGCCTGGCTCAGCTTGCAGCTCTTTTAGTAAGCTTTTAAAGCGCTTTTCAAAGTCGCCACGGTATTTAGTACCCGCAAGCAATGCACCCATATCTAGCGAGTACACAACAGCATCTGCAATTACTTCTGGTACTTGCTTATTAACAATGCGATACGCTAAGCCTTCAGCAATTGCTGTTTTACCAACGCCCGCTTCACCAACAAGTAATGGGTTATTCTTTTTACGACGACACAATACTTGTACCGTGCGCTCTACTTCGCTGTCGCGTCCGATCAGTGGGTCAATGTTACCTTCACGGGCTTGAACGTTTAAATTAGTTGTAAAGCTGTCTAGCTTGCTTGCTTCTTCATTTTGAACTTCTTGCACTTCATCATGAATATCGTCGCTGTCGTTGCCTAATTCATCATCTGCTTTAGAAATACCGTGCGAAATAAAGTTAACGATGTCTAAACGCGATACATCATGCTTTTTAAGTAAATATACAGCTTGGCTTTCTTGCTCAGAAAAAATAGCGACTAGTACGTTTACGCCTGTAACTTCATTTTTTCCTGACGATTGCACATGGAACACAGCGCGTTGTAATACACGTTGAAAGCCAAGTGTTGGCTGGGTTTCACGTTCTTCTTCTAAATCTGGAATGACGGGTGTTGTTTCGTCAATAAATTCTAATAATTCGGTTTTTAAACCAGAAATATTAACACCACACGCGTTTAGGGCTTCTCCTGCAGAAGGATTATCTAACAGCGCAAGTAAAAGGTGCTCTACGGTCATAAACTCATGACGGCGAGTGCGCGCTTCACGAAACGCGGCATTTAATGTGAGTTCTAAGTCTTTGTTTAGCATTGGCAACCCCTTACTGAGATAATAATTTATACCACAACAATCGGATGTTTGATCACCCTAATTGGTATTTATACCAATTGTATTAAATTGGTATTTATTCCTGCTCACAACTACAAAGCAGTGGATGCTCGTTATCACGCGCGTAGCGGTTAACTTGTTCAGCTTTAGTGTGGGCTACGTCGGCGCTGTAAACACCACATATACCCTTACCTTTTTCATGAACCTGAAGCATCACGTCGGTTGCTCTATCGCTATCCATATTAAAAAACGTCGTTAAAACTTCTATTACAAAGTCCATCGGCGTGTAGTCGTCGTTATTTAAAACAACTTTATATTTTCGCGGCGGCTGTAGCTTTTGCTTTTCGCTGTCGCGAACTGTATCGATAACACCTGAATCTTTCATACCACTCATAATTAAATATAGTCTTGTCTTTGTAACTCAAGCAAACTTGAATAAAAAATAAATAAAATGTTAAAAAAATAACTCAAAACACTTGACTGGTTGGCTAAATAAACTACAGTCAAACGTAGATTGATTAAACCTTAGTCAGTCTAGCAAATAATACAATTTAGAATAACTAAATTAGTCAACTTATTGAAGGATGTAGAAGTATGGCTTGCGGTAAAGTTAAATGGTTCAACAACGCTAAAGGTTTTGGTTTCATCGTAGAAGACGGCTGCGAGAATGATATTTTCGCTCATTACTCAACAATTGTAATGGACGGTTATAAAACGCTTAAAGCTGGTCAAGATGTAACATTCGAATTAGAACAAGGACCTAAAGGTCTACACGCTAAAAATATTGCCCCAGATGGTGACATTATTGAGTGACTATTGTTTTGTTCGACTAAAGCGAGTGACCTTTTAAGATCCTCGCTTAATTCCTTAAGCATACTAACTTATCTCTTCTCCCCTATTTATTGCCTCTTTTCATTCAAATTCAACCCTTTTCCTTGAATTTATTTTATATACCCCAATGTTCTAAGAGTTGATTGTTTAACTGCTTATTGGGCATGCTCAACCTCTAGCCCTTTTTATTTAAGCTTGTTACACTCTTGGTGCTAAAAATTGCGTATTAACGCAGCAACTAATCCAACTTGTCGCCTCTTTTATATGTACTAGGCTAAAGGCTGATTTATTTTTGTTAATTTTTTAGCTATAAATACAATTCCAGTTCGTCAGGTGTGACTATTCTGCTTTTATAAAAGAGCAACGCTGAGTACCAACACCTAACAAACTATTCATTACGAGCGTATGTATTCATTAACTTGTTTAATAATATGTACTCACTCATTAGTAATGATTTTCTTTGCATTGTTGAATAAGACCTTTTCGGTCTACTATCTAGGAATGATGATGACATCAAAAATTATCTATACAAAAACGGACGAAGCTCCGGCACTAGCAACTTACTCGTTGCTACCGATCATCCAAGCATATACAAATGCGGCCGGTGTTGAAGTTGAAACTCGCGATATCTCATTAGCAGGTCGTGTAATTGCTAGCTTCCCTGATTATTTAACACCAGAACAACGCATTGGTGATGCACTAGCTGAACTTGGCGAGCTTGCTAAAACACCAGAAGCAAACATCATCAAATTACCAAACATCAGTGCATCTGTACCACAGCTTCGCGCTGTAATTAAAGAGCTTCAAGCACAAGGTTATGCACTTCCAGATTACCCTGTTGAACCTAAAAATGATGAAGAAAAAGCAATTCAAGCTGCTTACGACAAAATTAAAGGCAGTGCAGTAAACCCAGTACTACGTGAAGGTAACTCAGATCGTCGTGCGCCAGGTTCTGTTAAAGAATATGCACGTAACAACCCGCATTCAATGGGTGCGTGGAGCAAGGATTCAGAGTCTTACGTTGCAAGCATGAGCGAAGGCGACTTCTTTGGTTCAGAAAAATCAGTCACTGTTGATGCAGCCACTGATGTACGTATTGAACATGTTGCAACTAACGGCGACGTGACAGTACTTAAACAAAGCACGCCGCTTTTAGCTGGCGAAGTTATTGATGCATCAAGCATCAGCGCTTCTAAGCTTCAAGCTTTCTTAGCTGCAGAAATTGATGCTGCTAAAGAAAAAGGTGTTTTATTCTCGCTTCACATGAAAGCGACAATGATGAAAGTATCTGATCCAATCATCTTTGGTCACGCTGTAAAAGTATTCTACAAAGATGTATTTGCTAAACACGGTGAGCTTTTTGAAGAGCTAGGTGTTGATGTAAATAATGGTTTAGGCGATGTATATTCTAAAATTCAAACATTAGACGACGCTAAGCGCGAAGAAATTGAAGCAGACATTCAAGCTGTTTACGCTAACCGCCCTGCTATTGCTATGGTTGACTCTGATAAAGGTATTACAAACCTGCACGTACCAAGTGACGTGATCATCGATGCGTCTATGCCTGCTGCAATCCGTTCAAGCGGTCAAATGTGGAATAACGATGGTAAATTACAAGACACAAGCTTTGTAATTCCAGATCGTTGTTACTCAGGTATTTACCAAGCAACTATTGATTTTTGTAAAGAAAACGGCGCGTTTGATCCAACTACTATGGGTAGCGTTCCAAACGTTGGCCTTATGGCTCAAAAAGCTGAAGAATATGGTTCACACGATAAAACGTTTGAAGCTAAAGCAGATGGTTCTATCCGTGTTGTTGATGCAAACGGTACTACATTACTTGAGCACAGTGTTGAGCAAGGCGATATTTGGCGCATGTGTCAGGCTAAAGATGCACCAATCCAAGATTGGGTTAAACTTGCAGTAAGCCGTGCACGCGCAACGGGCGTTCCAGCTATTTTCTGGTTAGACGAAAACCGTGCACACGATGCTGAGCTAATCAAAAAAGTAAATAAATACCTACCAGATCACGATACAGCTGGCCTAGATATTCAAATTTTAGCACCCCTTGAAGCAACATTGTTCTCATTAGCGCGTATTAAAGAAGGTAAAGACACTATTTCTGTAACAGGTAATGTTTTACGAGATTATCTAACAGATTTATTCCCAATTTTAGAGTTGGGTACAAGTGCTAAAATGCTTTCAATTGTTCCACTTATGAACGGTGGTGGCTTATTTGAAACTGGCGCGGGTGGTTCTGCACCTAAGCATGTTCAACAATTCGAAAAAGAAAACCACTTACGTTGGGATTCTTTAGGTGAATTTTTAGCACTTGCTGCTTCTCTTGAGCACCTTAGCGTAACGACGGGTAACAACAAGGCACAAGTACTTGCTGATACACTAGATAAAGCGACAGGCACTTTCTTAGCAGAAAACAAGTCTCCTTCACGTAAAGTGAAAGAAATTGATAACCGTGGTTCTCATTTCTTCCTATCTTTATTCTGGGCGCAAGAACTTGCTAAGCAAAATGACGACAGTGAACTTAAAGCACAGTTTACTCAAATCGCTAGCGACCTTGAGTCTAATAAAGATAAAATCGTAAGTGAGCTTAACGATGCGCAAGGCCCTGCTGTTGATTTAGGTGGATACTTCCTACCTAATGACGATGCAGCGGTTAAAGCAATGCGTCCAAGTACTACATTTAACGATATTCTTGCTAAATTAGTATAAATATTAGTTTGAATTAAAAAGCCGCTTACTTGTAAAAGTAAGCGGCTTTTTTGTGTCTAAATTTTATAAAAAAGGCCGCTATTTATAAAATAGCGGCCTTTAAAATTAATTATTTAGTATCATACCAATTCGCTTAATTAAGTGATCAACTTTGAGGCAAGAAAATCTTGTCGATAACAAGGCAAAAATTTCGTTATTTAGTTGCTCTATATCAGAAATTTTTAACGCAGTTACCGTCAGATTTAATCCCTCAAATTGATTAAGTATTATTGCGGGTTGGTATAAGCTCGTGGCATTTTTGAATCTGTCGTATAACGGTCACGTAGTTTATCTTGGCGAGATTGTGTAGATACTTCAACGCCATTAATAAACATTTTATTCACGTGGCTGCTTAGTTCAAACGGGTCATTACTCCACATTACTACGTCAGCGGCTTTACCTACTTCAAGGCTACCTGCATTAATACCAAATACATCAGCAACGTTTGATGTAACCGCTTTTAACGCGCCTTCTTGGCTCATACCGTACGATACAGCATTACCAGCGTCAAAACGCAGCTGGTAAATGTTGTGGCTTGCATCGCCGCCTACCGTTAATAATACTTTTACGCCTGCTTTTTCAAGCACGCCTGCATTATCTAAACTAGCATGAAGCGAATCAAAACTTGCTGGTAAGCTATCCATTGCACTAATAATTACAGGGATATTTGCTTTAGCAACGCGCTCTTTAACTACAACAGCGTCTTGTGCACCGTTAAGTACTAAGCTAATACCAAATTGCTCTTTTACTTTAATAAGCTCAATAATATCTGCCGCACGCGATACGCCAACCACTAATGGCATTTCGCCACTGAGTATTTTTGCCATTACTTTGTCTTCAGTACTTGGCTTGTCGTCATCTTTTTTAGCTTTTTTACCGGCCTTACTTTTGTGCTCATCAAGCTTATTAATAAGTGTTTGCAAAGTAAAAGCACGAGAACCTTTACTACGCTCACCTAAGTAAACAACTAATGCTGCTTGTTTTTGCATGTTGCTGTCAAAACTGCCACTTAAATCTACAACACTCGCAAGGCCTGAAAAGATACTATCGCCACCATGAGGGGTAATTACATCGCGTGTTACACCGCCTTTACGCGCATAAGGAATTAAGCTTGAATGTGCGTTGTAAGCCAAGCTTACATCAAAATCAATACCGGCTTTTTCCTCGCCTGCATCGCGAGAGCCCGCAACTGCACTTACTTCAACTAAACCAAGCTGGTTAATACTTGCAATAAAGCCCGGGGTTACAATTTGACCTTTTGCATCAATAACTTTATCGGCTTTAACTTCAGTTGGGTTAATCGCTGTGATTTTACCATCTGTCATTACAATGCTTGCCGCTTCTAATACGCCTTGATCTGATGACGTATGCAATGTTGCATTAATAATTGCTAGCGATTGTGCACTTACAGCACCAGATGCTAATAATCCTGCAGCAACCAGAGAAAGCGAAAACGAACGTGATAAATTTTTCATTCTGGGTGCTCCTTATTGTTGACCTAACATAAAATCACTTGTTGCTTGATACGCGCTGTCGTTTCTATCGTAAACTTTTGCACCATCAACAAACACTTGCTCAGCTTTAGCATAAACACTAAATGGGCTTTGATTCCAAATAACCACATCGCCCTGCTTACCGGCTTCTAGTGAACCTGTTTTGTCATCAATACCAAGTGATTTAGCCGCGTTAGCCGTGATCCATTTAATAGCGTGCTGCTCAGAAATATCAAAACCATTTTCGTTAGCGCGGTACATAACCTTGCCCGCTTCTTGGTTTAAGCGCTGAATTGTTGTATCTGAATCTGAGTGAACAACTGCACATGAATTTTTAACTGCATCAACAATAGCCACGTTTTCTTGAACCATGTCGTAGGCTTCCATTTTAAAGCCCCACCAGTCTGGCCAAAGTGCAGCACACGAGCCATTCTCAGCCAGTAAGTCAGCAATTTTATATGCTTCTACACCGTGATGAAACGTACCCGCGTCGTAATTAAATTCTTTTGACAGGTCAATCATCATTGCCATTTCTTCGGCTTTATAACAATGATTATGAATACGTACTTCGCCTTCAAGCACACCACGAAGCGTATCGTGTTTAATATCACGTACTGGTGCTTCTGGGTTTAAACCTGACGCATAATCGGCATCGTACTTATCCCATGCACGTTTGTATTCAGCGGCTTCAGCCCACGCCATACGATAACCAGCCATATTACCCATACGAGTTGAAGGCAATACACCTTGACGACCATAAACACGTTTAGGGTTTTCACCACACGCCATTTTTAAACCATACGGCGCCTCTGGAAATTTCATACCTTGCATAGTGTGTGCAGGGACGTTTTTAAGCGTAACGCCGCGTCCACCAAATAAGTTAGCTGAGCCTGGTAAAATTTGTAGAGAAGTAATACCGCCTTCGCGTGCACGGTTAAAGCCTGGATCTTGTGGCCAAACAGAATGCTCAACCCACACTTCTGCAGTGTTAGGGCTGGTCATTTCGTTACCATCTTGATGCGACTCAACCGAAGGGCTTGGGTATGCACCTAAATGTGAATGTACGTCAATAATACCCGGTGTTACCCATTTGCCTTGTGCATCAATTGTAATATCAGCAGTAGCAGTTAAGTCTTTACCAACTTGTTGTACTTTGCCGTCAACAAGTAATACATCAGCCTCATCTAAACGCTCACCAGTACCTGTAAGTACTGTTGCATTTGTAATAAGTGTGCTTGATGTAGAAACGGGCTGATAAGTGCTTGGGTAAGGATTTTTGTTGATTGTTATTTTATCGTCTTGCGGGCCGTTTTCTTGGCAACCTACAAGTGCAGCAGCTAAGCCAACTGCTAATAAAGAAGGTGCAAATTTTTGCATGTTGTTTGGATCTCCTGTTTTTTTTGCTACTTTAGCGAAAGCTAAGGAATAAAGCCAAAAAAACAGGTGAAAACGCAGTTAATTAAGATGAATATCTGTAATTATTTCTTTATATAATTGTTATACAACTTTTCAAGCGCACCTTCGGTTGTAAGCGATGGATCTTTACTAATAAAGTGCTTAACCGTACGCGTTACAAAATCAGAGTTTTGCTTATGTAACTTAGAAAAATCTTTAATAATTGTATTACCGTCTTTAGCCGCTGTCACTTTGTCATGACGGTGACGATACTGGCTTAGCGCTTTATTAAAATCCCCTTGGTAGTCTTCAACCAAAATTTTATAAAAGTCACTTTTTTGTACGTTTAAATCATTAATGCAGTAATTTAGCGCCTCTTTAAAGTCGGTAAATATCATGCCTTCTACATCAAATTCTTTCGTTTTTTCGCGTACAGCGACTTTGGCATCTTCTGTGGCATAGCTAAAACCAGTAAACGCTAAACGCTCAGCCGCTTCTTTTCCTAATTTCATACCTGCTTGAATACTATGGGCAAACTCATCGCTCATGTCGCCAAGTTCGTTTTCTTCCCACATGTTATAAACACGCAGAGGTTTTGCGTATTTAGTGGCAAGCTTTTTTTTCATTTTAGTGAAACGCTCATCAATCGTCATCAGCCTTTCGTTATGTAAAAGCGCATGGCACTCATAACACGCAGGAATAGATATAAAGTCAGCCTCTTCACCTAAATCAACAATGCTTTGTAGCATATGCAGCGGCGGACAATGGTCGCGCTCTGTCGCTTCACAGCCACAATAAAAACACTGGTTAAAATGCTGCTGATCGCAAGCGTATGCTTGCTGATAATAACTGGCTAACGTTTTGCTCACCGTTGCTCCTAAAAAACACGACTAAATTATGGGGGCGATAATAACAGCCTGAAAAAATAAGTCATACAAATTGCATTAAATTAGTTATCTATTATTGCGCTAATAAAGTAGCGCAATAATAAGGCGAAATTATAACTTGTAGTTGCTATCACTAATTGCTCCCTGCATTGCTCTACCTCCTGCATCCATGCACTCGTATACGAACAATTTTTAATGCAGTAAGTGCGCTATTTAATGCGATAAAATGATTATTTTTTTAATTGGTATCAGTAGCTATATTTAAATCACGGCCGCTATTAAACCAAATACACCACCAAACACACCACCCCATACTACAAGCCAGCCTAAGTGCTCGCGGATCATGGTTTGAATAATCTCTTTAACCATTTTAGGGGTAAGCTCGTCAAGGCGCTCATCAACTAGTTTAAGCACTGTTTTATGTAAGCTCTCTGCGCTATTACCTTGTGAAAGTGTTTGGCTTACTAATACTTTAAAGTCGTCAGTTTGAGAAATTTCACCAAGTGAGTGTTGCATTTTATCAATAAATTTTTCACGCATTGGCTCTATTGCCGCTGTGCCACCAAACATACCCAACATGCTACCAAACTGTGACTCTTCAATAACGACAAGTAAATTGTCGAACGCAGGGTTTAAATCAACATTACTAATTATTGGCTCAAAATCGATATTTGGCTGCGCTTTATTGAGTAAATTATTAATTTTTTGCTCTGAAAAGAACTCCGTTAATATTAAATTACGAATTGCTACTTTAAAGCTTTCAAACTTAAGCGCTATAACGCCTGAGCCATATAAAAACGGGACTTTTTCGAACAACATATGAATCGCTAATAAATTAGTTACCGCACCTGAAAGCGCAAATAAACCAACAGATAACACAATTGCTTGGTTAAACATAAAACCGACAACAACACATAAACCCGCTAGCAAATTGGTTATTAAACTTTTGTTCATTTTTACTCCATTACAGTAAGTGTAATTTTTATGCAATATAGTCGTTAATTTTACAACGTTTAGATTGTTAAATTAATACCTTTTTGCCATAGTTTAAGTATCTGTTTAAAAGGCGAGCAATTGTTATGTGGAAAACAGTAAATGAGCACATCAGCCAAGCCATTAATTTTGACTTTAAACACACCTATAAACGCCAATTACAAAGTACAAATACCGATAAACTATTTCATGTTACCAATGGTACGCATAACTACTTGGTTAAAATAGCCCTAAAAAGCGAACTTGAACGTTTAGAAAGTGAATTTATTGGCTTAAGGCTGCTAGCGCAAAATAGTCACTTTAAAGTACCTGAATGTATTGTAACCGGCGCTAATATTGAATTTTCATTTATTGTTTTACAGTGGCTTGTTTTAGATAAACAACCCCACAACACGTGGGCAACTATGGGAAGCAGCCTCGCTAAAATGCACCATAAACACGACCAAGCTATGTTTGGTTTTGATGTAGACAACTACATAGCTAATACCATACAACCTAACCGTTGGCATAAAAAGTGGGATGTATTTTACGCCGAAGAGCGTATAGGTTGGCAATTACAGTTACTCGCTGAAAAAGGCATTAACTTTGTTGAGCCAGAGCGCTTAATAAATACAGTAAAAGAACAACTCCATAGCCATCATGTAGAGCCGTCATTACTGCATGGTGATTTTTGGCGTGGAAATATGCGCTTTTTAAAAGCAGAGCCAACGATATTTAATCCGGCTTGTTATTATGGTGATCGGGAAGTGGATATTGCAATGAGTGAATTATTTGCTCCACTGCCAAAAGACTTTTATAGCGCCTATAACCAGCACTATCCGTTATCGCCAAATTACGAAAAACGTAAGTTAATATACCAGTTATACCCTATTTTAAATCACGCTAATATATTTGCCGGGCACTATCTTACTGAAGCTAAACAACATATAGAAAAGCTGCTCATTTAATACAATTTTCTGCGTAAAAGAAATGTCATAATAGGCTATTCAGAACTATATTTAATCAGTAAGTAAGGAGTTCAGCTTTGAGCCATTAAGTAGTTGCTAGCATATACACAATTACTTAATTATTTATAACTGGAGTGATTATGAAAAACTATTTATCACAACGAATTGCCTGCCCACACTGTGGCCACCACATACATTTAGACCTAGACGCAAGCATGGGCGATCAAGACTACGTTGAGGACTGCACTGCCTGCTGTAACCCAATTCATTTAAATATGCATATAGATCATGCTAACAATAAATTAGAGCTACACGTAGACAGTGATGACGAACAAATATTTTAACTTAAGCCTGAAGGCGTAAGTAGTTCTCTACCGTATTTACAATAGTGTAAGTTTGCTGATCAACTTCAATATTAAACTTGTCACCCACTTGCGCTGCACCAATATTTGTAATGGCGAGTGTTTCTGGGATTAGGTGTAACCAAAAGCCTTGTTCGTCAACTTCGCCTACGGTTAAGCTTGCGCCATTAATAGAAACAAAGCCTTTATACAACACATACTTTTGCCACTCTTTTGGTAAGCTGAGTTGAATTTTGCAGTTATTCTCAAGTTTCACTATTTGAGAAATTTGTGACGTACAATGAATATGCCCAGACACTATATGCCCACCCAACTCAGTACCAAACGTAACAGAGCGCTCATAATTAACTAAACTACCTAGCTCAAGCAAACCTAAATTAGTTAGCTTTAAGGTCTCGTCAATTACATCAAAGTGTACTTGCGCCAACACATCATGGTTACTTAGTTCAACCTGCACAACCGTTAAACAACAGCCATTAATAGCAATACTTGCGCCTAAATCTAAATGTTTAACGTACTCATCGCTTACCGATACAACTAAGCGTAAAACACCGTCTGTTTGAGTTTTAGAGACCACCGTAGCTTGCGTTTGCACTATTCCTGTAAACATAAAATCACTTTAAATTATTACAAAGTGCTAGTTTAACGTATCAACTCATAAAATCATTCACTCCTGTGATTTTTATTTGAAACACAATAGATTACAATTGCCGCCTGTTTTATCAAATAGCTGTTTTTATGACCTTTTGTAATTGGGAAGCTAAGCGTTTACTTTCCCTCGCTTTACCTGTTTTTTTAGCGCAAGTAACTCTTATTTTAATGTCGGTCGTCGACACAATTATGGCCGGACAAGTAAGCCCTACCGACTTGGCCGCACTTTCTATTGCTACTGGTATTTGGAACCCTCTTTTACTTGGCCTTCAAGGTATTCTATTAGCGCTTACTGGTATTATTGCGCAGTTTTCAGGTGGCGGCGATCGCAAAGGGATTAGTCATTATTTTCAACAAGCTCTCTATTTAACGGCTATTTTATGCTGCGTAGGCTTTTCTATTACCTATTTAGCCGACACCATTATTTTTAAACTAGACACCAGCCCAGCGATTGCAAATCTTGCGTATGATTACATTCACTTTGTTAAGTGGGGCATTTTTGGTTTTTTAACTTTTACCGTATACAGAAACGTTACCGAAGGCATGGGTATGACTAAGCCCGCGTTTTATATAAGCCTGCTGGGTTTAGCTGTAAATATTCCGGTAAATTATATTTTTATAAATGGCTTATTTGGCTTACCCGCTTATGGCGGCGCAGGGTGTGGTATAGCAACAGCCATTGTTTTAACCGTTATGGCAATAGCGCAAGTTACCTATTGCCACACAAGTAAAAAGGTAGATGCCAAAGGCCTGCTTTCATCATTTAAAAAACCTAACCTAACCACTATTGGTATAATTACAAAATTAGGGATACCAATCTCACTCGCCACTTTTTTTGAAGTTACTTTATTTGCGTGTATACCGCTGTTTATAGCGCACTTAGGTGCAGTTGCAGTCTCTGGTCATCAAATAGCAGCAAGCGTTACTACTTTGTTATTTATGATGCCGTTAAGCTTATCTATCGCTATAAGTATTCGTATAGGCAATTTATTTGGCCAAAATAAAATGACCGAACTTAAAGTTGCGGTATCTACTAGCTATATTTTAGCAATTGCGATTGCATTATTTTTAGCACTCATAACATTCCTCGGCCGTGATTTAATTAGCCAGCTTTATACCGACAGCCCTGCCGTAATGGCATTGGCTTCATCAATTATGATTTTAGCGTGTGTTTATCAGTTACCGGATGCACTACAAGTTGCAGCCAATGGCATACTTCGAGGGTTAAAATACACCACGCCTATATCGTATATCACGTTTATATCGTATTGGTTAATCGGCTTTTGTTTAGGTTACGTATTGGCAAGAACAGACATAATTGTGCCAGCAATGGGGCCTCATGGCTTTTGGGTTGGAATAATAGTTGGCCTAAGTGTTGCTGCTATTTTATTAATGCTAACGGTAAAAAAACGTCTAAAATATGAATTTCTTAAAATTGATACACTTAATCAAAGCTAATAAACTCAGCCTTAAAACATTACCAGCTACAATGCTGGTAATGTTCGTTTTTGCACTTACCGGCTGTAGTAAAGCACCCAGTAGTGTAAACGCAACTTATGTTGAGCGCTTAAGTAGCACCGTTAATGTAAATACAACACAGCCTGCGCCACTTAAGCAACTCCCTTTACTGCAGCCTACCCCAATAGCACAAAGTGACTTAACACTGAGCATTGTTGAGCTTGCAGGTATTAGCCAATGTAAGCTTAACGTCCTTATAAGTGAGCACAACAATCAATTAGGTAAAACCGCCAGTGCTGCGGGGCAATTAAAGTATCAAATAAACTTTATTAAAAGTGCGCAAGTTTGTTTAAATACACTGGATAAAAATAGCCCTAGTTACACAAAAATACTCGCTGCCAAAAACTACAAAGAAACACACCTAATGCACTTTTTTAACGCCATGCTATTTAAAGAACCAGAGCTTAATAAAACATGGCTGTTAACATCAAACGAGCTAAGTAGCGAACCCGCAGGATTTAGTGATACCTTGCAGGCGCTAAAACAACTTGTACTTATTAAACAGCAAATTAACGCTAAACAATTTAGTAAAATTAATAGCGATTCTATTTTTAGCGCACTCGAGCAGCTTAATAAATATCAATTTAATCAAGCTTTAATTCAGTCAGCCCGTAAACAAGTGGTGTTAAACAACAACGCCACACAGTTTGTAAAAACACTAAACTTTAATACGCTGTGCCCAGAGGGTAAAAATAATATAAACGCAAAAATCATAAGCAACATATTTCAAAAATTTTATTTAAAAGAAATTCAGCCCTATCAAGCGCAGTTAACTGGTTATCTAGAAGTACTACAACCGCTTTATAATGAGCTTTGGTTTAACGAAAGTATCTCAAGCCCTCAAATTAATAACTTAGTAAAAATGGGCTCGACAAGTAACTTACTGAACTTACTAAAAAGCTCTGCTAAAAATCATGTAATTTGGTGGCAAGGTTTTTATAAAACGTGTGAAATAAGCCCAATATGAATAAAAAAACGGCAAATAAACTCAAAAACAACAAACTTGCTTGATTCACCAACCGCCACGCTATATATTAGCCGCCGTTGTTAAGCAATTAACACCTACTTAAATAAAGTAATACGACTGTAGCTCAGTTGGTTAGAGCACTACCTTGACATGGTAGGGGTCGGTGGTTCGAATCCACTCAGTCGTACCAACATTTAAAAATCCTAAAAAAATTGTACGACCGTAGCTCAGCTGGTTAGAGCGCTACCTTGACATGGTAGAGGTCGGTGGTTCGAATCCACTCGGTCGTACCAATTAAACTCTATATTTCAAACAGTTAAAAATCCTATTCAATCTACTCGTTTAATTTTTTGTTGAAAATTAAATTCTTAGTTTTTTTATTATTTTGTATTCAAAATTTTAAAATAACGAGAGCCAAGCCTCAAAAGATCATCCTAAAAATTCCAGTTTTTATCGATTTGTGCCCAAACTTGTGCCCAAGCGCCCAAACCACTTTTTTAGCTCTTTAATCTTCCTCAAAATTAGACCCCTACCCTTGCAAATTCACAAACCTCAAATCACAAATTCCAAACCAAAAATTTCAAATCAGGTGACCACTACCCTAATATTTTCCGTGTCATTTCATGAAATATCCTATGACCCCTATTCTATAAACGTAAAAATCCAAGCAGTCACGCTTAACAGAGTTGATTTAATTAATTGTAGATATCCTTAGTTTCTTACTGGATATTATGCACAGAAGAATTCTTAATGGCTGGAAAAAATCAATTGGACAACAACATCAAAAAACGAAATCTAACAAATTAATCCACTAGATTACATCACCTCAATAATGTTTTGTCAGCCAGAGGCAAAGTCAACACTTGATTACTAGCTTTCAGTGCTTACTGATCTTAGTAATCGTGTGTTAAGGATATTTTTATTACCTGTGTTGATGAGTTAACAGGTTTTCCTGAGGCCATTGCGACTATTTTCCCAGAAACCGAAACTCAGCTATGCGTAATTCATCAAATCCGTAACTCAATGAAATACGTAGCGTCTAAGAATCAAAAAGCATTTATGGCTGATTTGAAACCTGTCTATAAAGCAGTCAGTTAGGAATAAGCTCAACTCGCACTTGATGAGTTAGAGGCTAAATGGGGAAATGCTTATCCATTAGTCATTAATTCTTAGCATAGGAAATGGCATAAATTACCCCATTACTTTAAGTACCCAGAGCGCATCCGGAAGATTATCTATTCCACCAATGCAGTGGAAGCAGTACATCATCAGTTCAGAAAATTAACCAAACCAAAGGGCACTCCCTAATGAAAATAGCTTACTGAAATTATTGTACGCAGGCATATTAAATGCGTCAGAGAATATGTAGGACGATGCCAATTCATAATTAGAGTCTCTGCTTATCCTAACTAGCTATTTATTTTGAAGGGCGTTTAGACAGCGTACTGGATATTTAAATAATTTAACTTTTCTTTTACCGCAAAATCAAAATACACGTGTAGGTTAGCTGTACAACGTAATTTAAAAGCGTTGGCTAACCTACAGAACCTCAGTGTATCAACATGAAAATTCGACTGTAATCTCTCCTAAACCTTCGTACTTTATTGATGTTTTTTTATTTATATCTAATTGCATTAGACCGTTATAAGAGCCTGTAATAAAAATATGGCCTGCTTTTAATTCAAACCCATTCGCCGTTAAAAAGTTAACAGCCCAATATAAAGGAAGTTGTGGCAAACCTGCAGGATGCTTCCCTGCATAGCTTTGTAAATCTTCGCCCTGTTTAACATCAATATTTATATCACTGCTCTCATATGCTTTTTTAACGTCTACTTTAGGGCCTAAATATACACCTTGATTAGATAATCCATCGGCCAATTTTTCATAGTGTGTTGCTTGATAACCCTCTGGAAATCTGTTCTGAATAAGCTCCAACGCTAAATGGGCGCTACCAATAGCATTATCTATTTCCTCATTTTTATATTCTTCATAGCTTGCTAGGTCTTTGTTTAGCACAAATGCAATTTCTGGCTCAATGAGCGCTTTATTATTTTTTGTAAAAAGAGCACAACGTTCCATAGATTTAACCGGTGCATGCAAAAGCGGCGCGAGAGTAATCGTGCCATCACCTGATGGAAGCATACATTTCCAACCATACACTTTTTGATTATTTAGCTTAATCATCAACTTCTGAACTGCTAAAACGTCGTCTATAGAATTAAGCGTTATATCTGATGATAAGTCAGGTACCTCGATACCTTGCTCTCTTTTATTTAGTAAATGCTTAGCTATATGTTCAAGCAAGATTGAGTTATCCACTGTAGTTCCTTTTTTGCTATTGAAAGTAATTTGCATAGCAATAATAACAGTGTTCTTGACAATTAAACATATGATGTTTAGATTTGTCGAACGTTATTCTTTTGCGAATTTACTTCTTGTTAAGTGAGTAAACTCTCAAAGGTTGAACTTTATCTGACAACACGACACACAAATATATGGAGATCACTATGCGTTCAAAGAAAAAAATTGCACTCGGTGTTTTAGCCGCTCTCTCAAGCTGTTCATTTGCTCAAGCTGCTACAAACGATAAAGTAAAAGACGATACTGAAGTCATTGTTGTAACGGGTGTTCGTTCAAGTCTCGAGGCCGCATCATCTCTAAAACGTTACAGCGATAGTGTTCAAGATAGTATTGTTGCTGAGGATATTGGTAAGTTTCCCGATCAAAATGTGGCTGAGTCTTTACAACGTGTTCCTGGTGTTTCAATTAACCGTGTAAATGGTGAGGGCTCAAAAATAACCGTTCGTGGTTTTGGCCCAGAATTTAACGTTGTTACGTTAAACGGACGCACATTAGCCACTTCTGAAATTGGTCGTTCGTTTGATTTTCAAGTATTAGCAGCAGAGCTAATATCAGGTGCTGATGTAGTCAAGTCACCTACGGCTAAAACACCTGAAGGGAGCATTGGTGCTTATGTTAACGTTAAGACTGCACGCCCTTTAGATAACCCCGGATTGCATGTGTTGGGCTCTGTAAATGCTAAATACAGTGAGCTTTCTGGCGAAACAAGTCCTGAATACTCTGCGTTATTTAGCAATACGTTTGCTGATGAAACATTTGGTTTTAATATTGCCCTTTCACAACAAAAAAGTGATAACCGATACGATTCAATGGGCACAACCCGTTGGTTATTACTTAATAATGAGCCGGGTGTGATTGAAGGCGACATTCATAATTTAGATGGCAATGTGGTTACGCCAACTATGCTTCGCCATGCCGGGCGAATTGAATACGCATTAGGGCAAGAGCATCGCGAACGTACTGGCATTAATACCAGTTTTCAGTGGGCACCAGATTCAACTTTTACAAATACCTTTGATTACATGTATACGGATCTCTCAGTAGAAACTCAAACTCAAGGTTTGCAAGCCGGCTTACAGTATCCTAATTGGCGAAATGTGGTTGTATCAGACAACGGTACTATTTTATCAGGCACTAAGTTTTCGGGTAAAACACTGGGCGGAACCGGTGAAAATGTTGATTTTAGAATTGATGGTTTATTTCAAGAGCTGGAGTCAAAATCAAAAACACAGGCATTTGGGTTTAATTCTGTAAAAGAATTTGATGTATTAACGCTTGAGTTTGATATAAGCCATTCAACATCAAAATCAACGCCGCGTAGCGACTTATTAGTTCCTAATTATATTTCACCAGAGCGAAACGACAGTTTAAATTTTGATTTTAGAAACACTGATACCGTTAATTTAGACACAACCATTGATTATGCTTCGCCGACAAGCGTGAGAGCACATTGGAATCAAGTTTCACATTACGAATTAGAAGACACGATTACGGAGCTGCAAACAAAAGGGAAATACCTACTCGATTTAGAGTTTGCTGAAAGCCTAACCTTAGATTCAATCGATTTTGGTATTGCGTATTCAGATCGCGAAAAAGTAAGAGATCGCTTTGAAACATTCCATGAAGATAACTGTGGTTTAGTAGCACCGAATGCCGATATTTGTGGCGAACTTAGAGATATGCCTGATGACATATTTTCAGCAAGTCCCTATTCAGATTTTTTAAGTAGTGAGCCAGGTAATTTTCCGCGTGACTTTTTGTTTGCTGATATAAATAAATACCATAGCGCTATTCGTGATATGACCAAAAATCCAAATTGGCCAAACGAGCAATATAACGAAATCGCATCATCAAGCGTCACCGAAGAGAAAATAAGTGCTTATTCGCAGTTTAATCTCAGCGGCTTAATTGGTGATTACGATTGGCGCGGTAATGTGGGAGTCCGTTATGTAAAAACGGATACAAGCTCAAGCGGTTACGGAAAAAGGCGCCTAGGTTATACGGGCGAGCTTGATAATGGCCAACCTTTATTAGTTGTTGATTACACAGACTCAGGAAGCCTTAAAGCCAAAAATAGTTACACTAACTGGTTACCTAGCGCTAATTTTAGTATTAATTTAAGTGATAACTTATTGGTAAGAGCCGCAGCGGCTAAAGTTATGTCGCGCCCTGCCATTGACGACATTGGCGTACAAACAACGTATACCGATATGCAAGCAGGTAGCTTTTCTCAAACAGGTGGCAATCCTTATTTAGCACCTTATAAAGCTAATCAATACGATTTATCTTTTGAATATTATAGTGATAGCGGCGATTCTTACGCGGTTAACTTTTTCAAAAAGGATATATCTAGCACAATTGCACAAATAACTTATCTAGATAATACGCCTGATATTTGGGATGGGTCGCAATACGTTGATTCAAACGTAAGTATTGATGGATACGGCAATGTAAACGAAACTATTAATACTAAACAAAACCAATCAGGCGGCTCAATTACTGGAGTAGAACTTGCTGTACAACATAATATGGATTATTTACCGAGCTTTTTAAATGGCTTAGGTGTGCAAGCAAACTATACATGGGCTGATACTACAAATAAAAACACACAAAAAATAGAGCTTCCAGGTGTGACCGACCCAGGTGATAAATTAGAGGGATTTGCCGAAAACTCTTATAACATTGTTGCCTACTACGACAAAAATGCATTTCAAGCGCGTTTAGCCTACAACTGGCGAGATGACTTTTTAAGTAGCCGAGCAGGTATACGCAGTGGTGGATTACCAGAGCATACTGCAGCTTATGGTCAGCTCGACTTTAGTATGTCTTATGCGGTTAACGATAACTTTACGCTAACAGGCGAAGCAATAAATATAACTGATGAACGTACCTATCAATATGCCGATGTAAAAGAGCGCGTTATTAATACCCAATATACTGGTCCGCGTTACCGTATAGGTATACGCGCTAAGTTTTAACGCTTTATTGAAATAACCCAAATTGCTATAAAGATCGCTCATCAGCGATCTTTATTATATTCCCACTATGTCACTTTTAAACATATAAACAACGATTAAAATTAGTTACCACTCCCCCTATTTTGTGCACATTACATTGACCAGTCAAACATAATATGTTTATATTAAAGATATGAGCGAACTTATATATTACGACCTAAAACAAACATCAGGAATGGCAGCAAGCCTTTCTGTTCAAGTGGCTAAAGAAATTGGCAGACGCATTGTGTCTGGATCATTTGAAGCCGGCAGTTTAATTGATGATGAAGATGCACTCGCTAAACGCTACCAAGTAAGCCGTGTAGTAGTACGCGACGCGGTAAAAATCTTAGTAAGCAAAGGCCTACTTGATGTACGCAGAGGTATTGGTACGCGTGTACTACCTCGTGATAGATGGAATATGCTAGACGATGACGTATTAGCATGGCATTTATCAGCACCACCTAATCGTAAATTTTTAGAGCAATTAATGGACGTGCGCCTAGCCTTTGAGCCAAAAGCAGCACGTTGGGCAGCTGAACGTGCGCGCCCTGAGGATTTAATTGAAATTGCAGCCGCATGCGAGCGCATGGCTAAAACAGATAACAGCGTAGAAGATTTTATTATTGCTGATTCTTTATTTCATAAGGCCATTATAAAAGCAGCGCAAAATAGCTTTTTAGCTTCTATGGAAGGCGTTATTTATTCTGCACTTTTAGTTAGTATTAAAGTAACAAATAAAGACCCGCGCGATAACGGTGCATCTATTCCGTTTCATCGTGAAGTGTACGAAGCCATTGCTGCAAAAGATGGCGATAAAGCCGAATTTCTCACCGAAAAACTCCTTAAAGATGCCAGCTTTCGTCTTTCTGCGACAGTAAATAACAAATAGCCATTGTTTATTGTCGCAAATTCATATAAATAGTACGTATAAATAAATAATACGGACACTAAGATACTATGAGCGAATTAACATACTACGATCTAAGACGCAGCAGTGCCATGTCACCTAGCTTACCGGTACAGGTAGCTAAAGAATTAGGCCGTAGAATTGTTGCTGGCACATATACTCCTGGCACACTGATTGATGATGAAAACCGTTTAGCTGAACGTTTTCAAGTAAGTCGAGTTGTTGTTCGTGATGCAGTAAAAATTCTTGTTGGTAAAGGGCTTTTAGATGTACGCAGAGGCATTGGCACTCGTGTAAAAACCCGTGATAACTGGGCGTTGCTTGACGATGATGTTCTTGCGTGGCATTTAAGCGCCCCACTTAATCCTGAGTTTTTAACTCAATTAATGGAATTTCGTTTAGCATTTGAGCCCAAAGCAGCCAGTGTTGCAGCGCTTCGCGCAGAGCCTGAAGATATTAAAGCCATTGAAGATGCATTAAATGAAATGCAAAGCTCGGTAAGCGATTTAGATAAGTTTGTTATTGCTGATGCACATTTTCATGGCGCTATTTTACGCGCTTCTCATAATGAGCTATTTATTTCGATGGAATGCGTTATTTTTTCAGCGTTGCTTGTGAGTATTAAAGTAACAAACCAAAGTGCACAAAGTAATCATGCTTCTATTCCGTTTCACCGAGAAGTATTTGATGCTATTGCCACCGGTAATAGCGAAAAAGCACAAGCCCTTACAGAAAAGCTTTTAGCTGATGCTAAATCAAATTTAGCTAAGTTAATGGATATTTAATTCATTTTAAATAGCACCGCTAACTCATCATTTATTGTGAGAGGAATGATGAGTAGCGATGCAAGCACAACAACGTTTTATCGCAATTTTATTAAAAATTAATTAAAGATAATATTCAGCATAATTTTTAGCATTAGTCGTAAATTCTTCTAAACCCATTCCGGCTTTATACAAACCACTTCCTAAACCAAAACCAGTTGCCCCTGCATTAACAAATTCGTCCTGGTTTTGAGGCGATACACCGCCAACAGGGTAAATATCAATACTAGAAAGCACCGTTGTAATTGCTTTTAAGCCTTTTGGGCCAGCTGTATCTGCTGGAAATAACTTAAGCGCGTCGGCACCAGCATGCAGTGCAGCAAAACCTTCAGTGGGTGTATAAAATCCTGGTACGCTGTACAATCCTTTTAATTTACTATAACGGATCACCTCTACATCGCTATGCGGCGATATAATAATACGCCCACCCGCTTCAATTACCTGATCAACTTCGTCTTTAGTAACAACCGTGCCCGCGCCAATAATGGCTATATCTGCGTATTTATCACTTAATAACTTAATACTTTTTAATGCCTCAGGAGAATTAAGTGGCACCTCAATAACGCGGTAACCAATATCAATAAGTACTTTTGCATAATCAAGCACTTCATTTGGTGTAATACCGCGTAAAATAGCAATCAGTGGTAGTTGCTTCATAGCATGAGTTAACGTAATTAATGACATAATTGAGTTTCCTTTTTAGTTAAAAGACCGGCCTGTACAGCTAGTGTAAACATGCCTTTAGTAGATGCCGTAGCACTGTTTAAAATAGAAGAAGTGAAGCCGAGTTCTTTTAATGCTTCACAATAGAGAGTGTTTAAACTTGAGTTACCAATTAAATAAACATGCTTAATGTCGTTTAGCTTACTTTTAATACCCGCAAGCTCAGCGCCAATAAGTAAACCAGATAAGTAACTAGGTACGTTTTGCAGCGTTAATTGTTTATCTAGCTTTAAAGTACGCGCACTAAATAATGCACTTAATAAACTGCTCTGAACTTGACTAACACCAACGCCTTTTAAAAAACTTGGCATATCTGTTGGTGTTTTATCTAGTGACTCTAGCCCTTCACCTAAAATGCTTTGTTTAGTTAATAAATCAAACATTTCGCCGGTCATAAACGTACTAAGACTTGTAATAACCGTTTTTTGGTCAGTATCTTTTGCAACTTGAACCCACTTAGAGTGAGTACCGGGTAGGCAAAACATAGTCTCACTTAAGGTTTGATTACTTAGCTCACCCGCTGTTTGCTCTACATCTAATACAGCGCCAAATACTTGTACTTCTTCACCGCGCATTACATCGCATACATTATTTTCCATAACGTATTTAACACCCGGCACAATACTAATTTGTAAGCCTGCTTTATTATTTGCTTTACAAAGGTTTACGCTCATACTACCGAGATTAGCTGGCGCATTTACATAGCCTGTATCTTGCCAACCAATAGCACCGCCTACCATACCCGCCATAATAATCGGCGTTTTATGCTTTGATAACCAGCCTGATATATAACTAAGTAATACGGTTTCTAAACAGTCGTTTTTAATACAAAGTACGCCCTGCTCACCATTAACAGTATCTAAAATGCTGCCTTTGCCATCGACTAAAAAAGCTCTAAAGTTAGAGCTTCCCCAATCAACAACAATTAATGCTGGTAAGTTGCTTTTGTTATCGCTCATAAGCCTTGCCCTTATTTATTAAATTGATACTTCGTAATGTTTAATAAAATCAAGGTCGGGCTCAATACCAAGGCCTGGACCTTGTGGTAGCGCAACAGTTCCGTTGTTATTTTTAACTTGCTCGTTAATATTTAGAGACTCTTGCAATAACTGCTCTCTAAATAAGTTTGGCGTTGTATCGTACTCAAGCATTGGTTGTACTGGGTGTGCAGCACCTGGTAAATCAGGTAATGCAGCCAATAAATGTAGATTAGTACCTACCGCAATAGCCGAGCCCCATACATGGTTTATTACAGGCACAAAATGCGCGTGTGCCATGGCTAATACTTTTTGATATTCGGTAATACCACCGAGCGCACACACTTCTGGCTGGAGTAAATCAACGCAGCGGTTTTTAATTAAGTCTCTAAAGCCCCAGCGGGTAAATTCAGCTTCGCCACCGGCAATGCTCATATCAAGTGCTTCACATAAATCGCGATAGCCTTGATGATCCTCTGGTGCAACCGGTTCTTCAAACCAGTACACGCCTAAATTTTGCAGCTCTCGACCTAGCGGAATAGCTTCGCGCGCTGTATATGCATGGTTAGCGTCAACCATTAGGCGCATATCGCGGCCAATACCTTTACGCACAGCTTCAACAAGCTTTATATCGCGGTCTGGCGAAAGGCCTATTTTCATTTTCATGGCCGTAAAGCCCATTTCTTTAATACGCTGGCTTTCTTCGGTAAAGCGCTCTTCCAGGTTTGGAAACTTTTGTAGCATCATGCCGTAACCATAAGCCGGAATGCGGTCTCTAAAAGCACCCCCTAGTAACTTATAAACGGGTTGATCTAAAAATTTACCTGCAATGTCCCACAGAGCAATATCTACACCAGATAAAGACTGAATAGGCATGCCTTTTTGGCCATGATCTCGCAATAAGTTATAAACTTTATGCCAAATCACTTCTCTGTCGAGTGGATCCATGCCCAAAATCATGGGTTGAATCACATGCTCAACAATTGTTTTATTGGCAAACGCAACGCCGCCACCGCCAAAACATTCGCCCCAACCTGTAATACCTATATCGGTACGAACTTCAACTAAATGTGCGGTACGTTTAGCGTAATACTGCTGCGAATAACCAAGTTCTTCTTCTAGGTCATACTGTAAAACGTGGCTAATAATTTGTGTGATTTTCATAGTCTGTTCCTTAAACCTTTAACGCGCGAGAAACACGTTTATATGCAAGGTAGTCATCTAAAGCTAACAACGAACAATCAACACCCACGCCCGATTGCTTAATACCAAAATGAGGTAAATTAATGCTGTATTTAATGCCGTTTACTTGTACTTCGCCAAAGCGTAAATGTTTTGCAAAGTAAGAAATAGTGTCTTCGTTACTACTAAAAATAAATGAGCTTAAACCAGCGTCCGTGTCATTTGCATCGCTAAGTACCTGTTCGTTATCACTAAACGTAATAATGCTAATAACGGGGCCAAATATTTCGTCTTTGTATAGATTCATGCTCGAATCTACACTTGTAAGTACGGTTGGTTCGTAAAAATACCCATTAACGCCTGTAGGTTTTTTACCACCTAATTGCAATTGTGCGCCTTTTTGCTGTGCATCTTTAACTAGCTCATCAATCCGTTGCCATGAGTTAGCATCCATAACGGGGCCCATATCAATGGCCTCGTTTTTATCAAAACCAACTTTTACTGCTTTTGCACGAGTAAGTACTTTTTCAATAAATTCGTCTGCAACGCTTTCGTGTACAAATACGCGATTTGGGGTAACACAAATTTGCCCTGCGTTGGCAAACTTAACACCACAAATCACATCGGCTGCGTTATCTAAATTCGCATCGCTACATACAATGGCAGGTGCATTACCACCAAGTTCCATTGAATAACGCTTGATTGACGTAGCACCTGTTGCAATTACATGCTTACCCACATTAGTAGAACCAATTAAAGTAAGTACAGAGGGAATAGTTGACGCTGAAATGGCATCGCCTACGGTACTATCTGTGCCCGAAAGTATGTTAACCACACCTGCTGGCAAGCCGATTTGTTCACATAATTCGCCTACAGCATAAGCAGACAAAGGCGTTTTACTTGACGGTTTTACTACAAGCGGACAACCCGCAGCCATTGCTGGGCCTAATTTATAAGCCAAATTTAATAATGGAAAATTCCATGCTAAAAATGCAGCCGCTACACCAACAGGCTCACGCGAAAGAACGTGGCTGTGCGTACCTTCATTATCTTTTAATTCTTCATCGGCGATATTAACAATGGCATCAGCGTAAAAATTAAGGCTATCAACTAACATTTGAAAGTCGTCAGCGGTTGACTGCCATGGTTTAGCCATTTCTAAATGTACGCATTCACGTAAGTGTTGCTCGTTTGCAATTACTGCATCACGCAGTTTAAGCATCCATTGAGCACGCTCTGTTGCAGGCGTTGTTGACCAACTTGAAAATGCTTCTTGCGCAGACTCTAAGGCCATGTTTGCTTCATTAATACCTGCAGCCGAAATTTCGCCTACAACTTCGAGTGTTGCAGGATTAATAATTTCGGTCGTTGCGTCACTCGTTATTAATTTTCCACCAATATACAGTTGTTTAGAAAGCATTCTGTCGCTCCATTATTATCTACAACACCCTAAGGGCTAAATGACTAAAGTAAGACACACAGGCCTTAATACATAATAACTATTTAAACATATGATGTTTGATTGAGCAAACACAAAATACATTTAGTTAACAAAAAAACTCATATGCCAAGATTTATGAGCATTGCTTTTAATTAAGCCTTCCTCTTCACTCGCCATGGCTTTGTGTAAAGAATCGCTATTGCCTATACAAGGTTCTATCCCAAGTACAAAAGGGGGGAGCTGCTCATTGGCAGACCAACCGTTGTAATTAAACCAAAGCCCCAAGTGACTTATGTTTGTTGATGAAAATTCAAACCCGCAGCTTTGCTGAGCTTTATCATCAACCAGTTTTACAACTATATTTTGATCTTTATGAGTGTCCGTATTTAAGTGTTTGCTAAAAACCTTACTTGCAAAACCACTGTTATAGGGCATAACTTTATTTAGCGGCGGGACTTTAGTTGAGCAGTCACTCCAATTAATAAAGGCACTATTAACGTTATAAAAACGACTAAGCCCTTCATCAACTTTAAACTCCATATGTTTGTTATTTATTAAAATACGCATCTCTGGTTTTATGGCAAAAATAGGATGCGCTGACCAAACAAAAGGGAGATTGTGAGTTGTGTTATTTTTTACATGGTAATCAACAAGCAGCCGCTTACTGTGTTTTTTTAAGGTAAACGTTCTTATAAATGTAAAAGTAGAGTCAAAAACCTCAGCTTGTAAGCTAAGTCTTATTTCTTCATCGCTAATATGGGTATTAGTTATTTGCCATGCTTGGCACCACAATTCACCATGATCATGTGAAAAATGCGTTTTATTGGGGATATGTTCGTACAGCTGAGGAGAAATACCCGGAAAACATTCATCCCAACCACCGCTATCATGCTCAGAGAAATCATTGTTTTTTGCAGGTTTTAAAGTGATTTGTTTATCGTGAGCAAGCCACTCTCTATTGTGTTTTAAGCTTACAATAGAGATGACTTTTGCACCCAACTGAGGAATGACTGTAACAGCAAGCTCACTATTTTTTAGCAAAATAGCCTCAAAACCATGAGCCTTACAGTGTGTTAAGTTAAGCACTTTAATCGTGATAAATTACAGAACGGCCACCATCAATGATTAAGCTTTGCCCTGTCATAAAACTCGAATCTGAACTGGCTAAAAACACGGCTGGGTAAGCAATTTCTTCAGTTGTTCCATTTCGTTTTAGAGGATGTACATCGCCCATTGCTTTGCGTGAAGCTTGCGGATCGTCTGTTTGCTCCCACGACTTAAACGCCATAGGTGTTTCTATCATGCCTGGGCACAATGCGTTTACTCGTATGTTGTGCTTTGCGTATTCAACGGCTAAGTTTTTAGTTAACCCTATAACCGCATGCTTAGTTACCGCATACGGAAAATACCCCGGTACAATTTTATAAGAATGCACAGAACCTACATTTATAATGCTGCCACGGCCTAACTCTTTCATATGCTCAAGTACGGCTACAGCACACTGCCACATACCTTCAACATTAACCGCAAAGCTATCACGCCACATTTGTGGAGTAACGTCATCTACGTTTCGCCCAGGGCTAATTAAAGCCGCGTTATTAACTAAAATACTGGGCTTGCCGAGCTCATTAACTACTTTTTCAACCATGTTTTTTATAGCCGTTTCGTCGCTAATATCGGTATGAGCAAAAATAGCATCAAACCCTTTGCTTTTTAGCTCTGCTACAACATTTTCGCCCATTTCTTTATTTATATCAGCAACACACACTTTAGCGCCTTGCTCACAAAATACGCGTGCAACTGTTTTTCCAATTCCATCGGCTGCGCCAGTGACAATAGCAACTTCGTTTAATAATCGTGATGACATAGTTGTATTCCTTATTTATTGAGCCCAGGGACCAAATCGCGTTCAATGGCCTCAATAGACTTACCCTTAGTTTCGGGAAGTATGAATGCCATAACAATACAGCCTACAATAGCGACGCCTCCGTAATATAAAAACGTATTTGCTGCGCCCATGTTCTCTAATTGCCAAGGGAAAAACTGCTGAATACTCCAGCTAGAAATACTCTGTACTAAGGCGGCAAAGGGGAGCGCAACACTGCGTACTCGGCTTGAAAATATCTCCGAGAATATCACCCACATTATTGGCCCTATCGACATATTAAAGGCGGCTAAAAATGCGAATAATCCAAATAAAACATACGCAGGACTAATATTTATAGAAGCATTAATAATTGCACCGGTAACAACTGGTAGCTCTTTTTTACTGTAAATAGTGGCTAAATCTGCTTTTAGCGCAACATCAGTGCTGTATATTTTATTTTCGAAAACGTGCAGCTTTGTAATATCTACTTTTTGCTCTGCAACTTTGGTTATTGCTTCACTGTTGAGTGAGTACGTGGCATTTTCAAAACCATACCAAATTGATACATGCGCAACAGCAATAAGCAGTAAACCGGTAATGGTTAATGTTCTTCTGCCAAGTTTTTCAACAAAGAATATGGCGACCAATGTAAATAATACAGATACCGCACCAAGTACTATTGTTTGTAAAAAAGAGTTTTCGACGCTCATACCTATTTGTTCAAACACGGTAGGTGCATAAAACAATACGGCGTTCATGCCGGTTGCGCCCTGCACTACCGCGTAACATACAGCAAGTAGCACAACAAAACGCATAGGCTTACTAAACAATACTTTAAGTTGCTCTAGTGCACTGTTTTTTGAATCTTCTTGAATGGTTGCTTTAATATCATTAAGTACTACTTCGGTATCGGCGTTATTGATCCCCATACCTTTGAATACAGCGCGTGCTTCTTCATCACGTTTTTTGCTCATTAACCAGCGCGGCGATTCAGGAATCGTCATTAATAACGAAAACCAAATAATATTAGGCACAATTTCAAAGCCAAGCATATAACGCCAAATATTGGCTTCATTTAACCATTCAATTGAGCCCATGTTTTTAACAAAAAAGTAATTAACAACAAACGCAAATAAACTACCTAACGTTATAAGCAACTGATTAACTGATACAAATTGGCCGCGTTTATTAGCGGGTGCAATTTCACCAATATACATAGCTGAGACAGTTATAGAGGCAAATGCGACCCCTCCTATAAAGCGTCCAACAACCAGCATGGGGTAACTTACCGCAAAAGCAGAAATAACCGTAGAGAGTGAATACGTTAAAGCAATGCCAATAAGTACCTTTTTACGACCAAATTTTTGGCATAAAGTACCTGTAAAAAATAGTGCGATGATTACGCCAACAATGGCGCAACCCACTACATTACCTGTTTGTAAACTGGTTAGCTCAAACTGCGAACTAACATAGCGTAACGCCCCCGATATATTGGCCGCGTCTAGGCCAAATACAAATCCGCCAAATGCTGCAATGAGGGAGTACTTAATTGCTTTTGTTGATTGTGTGTGTGTGTCTTTCAATGTATTACCCTTAGTTTTATTTTTATACTTTTACTGTGTTGGTAATGAGTGCTCTACAACATATAAAAGAATAACATTGATAGAATTAGTAAAAACAATATAAACATATGATGTTTATATGTGCAATGTGTTTTTCCTCTCACATCTAATTAATGTAAGAGGAAAAAACACAAAATTAATATTTAAAGTGAATACGTAAAATTAAAAGCCGTCTATTTTAACGCAAGGCTCAAATACGCCTTTTACCGCATTTTTAAATGCAAGCGTAGCGCCGTGAGGTATAGCATTAAATAGGGTATCTTCTAGACCACATTGTGCTGACGTTACGTAAAGTGTTGTACCATCGTCGCCAAACGCTGGGCAGGTAGGGCGAGGTGTTTGAGTCGCTAAGCTTTGAATTACCTTAGCTTCGGGCGATATGCAATCTACACGTGCGCCATCCCAAAGTGCAATCCACATGTTGCCTTCGCTATCAATTACAGCACCATCAGGTGATACAGCTGAGCTTGAATAGTCAAAAAACAACACACTTTCTCCTATTGGCGAACCCGTAAGTGAGTCGACGTCAAATCGGTAAATTTTTTGCGTTTTTGAATCTGCGTAATAAGCTCTAGCACGCGACTTATCAAAACAAATACCATTGGGTATGGTTAAATCACTAACAACTTGAGTAAGTACGCCGTTGTGAAAACGATATATTGCCCCTTCGTTTTCGTGAGCATCGCCGTGCATTGTACTTATCCAAAACCCACCCCACGGATCGGCACGCCCATCGTTACTGCGGTTGTCAGGTTTATCTGCTTCAACGCTGCACAAAAAAGTTTGCTTATGCGTGCTGGTATTATAGGTATTTAGGCCTTTATCACTTGCTAGTAATAAGGTTTTATTGTTTACCCAAGCCAGAGCGGTAACCATATTATCTAAGCGTTGCTCAACTTTATGGTCGCCTTTTTTGCTGTGCAAAATGTGGTTTGGAAAATCAACCCAATAAAGCGTTTGTGTGATCGGGTGCCACAAAGGCCCCTCGCCTACAAAATTTAGTGTGCTGTCAAAAACAGTCGCTGTAAGTGTATTCATTTAATTCTCTAAACAAGTTACCAGTTAGTATGTGAACCATCACGCTTTGATAAATGCGGTGCTTCGGTTTCTACAGGGGTTGCCAATCTAAACGCGGCTTCGTTCACTTCAACACCTAAACCAGGTACTTCAGGAATAGTGAATTTATTGCCTGTTAACACATGCTGCTTAGGAAAAAGAAGTGGATCATGGGCGCCAAACTCACTAAACGGGCCTTGGTGCGTTTCCATTAAGCCTAAATTTGGTAGCGCTGCTGCAAAGTGATTTGTGGCTGCTGTACACACAGGGCCAAGCGGGTTATGTGGCATAACATCGATATAATGTGCCTCAGCCCAACCAGCCACTTTCATTGCTTCTGTTAAGCCACCAATGTTACACACATCAACACGTAAATACTGAGTAAGCCCTTGTTCTATATAAGGCTTAGCTGCCCATTTAGAGCTAAACTCTTCACCAATAGCAAAAGGAATATGCGTTAAAGTACGCAGCGTTTTATACGCATCAGGAGATTCATGACGAATCGGTTCTTCAATAAAATCGAGTGTATCGGGCTTTAAACGTTGGCAAAACGAAGCTGCCTCAGCCACGCTTAATCTGTGGTGGTAATCAATACCGAGTGTAATATCAGGCCCAAGTACTTTACGCAGCTCATTTAAACAACGCGCTGTGCGCGTTATAGATTCTTGTGGTTCAAAAAACACAGGGTCGTCAAAACGACTCGGTATCACTCTTATTGTTGTCCAACCTAGCGCTATAAGTGCTTTTGCTTCTTTAACTAAATCGTCAAATTTATCAGGATCGGCCTCTGTATAACAACACGCAAAGCACGCTATGTGCTCGCGTTGTTTGCCCCCTAACAACTGATAAACAGGCACTTGTAGTGACTTACCTAAAATATCATAAAGAGCAATATCAATCGCTGAAATAGCAGCCGTAATTACACGGCCCCCTTCAAAATAATGGCTGCGGTATAGCTCTTGCCAAATACGGCCAATTTTACGCGGATCTTGCCCTTTTAAAAACCCAGCAAAGTGATGTATCGCGCCAATAACTGCTTGCTCTCGATTTGATAAGCCCGATTCGCCCCAGCCAACTATGCCACATTCGGTTACTACTTTTACTAATAGCTGATTACGTTTTCCTACGCAGCCTAAAAGCGCTTCAACAGATTCTATTTTCATTATTATTACCTATGCGTTATTAAGGTTGAGTTGCTGGTAAACGGTATTTATCCATGCGGTCTATATCGTATTTTTCGTATTTTCTTTTTAATAACCAGCGCGGACGCTCTAACGTTAATTCCCATTCAAACAATGATTTAAACATAGTTTTAACACGTTCAGGATTTTTTGCTGCTAAATCTGTTTGTTCACTAATGTCTGTGCTTAGGTCGTATAGCTCTGCTGGGCGGTCTGGGTAACGAATAAGTTTCCAATCGTTATCGCGTATTACAGCTCTGTTTTCTTTTTTCCAGTACATCACTTTATGTGGGCGTGCTGTGTTTTTACCTTGAATATAAGGGAGTAAATCAACGCCATCAATATCATTACCTAACGCCTTACCTTGTGCGGCACTGTAAAAAGTAGGCAGTAAATCTAGTGTGCTTACTGGGTAGTCGTAAGTCGAACCTGGTTTAATATGTTTTGGCCAACTAATTAAGAATGGTACACGAATGCCCCCTTCTAACTGGTTTGATTTAGTCCCTGCAAGTGGTGCATTATTTGAGGCGTTTTTGTCAGATGGGCCACCGTTGTCGTTTGAAAAAACCACAATAGTATTATCATCTAAGCCTAGCTCTTTAAGTTTATCAAGTACATAACCACTGGCTCTGTCTAACCCTAGGGTCATTGCAGCAAGCTCTTTACGTTTGCCCGTTAAGTTTGGAAACTTAGCTAAATCTTTAGGATCTGATTCAAGCGGAGTATGTACTGCGTTAAAAGCTAGATAGATAAAAAAGGGTTCATCTTTGTTTTGTTCAATGTACTTAGCGGCTTCTTTACCTAACTCATCGGTTAAGTACTCTTTTGGCTCTTCGTAATTACCAAAGTCACGCTCTAATTTTTTATCGAAAAAATGTTTGTTTCCATTTTTCATTTCTTGTTCTGAATAGTTAAAGTAGCTTCTGTCGCCACCTCTAAACCCTAAAAAGGTATCAAAACCACGTTTTAAAGGATGAAACCTGTCGGCGTCACCTAAATGCCACTTACCAAATACCGCTGTTTTATAACCCTGCTCTTTAAGATAATCGCCCATTGTTTTTTGATCTAATGGCAAGCCCATATCTGCACCTTTAAGTGCTGAGTTATCGCTCATAAAACCAGGTACGTTAATTTCTTCGTAACCAAAACGTTGCTGGTACTTACCCGTCATTAAACCTGCGCGTGAAGGACCACAAGTAGAATCACTTACGTAACCTTGAGTAAAACGAACACCGCTTTGGGCAAGTTTATCTAAATTAGGTGTTTTAAGCTGCGTACTACCTTGAAAGCCAAAATCACCAAAACCTGCGTCATCAGCAAAAATTAAAACAATATTAGGTTTTTCTGTTTGTGCTTTTGCCATTGCATTAGCACTAACGCAAAAGCCTAAACATACAGAAAGAAGAACAAGTAGCTTATTCATCACAGTTTCCTATTTAATATAATAGTTAAGCACATAGCTAAAAAATATTAATTACACCATAGCTAACATATTGGTTATATTAGACTATTACGGCTAGTTAATTTAATGGTTGAGTTGTAAATAATGCGTTTATAAATCACAATATCGCTACACTAAACAAAACATAACAATATTGCAAACATATGATGTATGATATTTTGAAATTAATTTTTCAATTTCTCACTATTACTTAAGCCTAATAACAGCGTCAGCTTAAAGGCAAAGCTCATTTATTGAGTACTTAGCTGCGGCCTGTTATTTAGTTTTAAGTATGCATTGGTGTGCTATTAAAGGTGGATTCTAAAATGATAAATATAAAAAACAGCCTTTTTGTTGTTCTTTTTTTATGCAGCTGTTTTTCAGCGATTGCAAACGAGGAATGCCAGTCTTGTCATCAACAACAAACCCATGATTGGAAACAGTCAGACCATGCAAACTCAATGGCTTTAGCCAATAAAGATACCGTGCTTGGTGATTTTAATAATATAACCGCGACCCACTTTTCTCAAAAAGCCGTATTTTATAAAGAAAAAGAGTCCTTTTTAATTGATTTGACCGAGCAAGGTACTAAAAAAACGTACACCGTAAGTTATGTATTTGGCTTTGACCCACTGCAACAGTATTTAATTGAAGTTGAAAAAGGCAAATACCAGGTATTTCCTTTTGCATGGGATAGTCGCGCTAAATCACTAGGCGGTCAGCGTTGGTATGCCAACTACGCTAACGAGGATGTAAAACCTAACGACCGTCTCCATTGGCTGCAACCTCTGCAAAACTGGAACGGCATGTGCGCCGATTGCCATTCAGATAATTTAAAGCGTAATTACACTACTGAAAAAGAAAGCTTTGATACGCACTTCTCGAATATAAATGTGGGCTGTAAATCTTGCCACAGCGATATAACGGATGAACATAAAACTAAAAAAAGAATAAAGACAGCTCAAACAAGCCCTACCAATATGTCGCAGTGGAAAATAATTGGCGATAACAAAATTGCTACTTGGCAAGGTGAGCCGCGCGATAACAGCTTTATGCAAGGCTGTTATGCATGTCATTCGCTTAGAAGTCCATTAACCGATGGCTTTGATAACAGCCAAGCGTTTTTGGATCAATTTAGCCCTTCATTTTTAGAACCAAATTTGTATCACGCCGATGGCCAAATTAAAGAAGAAGTGTATGTGTTTGGCTCTTTTGCACAAAGTAAAATGTACAAAGCCGGGGTTAACTGCGTTGACTGCCACGATAAACACACTATGAAAGTTAAAACAAAAACAAATGGACTGTGCTTACAGTGCCACAGTGCCAGCGAATATAACAAACCCGAGCATCATCGCCATAAAGAACAATCAACCGGTGCACAATGTGTTAGCTGCCACATGCCAACTAACAGATACATGGGCGTTGATGACAGGCGCGACCACAGCTTTAAAATTCCGCGCCCTGACATATCAATAAAATACGATACACCCAATGCGTGTGTGCAATGCCACGACGGTCAAACAAACGAATGGGCAGCAAGCACGCTTGAAAAATGGCATGGTAAAGCACCGCCATTAAGTGCAAGTGAGCACAGTATGCTTGAACTGCGCTCATTAAAAGCGATATCGCAAAATGCACATATGAGCTTAATTAATGACTTTTCGTTAAACGAAATAGACCGCGCCAGTGCAATTGCTTATTTAGGTAATTCGGGCGCTGAGCTAAACGATGCCACAGTAAAAAGTTGGGTTAACTCGCCGCTTCCGCTTATTCGCTTAGCGATTGCTAAAGTGGGCTTTTTACTCCCCGAAGCAGAGCGCTTAAAAAGCTACAAGCAACTATTAACCGACAAATTAAAGTCGGTGCGTGTTGCTGCAGCGCAAAACCTAAGCCAAACAACAGCGCAGTTAAACGGGCTTAATCAATCTATTATAGAGCTTGCACACGCTAATACTGTCAATACATGGCGCGGTGAAGGTAACATTAATCAAAGTATGCTCGCGCTTAACAAGCAAGACATAAACGGTGCTATAAAGTCGTTACAAAAAGGCATTAGCGTGGACCCTTACTTTGATGCAAGTTATGTAAATTTAGCCGACATTTATTATCGCCTTGGTCAAACAGCAAAAATGCAAAGCACGTTAAATAGTGGTTTAAAGGCAGTACCTACCTCTGCGTCGCTACATTATGCAAACGGTATGGCGCTTATTAGAAGCGGTAACAAACCCGCTGCGGTTGATTCGTTTAAACACGCAATGACACTTGAGAGTAGTAACGTGCAATATGCTTATTTATACTTTTTAGCACTTGATAGCATTGGCTCAACAGCGCAGGCCGTGGGTGAGTTAAAACTCAAAATTGGTGCTTATAATAATGCGCAGCAGCTCAAAAACTTAGCGATGAGCTTTGCTCAAAAGCTTAAAAATGCTGAGGATTACCACTTTTTTGCTCGTTTAAAATAATTTTTAAAAATTGAATTATTTTTCATTCTAAATTTGTAATTTAGATTAGAGACTAAAATTCAACCACTTAACTTAATAATCTTGTGTTACTTAAACGGCAATACAAGGTTATAACCTCAATATTACAAGCAACATTTAATAAACAAGTAATCAACACATTGCACTTGCAAACATCATATGTTTAAATTGTTAGAATGAATCATTCATGATTATTTACACTTCTTGATTGCTTATAGCTTTATCGCAATTAAGAGTCGCTGTTTAATTAGCCTGATTCTAAATAACAGATACTGCCGTTGCATTATCTGCACACACAGTAATTATGAAGAAACGGAGTGGTTAAAATGCTTAAACACAGTAAATTGCATACAGCAATATTACTTGCATGTTGTTCTTTATCAGCTTTCACACACACTGCATATGCACAAGAAGAAACAACCGCAAAACAAGCTAAAAGCAATTCAGACGATTTTGAAGTTATTTTAGTGAGCGCACAAAAACGCGATCAAGCATTAAAAGAAGTTCCCTCTTCAATCGAAGTGCTAAGCGGTGATTTAATTCAAGAAATTGGTATAGATAATGGGTTTGATCTAGTCACCTACTTACCTGGTTTTGGCATTGATGACAGCAGTGAAATACGAACTACAACATTAAAAACACGTGGTATAGGCACTTTTACAAATTCAATTGGCTTACAGTCTTCAAACCTAGTCGTTATAGATGGCGAAGTATTACCTCGCCAATCAATGCTTAACTTACCTATTTCAGATGTACAGCGTGTAGAAGCAATGCGCGGCCCACAAGGGACTTTATTTGGCCAAAACACATCAACAGGCCTATTGCATTATGTAACTAAAAAGCCGCAACTAGATGACCGAGTTTCAGGCACGGTTAGAGCACAGGTTACTGAGTTTGATGGCACTGATTTTAGCGGGACCGTAAATGTACCCCTTAACGAAAACTGGGCAGCTCGATTTAACGCGCAATACAGTGATATTGATGGTTGGATAGAAAACACCATGCCTGGTGAAGAAGATTACACCATAGGCGCAAAAACAACGAAAGCTGGTCGTGGCCAACTTTTGTATGACAACGGTGAAGAGCTAAACGTACTATTTCGCTTAGAATATTCAGAGACAGACACAAATTGTTGTTCTCTTACTCGTTTAGGTGGAATAAACCCAGATTTTGGCCCTCGTCCAATCGTTAATGTAAAAGATGATGGCACTATTGAAGGCACAACCTATAACCGTGTAAATCCTGAGTCTACTTTTGAAGAAGCCGGCGGCCCAGTTACATCGCGTAATGCTGAAGGTAATTTTGGTAGAACAGAAAATTTTGGCTTTTCAATATCGGCTGATTACTACCTAAATGATGAAATTACACTTAGCTATAATGGTAGCTACAGAGATTTTGATTTATATAACAGTTCCGCATTTTTCACTATTAATTTTCCTGTAGAGCGAACCGCTTTTGGTGGTAACGAATCAGTTGATGTGCTTCAACAAGAATTTCGTATTTCGTCATTTAATAATGAAAAATTTGATTGGGTATTAGGTCTTTTTTACCATGATACCGATGGTCAGCGCTCTGAAATACGTGACGGCTGTATTGCAGGTAACCGTGGCTTTATTGAAGGCGGCGAATTAACAGGGTGTTATTCAAAGCAATCTACCGATGCTTTTTTAGCTAACTATGCAACTACTGGCGATGACGACCGCTCATTACTAACGCCTTCTCGCTTACTAAATAGTGGTGATTTTACAACTGGTTTTGAAAACGTCGCTATTTTTGGACAACTTGAATACCAAATAACTGAGCAATTAGATGCTACTTTTGGTTTTAGATTATTACACGAAAAAAGTGATGCAACCTTTGCTCGTACAGATTTGGCAACACCTTCTACGGGTGTTGGAATGGAAACATTCAATGAAGTATTAGAACTTGCTCAAACAGATCCATCGCTTATTTTACGCCAAGACGCGCCAACTAAATTTGATAACTCAGACACCGCCTTTATATACAAAGCGGTTGTAGGGTATGACTTTACTGATGATATTCGCGGTTATGTAAATTATTCTACCGGCTATAAAGGGGCATCTTACTTTGTAACAACAAATACGGACCCTGCCGATGCAGACAACTTCCCTACCGATCCTGAAAACTCTTCAAACTTTGAAGTAGGTCTGCGTTCAGCATATTTTGATAATGATTTACTGTTTAACTTTACGTACTTTGATATGAGAGTTGACGATTATCAAGTACGTGCCAGCCGTGTAATAGATGAAGAAAATAACATTATTTTTGCAGGCTATGTAAACGCAGCACAAGCACGTTCAACCGGTATTGAAGCCGATGTAGTGGTTAAAATATCAGATAAATTAAAGTGGTCGTTTAACTACGCTTATTTTGATGCACGCTACGAGGACTTTGCTGATACACCTATCAATTGTCCTGCTGGTGATGGTGGTTTACTTGCTTCTCGTTGTACAACTGATTCAACAGGCAATCAGAGCTTTGATCAAACAGGTTTATCTTTCCCTAATAATGCTGAGCAACAATTTTTAAGTACTATTTCATATAATACACAAATTGCTGATACAGGCTGGAATGCTAATACACGTGCAGTTTGGCGTTATAATGGCAGCCACACGCAATCAATTAACGAACTTGCCTTTGGCGAATCAGCTAACCCATCGTCAAGCATTTGGGATGGTTACTTAAGCGTAAGCAAAGATAACTTACAGTTTAGTGTATTCATTAAAAACTTATTTGATAAGTCGTACACTACTCGCCAACGTATAAACTCTGAAGGGTTTGGGGAAGCATTCTATCCTCGTGACTGGAGTCGTTATGTGGGTGCAAGCGTTCAATATAGCTTTTAATTAAAGTCTGTATTTAGGGACGATTTCATCGTCCCTAATTTGATAAAAATCAACATCTACCCCACACTAAAACATTTGGTAAATTCAACTTTGAAGTACATAACCGCTAAGCAATTATAACTCTCATATGCTCAGCCATTAATTTGCCTTTACTATGAAATCTTCAACGTCTGATAGTGCTACTTTTTGAAATCAGTAGATTTAGGCTAATATTGTCGCAGTAATCTATTCGTGCTTTCATTCAGCCTTTGCTGCCAGTATGTGTAAAGTAAACACCGCACTTTAAACTTTGTGTCACTTTTCATGATAATACGATTAGTTCTAACGTGATTTACAGTCTGGGCGGTTACGCTCATCAAATGCGTCTTGTGCTTATTTGAAGCGATAACTAGGTTTACCTGTGTTGCGATCAGTCTGTATTCAACTGACCACTTCTTTTACCTATTCAAGCTATGCATTTACTATTTGGATCCAAGTTTCTTTATAATAATATTTAGGGCACGTTGATCTTTGGTAATTGGATTTTCAGCAGTATGTTTGGTGTTTATGCAAGGCGGGGCCTATGTAGTGTGGCTGTTCCCCATAAATAGGCGATAATGCAGCATAGATGCTAAACATGCGTGCCATTTAGGGCTGCTTATAGGGACAGCCAATTCTCTACTACTCGGTTTTTACTTATTCTTACATGGATGAAAGCCAGTAGGGTAACGCAGGAGCAGTTACCGAGCCCACTACGTTACAAACCTCACACCGCGATTAAATCGCCCCTAGATTGAACGAATTTCAATCTACACCGTTCAACACGCCCTAATAGTATTATTGAAGTTCATCTATTTGCTTGGGAGTTTGAAAAAAGCGAACATAATCAACCTGTGCTTCAGCAGGTAAATGGCTATTATCTACCTGTTTTGTATTAGCTAAAAATGATGCTATTGAAGTAAACCAAATACTAATATCATTGTGTTTATACTGGTTGACATCAAACGAGGTTTCTTTTTGTAATTTCCCATCGAAAAAATAACGCAAATGGGTCGATGTAAACTCTAAACCATATATATGAAAATCATCTAAGCGAGTTTCATCTTTAAATCTAACTTGCTTTGTGCCGACCTTATTTTGTTTACGACCAGGGTCTTCAGTCCCTGGCGTTGGTGACCATTGATGCGCGTCAATTTGATAATGCTTTAAATCAATCGAATCATTCTCAACAGGATCTAGTTCAATGTTGCTATTTAAATCGTGTTTACTCGTTGAATCTATAAACTGATTTCTCATCATCCAAAATGAAGTATGCCACCCCGCTCCTGAAGGCATTTTAAGCTTAGCTTCATAATACCCGTATCGTAGTTCGTCTTTTGAAATAATACCTCCGCCTGTATACTGAACTTTCCCAGCAGGTTTTTGACCTTTTTGTTGACCTGGTTGTAAGGCATTATTATTAGGACAGTCCACACTTTCTTTTCGAAGATGAATGCGATAAAGACCACCAGATACAGTATTATTAGCCTTACGCTGTTGGCTCCAGTGTTTACAGTCTAATCGGTAATTCCATCGTTTTTCATTTACCTCTGTACCATTAAATTCATCTGACCATGTTAGCAAATAATGACTAACTTGAGTTCCTTGATAGGGCTGTATATTTATGTCACTTGACGGATCGACTGAAGCATTAATAATACCTGAATACAACAAGGTGGATAGACAAAACCCTAAACTACTATTTTTTCTAATCATTATAGTTATTCCCATCAAAAAATTGTTTACCTGCATAAATACCCTTCGGATCATTTAGGTTTTTATAATTAAGTTCAACGTACTCGCCATTTGACCACTTAACCTTGGCGCTTTGCACCTTAGTACACTGTCCTAAACCAGTATGTAATCGGTTATTTTCGCTTTGTGAAAAGCCAGCACCTGTTGCGCCTACAACTCGTTTATAAGTTTGCCCACACGCTTTTATAGTCGCTGTAGCCCCCATTGCCGACACGCCAGCGTTAGGAGAGTAACCAATATTAGTGACTAAAAAATTATGCTGTGCGTCTAAAATGCTGTTATTAGTAAATAGATGCCAGCGACCGCGCTCGTTTGAGTAAATTAAGTCAAGGTCCCCGTCATTATCGTAATCAAAGGCCTGTGCACTGCCCCCTGTTGCTCCAAGCTCAGTTGAAATAACACCATGGTTTTGTAAAGCCTCAAATCCTTTACCTTGCTGATTTAAATACAGTACCTGCTCGTTAGCTTTTGCAGGGTTTCCGTAACGCAATACAAATAAGTCACTCCAACCATCGTTGTTAAAATCTCCGGCTACAGCACTGGTTGTAGGTTCGCTAAGATTAATATTTAGCTTGGCTGTTGCATCAACAAATTTACCTTGCTGGTTTTCTAATAATACCGCTGGTAATGGCTCAAGCCTTTTTACGTTGGGTGAATTAGTCACTCTTTTAATAACACCGGCTGTGGGCGATTTAGTATCCCCCGCTACGCGCCAAGTATCGTTACCTAAGTAACCTATATATAAACCTTTTTTATGTAGTTTTTTAGGCCAGCCAGCAGCCTGCTCTTTTGTTACCTGTACCGTACGTTCACTGCCGCCATGCCCTTGTAATGCTAAAGGCGCACTATTTTTGCCAATAAACACATTAAAATGGGGATAAGCCATTTGCAGGTTTTCTATTTCAAAGTCACCTTCGATTTTAAAATCTTCAAATTTAAATGCTTCGTTACGAGTAAAAAAAGCAAAATTTTGAGATTGAGCATCGTAAAAGGTGTGTTGCTCAAATTGGTGTTTAGCGCGCGTTAAAAATAAATCAAAGTCACCGTCATTATCAAAGTCAATTTCGGTTATGCTACTCACATAGCTAATATTGCGATTATTTCCTAGTACAGCCTTACTTTTATTTTTATAACCTAAATCAGATTTACTCTGCGCTACAACAATGTCATCTCCGCCGTAAAAAAATAAATCATCGTGCCCGTCATTATCAAAATCACTAACTAAGGCTTTATAACCAAGCCATTTTGCAGTAGGTAAGTAATCGACAAACTTAAAATGATTATGCCCTTCGTTTTTATATATATGATTGGCTCCCTTTTTTTGCTTTTTAAGCGGAAAAGCAGAGAGCATTAAATCTAAAGTGCCACTGTTATTGCCATCAATTAATTTAACCGCACGTCCGCGTGTACGTTCAAAATTATCAAACGTTTCTCCGCCTTCAACAGTACGGTCATGATTTATTTGAAACGATACAGGTAAACGCGGTTTTAGACCTCCACCACCGCCTTGGGCTATTATTAAATCCATACGACCATCTAAGTCGTAATCAGCAACAGCGACGCCATGTGTGTCGCCTTTAATAATTATCTGTGGTGCTGAAAAGGTATTGTCTTTGTTATTCCAAAAAATTTTTACTGCGTGGGTATGCTCAGTAATTAATACATCTTGATAGCCATCTTTATCAAAGTCTGCAATCAGCGCGCTATCCCATTTACGACGCGATAGTGGCTCAAAAGGTATAATATTGTGCGATTCGCTAAACATTAATTTATTACTGCTGTTGTCACTTAGCGTTTCATTGCTTGCCCTTTGAGTGGTGTTACATCCATAAAGCAGAGTACTTGTAGCAATCAATGATAAACAAAATAACGTATTTGCTGGCTTACTATTTTTTTTCATTTAACCCACTCCTTACTTAACTGACTGTAATGGTTTTTGCTGCCAAACACGGATGTATTCAATTTCAAAGTCGACTACACCATCATCTTTTTTGCCCTCAGGGCTATTACGTTCAAGCTCTTCTTTACTTTTTGGTACGCCATGCCAAGGAAAAGTCTCCTGATCAAGCCATAAAAACAGTGGCTTAGTGGCTACGTAACCTTTATCAACCCCGCGATGCTCTTTTGCCCAGGCATCAGCTTGTGCTGCAGATACTTCGCTAAATAATTTACCATCAACATAATATTTAATTCCTTGGGCGCTCCAGTCAATTCCATACACATGAAAGTCATCGGCCACTCTAAAGCCTAAATCTTTGCGCTCTGTATACGTTGGTTTGCCTTTTACTTTTTTATTCCAATCGCGGATTGACCACCATAACTCACTGTCTATGTGATCTTTTTTAGGGTCGAGCGAGTCGCCAAATAATTCAAAAAAATCAACTTCTAACTTTTCGCCCATCGACCAAAATGCACTGCTCACTTGCGCATCAGCGGCTTTGCTTTTAATTTCTATGTATCCGTACTGAAAAGACTTTCTGCCAATAAAGCATGCCGTTGTGAGGTTTTCGTATTTAAGTGCATCGCCAAACACAGGCTTATGTATTTTTTGTTCAAAAGGAAAGTCAGGCTCCCAACGTGTCTCAAGTTTTAGTTTGCCATTTTCTAGGCGATAGTTATTACCCGAAAATTGCGAAGGTGCGCGGCCTTTCCATACTTTTTTATTTGGATTATCTGGATGCTTATAAACAGGTTTACCGTTTTCAAGTTTACCCACAATGTACCAACGTTCTTCATTGATAGTGCTGGTTTCAAATTCGTCACTTACTTGAGTGTTAAGTACCCATTTACCGGTGTTTTGCGGATCTGTTAAAGGCAATAAGTTATTTTTAGTTTGGGGAAGCTTTTGCGTGTTAGTCGTCGCATCGCTGCTACAACCGCCAATGGTTATTACCGACAATAATGCTGCTGTGAGCGTCAATTTATGTGTTTTTATATTTTTTTGCGTGTTGTTCATGATGTCTCATTATTTTGTATGTAAGTTTGTGTGAAAGTTAAAAATTAATACGTAAATAAATAGATTTTTAGTGGCTTATAAGCAAACAAAACGACTTTAAACCTATTTAGTTTAAAGCCGCTTTAATTAATATTATGTTATGCGTCTAGTACTCGCTTAAATATCGGTACGCGTAACGGCGTAATCGTCAATCAAGATTGAATCACCCGTTGGCAGTCCGTACACTTCCCAAAGGGTAAACACATCAGTTACTGAGCTCCATGTTGCTGGAATAGCCCAGTCGCGTTTATTAGTTGAATCCTCTACAAACTCGATGTATTGCCACTGCGTAGTAGCTGCGAGTGCTGCGCTAAATAAGCCCGCTTCTGAGTAACGACCTGTAAATCCATTTGCATCCTCAGGTATGCCGTCATAAACCCACGGTACAACAACATGGCGCAACGTAACGGGTTCAACAGGCACTTGATTTAACTTAACCCACACGGCATAACGGTATGTTTTATCAACAGACTCGGCACCACGTCCATAGTTGGCGCTATACCAGTTACGTTGTTTATTCCAAACTTGCTGAGTTGCAAAAGAGTACGGTGTATTCGCTTCACCTTGAGTTGCAGTACCCGCTGTAATTTCAAGCGAACGACCATTACCCGACACAGAGGTTGCCGATACGCTATAAGTGGCATTGCCTTTATAAGGTGCGCCTTCACCATTGAGGTTAAAGTCGGTGTTAAAGCCTGCTTCGTGTTCAGACACACCCGGCTCACACATTTGGTTATTAACGGTATTGACCGTAATACTTTTTTGCGAAATAAGTGATAAAGGTGTACTTGCTGTATCGCCATCAATAAGTTCAACCGTTACCGTATTTGAGCTATCTATTGTTGTAGGTGCTTTAACGGCAAGTACTTCTCCAAAGCCGCTTTTTGCGGTTAAGCTTTTCGTAAATGAAACTTCATCGTTAAGTGTCCAATCAAAAGTATATTCGCCGCTTAACTCTGCGTTTAGTAAAGCCGGCTGCACTTCTACACCACTGACCACACAGATTGGAACGTCCTTGTTACCTGAAGAAGCGCCTAACTCGTTTTTATCGTCGTTTGTTATTGCAAGACTAAAAGCACCTGTCACTGTAAGTGTGGCGCTTGCTGAAGCTTCGGGGTTATCAACACTTGTGGCTGTAATAGTCGTTTCACCGGTATTTTTAGCGCTAATAAGGCCATTTTCATCAATGGTTGCAATATCTTCATCTGCAATTGAGTAAACAAGTGCGGGGTTACACGCGTAATTTGGTATCGCTGATGCGAATACACTTGCTTGACCACCAGCAGGAATTTCAATCGGCGAGACGCTGACCTCAGTTACAACATCATCAATCGCATTGACAGTTAATTGTAATGTACGTGTAGGCAGTGCGCCACCCGCAGCAATAGCTGCACCATTATTGATAGAATATGTAATGTTATAAATAACTTGGCTCGGAAAGTCTAAGTTACCATCAGCAATAGGATTACCACCGCCATCTAAAGCGCCTCTTATATCGGTTTGGTCGCATTGTCTTAATGCCGCCGAAAACGCATCGGTATTTATAACTAATTTAGTGCTATCACTTGATTGTGTAAAAGGTGAAATTCGGTGTGATGCAATGGTATTAGCACTTGTTTGTGGGGTAGTGAAATTATTATTAACCACAAACTCTAACTCACTTACGTTTATGGTTGCACCTGACTCAGAGGCTGGTTTACCGTCGATTGTTACGCCTTGCAGTAAATCAATTTCTTGAACTCCGGACTCTTCATTTAATGTGCTCGTGATCACTGCGGTATCGATTACAAGTGCTAAATCAGATTTAAACTGCGGATCGTAACCTTCATCCGTTCCACCGCACCCTGTTAATACTGAAAATATAACACTGCTAATTGCTGTTTTTATTAGTAAGTTATGTTTCATCTTACTCTCCAAGATTTGTAAGGCAGCGCGCCTAACGTGGCCCGCTGCTAATAGTTTCTCAATTAAAAGGTACCGCGAAGACCAACACGGAACTGACGACCTGTTTTCCAAACTGATGCTGTACGCGAAGTAGTCACACTGCCATCTTCAATTGCATTACCTTCATCAAGCACAACCTCTTGCGAGTTAGCTTCAAACGCATTACGACTAAATGAACTGGTGTAATAAATTCGGTTAGTTTCATCAGTTAAGTTAAGTGCCTGAAAAGTTAAGCTAAAGTTTTTATTAATTTTATAACTTGAGCTAAAGTCCAAACGATGGGTTGCCTCTTGCCATGTAGCGCCACCAACTAAACCTCGGTTAACTAATTGATCCCCGGTGTAGCGACTCGCTAAACGTAATTGAATCCCTTTTTGTTCCCAATACAGTGTTGTATTTAGGGAATGCTTTGGAGTGAAAGGTTGTGGTAGTGGTTTTAAAAATATATCGGTATTACCTACCTGCTGACGATCAGATTCTGAATCTTGGTAGGTATAGTTCATGTTTAAACCTAAGCCACCCCAATAACTTGGTAAAAAGTCATAGTTTTGGTTGTAACCTAGTTCAACACCTTTAATATCTGCGCCTTTACCATTGGTTACTGTGGTTACGTTTACAACGTCACATTCAATGCGCCATTGGTCAAAAAAGCCTGCAACTTGCCTAAGTGGCATACAATCTTCTTCGCCACCTGGTGCTCTATTCTCATCGTAATCAAGTAATAAATCGGCTGTTTGTAAATCGTATTCGGTCCTAACGTCTTTATAGTGATACGGAACAACCACCGTTTCTTCAAAGTCTTTCATATCTTTGTAAAAGAACGCTACCGACAGCAAGCCTGAATCGCTAAAGTACCACTCATAAGACAAGTCGAGATTGGTTGATTTAAGCGGTTTTAAATTTGCATTACCTGCTGAGCCATTAGCAGAGTCCCATTGTTGCTCAAAAATTTGTGTACGTGGGTTTAATGAATCAAAACGAGGACGCGTCATGGTTCTACTAACAGCAAAACGTGCAATCATTTCTTCGTTAACTGCATAATTTAAGTTTAAGCTAGGTAAATAAGCGTCATGTCCGCCTTTTTTAGTTACCCAAGCAACGCGGTCTTGTACTTCACGTCCGCTACCTTGTGTTCCTGTAAATGAAGTTGTTCTGTCTAAAAATGGCCAAATTTGTCCGTTACTTGCAAAGTGTGCCCATGCATTAGCTGACGTTGGAACTAAATTTCCGTTGCTGTCGTAAATTAAAGAAGGTAATGCATTGTTAGCTATAATGTTGCCATTCTCATCTACAAACACTTGCTGATTTACACCCAGTCCGGTGTTGCCATCAGCCCCGGGAATTACAAACTGACCCGTTTGCGGATCAACAGGGAAAGTAGCTGGGTTTGAGCGGTTATACGCATGAGTGATTTGCCATGCCCAACAGTTTTGTAGCTCAGCATCGTTTGCTGGTGTGTAACGATGATCAGGCTGACCCGTGTCAGAGACCCCCATAACAGCTGCCGGGCAGGCATCTAAATTTGTATTTGCTAAACCACGCTCAACTAACAAATTATACGCATCAACCATTTGTGGAAAACGCGTATAGTTAATACCGCCTACGCCTGTTGCTGTTGTGTCATCTTTTACATACCTAAGGCCTAAGTTACCTGTTAGCTTGCCATCCATCAGCTCAAAGTTTGCTTTAAAATAAGCGGCTTTTGTTTCGGTTTCAATATTACGACTGCCTGTAATGGTTTCTCGTATACCTACTTCGCCTGCATCTTTACCTGAAACAATCTCAAGCGCTTTTTCTGCGTCAAGTAACGGCCAGCCATTAAAAAACTGTGCAGAGCGATCTGATTGAATATCTTCACCAAAATTATCGTAAGGATAGGCGCTATCAGCCACTATATCGGCTAAGCGAATTGTACCAAGCCCACGTACTTCAAACGCTTGATCAGGGTCTTCTAAATCTATTAAATCACTGCCATTTGTGGTTGCTCTATTTTGAATAGAGACATCTTTTTTACGATTTGACCACTTAACTCCAAATTCAAGCGATCTAATAAAGTCGCCATCAAGCGCATAGTCAAAATCAACAAAAAGCGACTTGTTTGTATCCGCTAATTTGTTTTTACGAAGCACTAAACTACCTAAGTGATTGTGCTCCATGTCATACGGATTAAAACGACTGTATACCGCATTAGACGTACCATCAAAGGCATCAAACTCCCCTGGAGTTACGCCAGTTGAGTAACTACATTCTCCATTGCTGCCACAGTCGTAGCCAACCATTTCGTGGCTGCCATCGGGCATTGATTCAACTATTTGACGACCTGCCGTGCCCCATGTAGCTGTACTAATAGAGATGTAACGGTCTTTCTCATCATCATTTGGTGTTTCATCTGTCGTTTTAGAAAAACCAGCTCTTACATTCATATTTAATGAATCGGTTACCTGATAATCAATATCGAGTGACGCTACATTAGTATCAATTTCTCTAAGTCCGTAGGAGCGAACAAAGTTACCACCTGTAGAGCGGCTACTTGATTGCTGCAAGGTATTGGTCGATAAATCAACCCCGTTTAGTGCTGTATTGTCATCACCGGCATAAATTAAAGGTGTTACAGGCCCCATGTTCAAACGCAGTCGTTGACTGTCGGTTAACACATCTTGCTCTGTATGAGTTACATCTAGCTGAATATCGAGTGACTCTGTTGGTTGGTATTGAAAACCTGTAGACACTGACAAGCGATCTCGTTGGTCATTATTCAATGTAAAATCAATAACCTCACGCGCTAAAACAAATAAATCACCTTCATGTAATATTTGCGTTTCAGGGTCGTAATTATTAAGTGAACTCAGTGGATTTAATAATGCTTCTCCATTTTCACCAAAAAGCTTATTTCCATCAGCATCACGTTGATTGCCAAGTACCCTGATTGCTTTGCCTGTAACGGTGTCATGTGCTGTACGACCAGTTGCATCATCTAAATCAACAATAGGAATTGCGCCGTTAGCCCAATCGGTATTGATACGATCTTGTCGTGTTTTTTGGGTATCTTTAGAGGCCGTTATAATAAAGCCAAAGGTGTCGTCGAAGTATTTATCAGAAAAGCTAAAATTAATGCGTGAGTCACTTTCATCAGAAAACTCGTTGTAGCGCCCTTCAACCGTAAAAGAGCGACGTGGTTTATTTAAATTTAACGGTTTTACAGTTCTAAGCACAACACTTGCGCCGAGTGAGCCTTCATCGTTATCAGCAGAAGATGTTTTAATTACATCGATAGATGACAATATATCTGACGAAAAAGAGCTTAAATCAACACTGTTATCGTTAGTAGCACCCGCACTAGAGCCATCGGTACTTAGTCCGCCGGTAAGTGCTACACCATTCATTGATATTTGATTTAAAGAAGGTCCGGCACCACGAATTGATATACGTGTTCCTTCACCGCCCTCTTCTTGAATACTCACCCCGGTTACTCTAGATAGTGCATCAGCGATGTTTTGATCTGTTGATTTACCTACATCTTCAGCATGAATTGAGTCACTTACGTTGTCGGAAAAGCGCTTTGCGTTTACCGCTTTTCGTAAGCTACTTTTGATTCCTTGGACTTCAATTATTTCGATATCTTTTTGTAGTTTTATTTTCTCTTTTTCTTCATCTTCTTGTGCAAAAGCAGATGATGAAATAAGCGAAGCAATAATAGCTGCAGAGACTGCTGATAACCTAAAGTTATGCTGCATTGTGTGCTCTCCTGTTTATCGGCATCGTTTTTCTCAATGCCAGTGTGTGATGATGTCGTCTGTTTTTATTGTTAGTTAAGCGCCACAGATAAAATGAATGAACGTCCTGGTATCCTAATTTCGTTTCAGAGCGTTGCTTAACTTGCGATCAAGTTAAACATATGATGTTTATATTTACAAGTCGTTTACTTTGATTTTTACATTTTTGTTTCTTTTTTAAACGAAGTAATTTAAATCGCTGTTTTTAAACAATTTAAATTCATTAATATTTAAGTGAAAGTGATGTAGATATTTTTATTTTTTATACAAAACAAAAAAAGAGACTCAAAATCCCCATTAATAAATAAAATATGTTGTTGAAAATGATCAAAATTGAGTTGTTCAGAAAGAAATTTACGAGGGTTTATAATATTAACTTATGCTCATTAGAATATTTACAGCTATCAAAAGCTGCCAATCAGCAGTTTTGAAAGCGGTAAACCAAATGTATTGCCCATAAATCTAAAGCTCAAACATACACGGCAATACACACGATTTTAATTTAAGAACCTAATTTAAGCGCTTAACTTAAATTAAAACCTTACTTATTATGTAACTTAATTTCACTTACCGTATAAGGTTTGCCATGCCCAGTATTGGTAATGCCTGGGCCTGTAAGCAAGTCAAAATTCGACATAAGCAAAGAGCCTTTATAATAAATAATATCGGCGGGTTGGTCTAATTCACCATTTTCTGAATTGTTATCGGGGTACGATGCAATAACGGTTACATTTTGGTTTGTATCAATTTTTATAACTTGATTATTTAAAAAACCTGCGGCGTATAAATTACCTTGAGGGTCTATAGTTAAGCCATCAGGTCCACTTCCTTTTGTAAGTGTTGCATAGGTACTTTGGCTAAGCAGGTTGTTGTTTGTATCAAACGTTAATTTATAAATTAAGTCGTCACCTAGGTTGGTTACAAACAAGTTGCCCTGTGAATCAAACACTAAGCCATCAAGTCCAAATTTACGTTGCTTATTAGCTGTTTTAGCCAAAAACAATAAATGCGGATCATCTGTACTGTTAGTCACTAATATATTGGTATCTGTGGCCTTAAAACGATATATCCCGCTGAGAGTCTCGGCCTTATTTTTACTTGGCACACGCAGTTGAGTTACGTAAATATAGCCATTTTGATAGCGCACACCGTTTGGCGAACTCATGCCTTTTGCTACTATTTGAGTATTGATGACTTTGTTATTTTTTAAGGTGAGTTTAAGTAATCGAGCTTTGCCAGCACCTTGGTTATCGGCTATAAATAACGCACCATCGGGGGCATAGGCAAGCCCCATAGGACGGCCCTTCCCTTTATTGTTTGGCCCCGATAACTGGGCTATTTTAGTAAACGTTTTATCATTATTAATATTAACCAGCACACCCGCTTGTAGCCCTTTATTGGCATAGTTAACACACGATAAAGTAAGCTCTCCTGAAGGAGAGACAGCAAAAGCGTCTGGGGTTGGGCAATAATCAGGGAGTGATGCAAATAAACTCGCACTCTCAAGCAGTGTATTAGACGTTTTAACAGACGCTAAAGATGCACTTTCGCCCCCTTTATTTATATTTTTATTATTGCTTTGAGCCGTGTGGGTACTGCAACCAAACACAGTAAATAAGCACACTAAACCCGCTAATTTATTTTTAAGATGAGTGATGTTATTTTTATTCATTATTGCTCTCTTTTACTCTTAATTTTTTGCGAAAAAAAAGCAAGGCTTGTTACCAAACCTTGCTTTTTACCTCTCATAGTTAACTTTGTCGTAATCAAACGTTGTAATTAAAAATTGATTACTTGATCTGTCCCAACCTTAGATTTATTGATTACTTCGCCATTGCTGTAACGCACACTTACGTTATCTATTTCGTTGCACTGGCCTAAACCAAAATGAACCACGTTATCAAATGATTGTGTATAAGGTGCGGCATCAGGCGACACGCGCCTTGTAAGGGTTTTACCACAGCCTTTAAGTGTCGCTATAGCGCCAATGGGGCTTGCATTATGCTTAAGTGAATTACTTATACGCAGTAATGCATAGTGATTACTGTTATTGGCTTGATTACTAAATAAGTGCCACTGACCTCTGTCGTTATTCATAATAATATCGACCTGGCCGTCTAAGTTGTAATCAAATACATTTGCGCCTGAGCCAATGGTACCTAAGGTGTTTGTTATTAATCCCGAATGAGTCGCTTGGCTAAATGTGTTATCGCCATTATTTAAATACAGTATTTGCGATGTAGGCGTTACCAAGTTGCCTTGTTTAACAACAAACAAATCTTGGTAGCCGTTGTTGTTAAAATCTCCCACACTTACGCCGGTCGTATTTAAATTTGTTTTAATGCCAGCTTTAGCACTCACATCTACAAATTTTCCACTTTCATTTTTAAGTAACAAATCTGATGGAGCTATTGGTTTTTTATTTACCGTATAATGTTTAACACCGGTTACAACACCCGTTGTAGGTGAAAAAGTATTACCCGCCATACGCCATTTATCATTGCCTATATAACCAACATATAAGCCTTTATTAGGTTGGGTATCGGCCCAGCCTAGGCCATTACTGCTAACAATATTGACGTTTTGACCACTGTGCCTTTCACCTTCAAATTTATATTTATAAGTGCCTTCGCCTACAAATACATCTTGGTTTGGATAAGGTGACTGGTAGTTAACTAAATTAAGCGTATCGCCAATAAGTAAGTCATCATATTTAAATGGTCCACGCTTGGTGTAAAAACCAAATGTGTGGCTTTTAGCATCAAAAAACGTATCGCCTGCTTGTAATGGGTTAGCACGACTTATATATAAATCAAAGTCACCATCATTATCAAAATCGATTTCGCTAACACCCGTCGCATCCATTATTTTATTAGGTAAAACATTGGCGGTTACGTCACTAAAGGTAAAGTCGCCATTGCCTTTTAAAACACGTAAAGCACCGTCGCCGTAAATCACTAAATCGTCAATTTTATCGTTATTAAAATCTGTAATAAGGACTTTTTGACCATCTCGATTAGTTTTTGGTAAATCACTTGCGTGAGTTATATTGCCGCTACCATCGTTTTTATAAATAAAATTACTGGTTTGTTTACCGCTATTAGCCTGCGGGAATCCCATTAGTAATAAATCTAAATGACCGTTGTTATTGGCATCAAAAAACTTACTAGTGCGCCCACGCAACGTTGGCAGTTTGGGTGAAAACTCACCGCCTTCAACAATTTCTCTTTTGTTAAAGTGAAATAACTTAGCATTACGCGCGTTATCGCCAGAGCCACCACCACGCGAAAGCAAAATATCCATTTTGCCATCTTTGTCGTAATCGCCTACGCCAATACCGTGCATATCACCCACAATCAGGTCGCGCCCTTTGTCGTAAACACCTTTATTGTTCCAATACAAACGAATGGTATAACCATGATCGGTAAGTAATAAATCTGGGTAACCATCTTGGTCTAAATCGCTTATTAATGCGTTATCCCATTTACGGCGATTTTTGTTTTCTAATTTAATTGCTTGGTGCTGCTCAGTAAATAATGTTTTGCCCGGTGTTAGCTGAGCACCCGCTAGAGCACTCGCTTGTTGACAACCTAGTAAGCTTGCGCCCATGCATAACAAAGAAACATGCCATACAATAGTTTTTACTTTCATAAAGCCTCCATGAATTTGATAAAACTTACTTAGTTGTTTTAAACGTTTTATCGAATCGTGGCATGGCATCTAATCGCCAGTTAGCACCTTCAGCCGTTTCGTGAAACCATTTTGGTTGTTGATTATCCCAGCTCCATTTTTCCATTTCGCGAACCATGTCGGTTAACAGTGCTTTGTTAGATTTACTTACATCGTGTTTTTCAGAAATATCGTTTTCGATATTAAATAACTGCCATGGTTGCTGGTTAACTTTTAATGCTTTCCATTGGTTCATACGAATTGCAGCATCGCTATAACCTTTACGATGGCGAAGTGCATAAATAGGCTCATCTTTATGTGGGTTTTCATTTTTAATAAATGCAGGCCACATATTTGTACCATCTAAATGTTGGTTTTCTTCAACTTTAGCGCCCGCTAAAGCTGCAAATGTTGGGTATAAGTCAAGTGCCGATACAGGATGCGAAAAACGCTTGCCCGCAGGTACATGTTTAGGCCAATGAAACAACATAGGAACTCTAAAACCGCCTTCTTGTGTACTGCCCTTACCTGCTTTAAGTGGGAAGTTATTAGCGCCTTTACTTAATTTGCCACCGTTATCACTCATAAATACGATAAGCGTATTATCATACTGATTATTTTTTTTCAGGGTTTCTACTAGTTTGCCCACGCCGCGGTCAACTGCGTAAACCATACCTGCGTATGTTTTACGGTCTTTATTTTTTATATCAGGAAACATCGCCATATCTTCGTCTTTAGCTTGCAATGGCACATGCGGTGCGTTGTAAGCTAAATATAAAAAGAATGGATTTTTTTTGTCTGCTGCTTTGTCTACAAAATTAACGGCTTCGCGCGAAAGTGCATCAGTAATGTACTGCGTTTCTTTTACTTCTTTGCCGTTGTGCTCTAGCGGAGTTATGTACTCAAAAATATTTTTTAAGCCTTGTGCCTTTTGCTTTTTATACTGAAGTTGATATTGGTCAGGAAAATAATTGTGCCCACCGCCTAAAAATCCATAGTATTCATCAAAACCACGTTTATTTGGATGATACTGCGGCGCATCACCTAAGTGCCACTTACCGAGAGCGCCAGTAAAGTAGTTATTTTCGTTTAATAGTTTACTAATAAACTTAGCGTCAGTAGGCACGCCTACGTTTGAGCCGCGTGTCGGTAAATTAAATTGTGAGCCAATCTTATGTGGATATCGACCGGTCATTAATGCCGCTCGGCTTGGGCCACAAAACGGGTGCGCTACGTAAGCGTCTGAAAAGGAAGTACCCGATTTAGCAAGATCATCAATATTTGGGGTAATAATATCCTTAGAGCCATTAAAACCAACATCTGCATAACCTAGGTCATCTGCAACAATAAGAATAATATTGGGTTTTTGTTCACTTGCGTGTATGCCCGCAGAGCCAATTAATAAGGCAAGCGATGATAAAGCGCTCAATAATTTTGTGTGTGTTTTCATAGTGCCAATCTCAATTTTGATAATAAAAAATAGCAGGCCAATTAAGGCCCACCAAAGGGCATTACTCGGCTATAAAAAAGCTTTCATGTGGTGATTAAATTTAGTTAATGATGGGTCTTCAATACGCTTAAGCTCTCCTGCCATTTTATGCACTAAATAAGTAAGCTGTTTTTTGTATTTAGGATTATCTATTTGGTTTGTGATTTCGTACGGATCATTTTTTAAGTCGTATAATTCATCGCGGCTGTCGCCTGGATTCCATACAAATTTCATTTCAGGGGTACGTATAGCTCTAATACCAAACCATCCACCGTTGTACCATTCGTAGGCATATAACGAAATATCATCTTTATCAGCATCGGCACTATCGCCTTGTTTCATCAATGGTAAAAGTGAACGTCCATCTTCATCGCCATCAAGGGGGAGTGTCATCCACTGGCGAAGTGTTGGTGCTATGTCTAGCATAGACACTTGGCGGTTAATTATTTTAGGCTCAAGGCTAGGGTCACGAATAATAAGTGGCATACGCATTAATTCGTCATACGCATATGGGCCTTTGTCATAAAGGTTATGCTCGCCTAGCATACTACCTTGGTCGCCTACTAAAATAACGTGTAGGTCGTCGTATAAACCTTCTTCTTTGGCGGTATTAATAAGCTCGCCAACTGCGTGGTCAATCATGGCAATGGCACCATAGTAAAAACTATGCGCTTTGCGCCAATCGGTTTCAGTCATGTGGCTTACATCGTGCCAAGGCCACCAAATATCATCTTGCGCCATTGGTTTATGTTTACGTTCTATACCAAAGTTTTTAGGAAGTTTTATATCTTTGTAGTCGTACATGCTGGCGTAAGGTTCTGGTACGCGGTACGGCGGATGAGGTTGCTCAAAACTAACAATACCAAAAAATGGTTTGTCTGATTTGGCCGCATTTTGCAGCATTAATTTGCCTTCGTTTACTTCTTTAGCTGTTACTGTATCTGCGTATGTACCCGGAAGTGTTTTGTAGTAATCGTGCTTTTCGCCGTTTTTATCGCGTTCACCTGCATTCATACGGGCAACATTTTTTTGTGTTCCATAAGGCGTAAAAGGACGGCCATTACGCTCTTCATCTTTATCGTGCCCCCACATAAAGTTTGCACCGCGCAGTGCTGGGCCTTGTGCGCCTAAGTGCCATTTACCTACATAACTAACATCGTAACCTACGCTTGTTGCACGTTTAATTACGCTGCCTTCACTAAGTGATAACTCCGAAAGGCGAGAATGATAAAGCCCCACGTTATCGTCAAGCCCTGTTTTATGTCCCCACCGCCCAGTAAACATAGCCGCGCGCGAAGGAGAACATAAGCCAGTAGATGTCATCGCTTGATCAAAACGTGTACCTTCGTTTGCTAATGCGTCAATATTTGGCGTTGAAACTGGACCATTACGATAAGAAAACGTATCAAAGCGCATATCATCAAACAGTAAAATAAGCACATTTGGCTTTTTGGCTTCAGAGTTTTTCAGCTCGGCATCTTTTGCATATAAATTGGGAGCAAATAATGTGCAGCACCCTAATAGCATCACCATTTTTATTTTAAATAAGTTCATGTGTGTGTCCTTTTAAACAACTAAAAATTGCTACGTCAGTGTTTTAGCAATCTGCCTGTACTTTATTATAAAAGTATAAAATTGATTTTAATAATATAAACATATGATGTTTAAGTTGACAACAAATAAATTTAATTTGGCTAATATTTACACTTTATTAGAATGGGTTTTAAGGTTTTTATTGCTTTAACCACGTTCTCACGTAATCAATTTCCATTGATGTTGGAAAACCTTGTGCTGACTGATTATCTGAAGGATAAAATTGATTACATTTCCATTGTGTATGCGGTGCGCGTAAGCCCTGCGACAATGTTAAGTTCATCTCGCGGTGCCAGTACAAATTCTTTTTATAGCCAACCTGAACGTTATCTACATACCATGTAATGTCGTCTTTGGTTACATTAACCCCATAAGTATGAAAGTCTTCACTGGGATCAAATGGTAAGTGATAGCCATTATGATTTGTTTCTGGCGAGCTACCAGGTCGCATCCACTTTGGTGCGCCATCTTTTATAACAATATTATGTAGGTCGTGGTCCGACTCCTGAAGCGTCTGTTTTTGAGTTAACTCAACTACGTCTATTTCACTATATTGCACATCGCCTTCATTCGTTAAAGTACGATCTATTTTGCTGTACATCCAAAATGCAGGTGACACTCCCGGAAATTTATCCGCACCCTTTATACGTGCCTCATAATATCCGTAACTCCCTGTTGCTCTAGATTTAGCAACTCCCGAAGTGTAAAACAACCTATAATTAGGCACTTTTGTTTTATTACAGCCATCCCAAAACGTTCTTAAATGCGTTTCTCGTTTAGTGGTTAGTTTTAATATGCCTTCAGAAACACTGGCATTTTCATCTTTCCAAGACCAAACACCGTAGTTTTCTGTTTGAAAATTCCATTTTTCAGCATCTTTAATATCAAACTCATCTGAGCGATCGGTTTGTAAAACCCAATTTTCGCCTGGTTGCGCAATATGAGGCATCGGCTGAGCATTAACCCCTGCACTACCAAGGATTAAGCTCAACGATATTGCTATTAGTTTAACCTTATTATTTGTTTTCATTTGCTATCCACAACTTAATGTATCGTGTTAATTGAAAAGCGAGCACATAGGTATGTACTCGCTAAAAAACTATTTATTGAGCTGCAACTTCAACAAGCAAGACACCCTCAGAAGGAATATCAAAGCTGGTGTTCATTTTATTGCTCGTCATTAAGTTTTTAACATGAATAGATTTACCATTTTTAAGCGACAGATCAACGGTTGCTGTTGTGTGGCCTAAATTTAAAATATTAACCAGGTAACTACCATTGTCTTGCTTAACAGTACGCCATGTTGTGGTTTTAAATGACTCACCATTATCTACTTTTACAACAACATCAGGCGTACTACCCGAAACCTCTGCAAGTGCAGTTTGTTTAATAGCTTCAACGTCTGCGCCTTTTGGCATAACAATAAGCTTACCTTTACTGGCAACTAACTTAGCCTTACGCGGATGCCCATACTCGTCTAAAGACAAGCTTTGCGCTGAATCTAAAATAACGGTACCGCCTTTGTTTAAATACCCTTGAAGCGCTTTAAACTCTTCATCTGTAACAAAGTTATTGCGATAAACCAGTATTGCATCCCAGTTGCTATTGTCTTGCTTTTCGATTACATCTTTAGTTGCAAAACCAAGCGGGAAGCCTTCAAAAAATAAATTTTCGTAAAGTGTGTAGCCCTTTGTCATATAGTCGTTTGTATTAATTGCTGTTGTTTCAGAGTAAAACAAACGAAGTGGACGACGCTGCTCTCTAAGCTCAACAATTTCCTCAGAAAAACTATTAAGATCAAACATTACTTGGGTAACTTCGTTAGTTACATGTGGCTGCATATTGTTAGAACCCGCAAATGCACCGCCAAGACCTGGGTCAAAAAAGTCCAGTTCGCCTTCTAAACGATCCTCTGGTGAACCATCTGGATCACGCGCCCAAAACCAGCCCATATTGGCATCCATACCAAGTAAAGTTGCAAGCCAATAAACACTACGTACATAACTTGTACGTGTGTCTAAATCTCGCCACTGACCAGATGATAAAAAATGAGACTCTGAATTTACATTAATTTTATTAGGCGCAACTGATTCCATAAAGTCATGAAACATAGTAACTATGCCCCAGTTATACGCGTATTTTTCAATCCACTTAGATGACTTACCAGGACGAATATTTTCGCTACCAAACGACTTAGCATCGTGCCCTACCATGGTTGTTAACTCAGCTAATGCTTCGGTATCAATACCGCCAGAGCGTGAATCGTCCATAAACATGCGCGGCATAATTTTTATATGGGTATCAGCGTCTTCATTTACAGAATGCAGTTCGTTTTGAACGTAAGTAAACCAGTCAGTACTTCTGTCCATATTGTAACGCGTCCAGTCGTACCACTTAGGCTCGCCTTTAATCGCAGGATCAATAGGTATCTCAATAGCTACATCTGTAAACTGGCTAAAATGCGTTCCCCAGTTTTCATTTAGCTCGTTAATATCACCTTGGTATTTTTTATCTAACCAACTTCTAAACTTATTTAGTGTGTATGAAGAGATGCTGGTCATTTCTTCATATTTTTGTGTCCAATGGCCTTTTTCGGCGTACCAATGCGGCTCGTTAGCTAACACAAACCCAACTTCAGTTACTTTTTTGCCTTTAGTAAGCTCACCCGTTTTACGAATTATTTTACCCCAAAGATCTCGCGCTAATGGGTTATCAATATCGAATCCTGTAAATAACGAACGGCCTTTTCTAACTTCTGGCTCTTGCTCTTCAACCCACTTTGGAATACCCATTAACCAGTAAACTAAAAAACCAATGTTGGTATCAGGGATACGCGTTAGCTCTTTCATTAACTCTTCGTCAAAAGTGCCATCTTCACGCACTAAAAATGAATTAATGGCACGGTCGTGATCTACCGGGTATAAATCTTCACCGCCATGATAGAGCGCGCCTAAATGATCGTTATAAACATCTTTATTTGTAAGTGGCTGACCAACACTCTTTGAAAAATAGTCATATAAAAAAATAGGCTTGCCATTACTAACAAACATATTGTCTTGTGCTTTAGTATTTTGCCAATCAACCTTATTTACAGGGCGGCGTTTGATTTCGCCTGCAAGCTCTTTAGACAAGTCATCAATACCTTTATCTAAAATTTGAATTACTTTTTCGCGTTCAAAATTTGGTAACTCTTTTGCTAACCTTTCCTTGTCCGCTGCATAGTGGCGCTCGTAACCAAAAAGCTTTACAACCGCGTCGTAATTATTTTCATCCCAGTTAGCAAATTTTAAAAACTGCTCTGCAAACCAAACTACGCTTTCTTCACGAGTCACATCAATCTGTTTTGTTTGAGCTTGTTCCATCAGCTTTTTAAGTTTACTGATTTTTAAAAGAGCAGATTGCTCGTAACTATTTTGAGAAGCGCTTAGTGTTTCTGTGCTATTAACTTTAGCTACGCTTTCTTGCTGCGAGCATGCTGTTGTAAGTAGAAATAAGGGGGCTAGTGTGAAGCCTAATAGATGTTGTCTCATATTTTCTCCCGTTGAGGTCGTTATGTGTTAACAGGTTTTTGCACTGCTGTTATTATTTAATATCGACAACATACATCATATGTTTATATTTGTAATTCCTTTTCTTTCTGGAAAGTGAAATATTTCATGATGGCACCACATACTTATCTAACTTAAATGTGAATGCTTTTTAGTCTTTATGATGGCGATCCTAATTGATAAAAACTATAAGGATTTAAAAATGAAAGTATTGAAGGAGAATGATCTTAAATTTATATTATTGGACTTGAAATTAATAATATGCGCCAAACCCGTTACTATGGTTTTTGCACTTATTAAAAAGGATAGTATTTACTCTGTTATTGGTACAAGCTTTTTGTTTCATATAAAAAATTTAATAAAAATATCACTGAAACAAACCCGGCAAAAGCAGCTAAACTAATGTCTATAAGCATTACATTGAACAATCCGGTAATTAAAAAGTTAGCTATCCACTAGTATAGTAGGTTTCAAATTCGCTCCAAAATGTAGCACCACTGCCACCATGAAATTGCTAAGAAACTGCAAAGAAAAACAAACGTGGCTCCCGAGCTCCTATTTTTACCGTTTTGACATAAACGTATATGAAAAATTAAGAGCGTTTGGTTTTACGTTCGAGTTTTAAATTTTAGAATATTAATAAGAGCAATTAATTTAGCAAGCCTAATAGCTTCTCTTATATAAATAAGCTTATTAGCAGTATTTTTTATTCATTACTTTGTTCAATGGGTGTAAAGCGCCACCCTTTAAAAACTAATTTGCTTGTTGATCCATTACCACCAGATGAAGAGCCACCAAAACTTGCTTCATTTAATGCCGTGTCAAAGTGAATACCACCGGCGCCGCTTACAATAACGGTATCTCCTAAAATAGAACCTTTAAAACCGACAGCTGAAGTAACTTTAACTTGTGTAAGTGGTGCGTATATAACAGCGTAAAGCTCTCGTGTACCACCTGAAAACTCTATCCCAGTGTCACTTCCACTGTATGAACTATAAATACTAAAAACGGGTCGGCCTTCATTTGTAACTCCATTATCTGGTGCGTAAACTTGTGCCCCATTTCCTATCTTAAGTTTTCCTTTAATTATTATAGTTAAACTGCTGTTATCAGGGATCGTTAGCGAACTTGCGCCATTCATTGTAAAATCACCATCTACAAACATAACCGCATTGTGGTTGCTTTTTACCTGCATTCGCCCCTTAATTTTCACGTCATCAAAATAAAATATTTGAGTTGCTGAATCAAGAAAAGCTGCAGCTTTAGCAGTGATGGCACCATCTGGAGTACTTCCAAAATCTACTAAAAAGTTAGCCTCATTAGTTTCTAATTCGAGTAAGTCACCTGCACTGCTATTATTATTTATAAAAAGATCAGGGCTTGCCGTATTGACTGACACACCATCAATTGCTGTTGCAATATCAAGTGGATCACACGCAGTTAACCCTCTATTATTTTCACTTTCTGGTGTTATTTTTTCAACTGGCTCAATAGTTGGTATTGATATGTCTGGACTTGATACTTTATAAGGTGAAAAAGCATACTCTGGTGTGTCGCCCTTAAAAGAGCCATTACCTGCGTATCTAAGGTCTTTACTATCAATAGTACTGCCCCACTGTTTAAGCGTCACATTACCTTGAACACGCACTCCACCGTATACACTTCCCCCTGTTTGCTCATAATTCCCGGAGGTATAAACGCCGTGCCGTATTGTTGTTTGATTAAGAGCGACTAAATCATATGAACGAATTGTTCCTTGGACTGCATTACCTGTAATAGAAATTGGACCTGATGAACTAATATCACCACCAACTGGAGTTTGCTTTACTGATATAGATTGGTTTGCTGAAATACTACCTGAAACAGTACCACTACTTTGTGTGAAACTTAGATATGCCGATGCATCCCCTCCAACGACCACGCCACCAGAGAGTATTAAATTTCCATTACTATGAATATTGCCTTTAATATCAGCGCCTTGAATAATTGATAAATTACTAGAGGATAGAACATTACCTTCAATTGTACCGCTACCATTGAGCGTAATATCACCAGAGTCGTTAACTGTATTAACAAAAGATTCTTCTGATGTATTTTTGTTACCATCAGCTAGTGTGTCGTTATAATCCCCTAAAGACGAATCATAACTATCAATTAAGCCACTTCCACTAATTGCAACACCAGAACACCCTGTAATTCCATTAGAAAAAACTGAGGCACTGCTGGTCGTTCCGCCCCCACCAGCTACATATTCGAATATAGCTTGCATTTGGTTCTCACCTTCAAAGCGAGTACCTTCGCTAGAAATTAAAATATCGCCATTACTGTCAATCTCAATGGTTGCATTGTATATACTAGATTCAAGCGAACTTGTACCAGAAACTTCACTATTATGGGCTATTAAATCGTTAATATTTATAGTCGGATCTGCAAGCATTGCTGTTTCTAGTTTTTCAATACTTGAAAATACCCCTTTCTCAGACATCAACCTTGCGTTCAATTTTTTCTGAAAATTACCACTCAAGCGCTCCTGGATCACACTATCTCTAAGAGTACTAAGTACAACAATTGAAGCCATAGATGTTAAAATAAGTACAGTAACAAGTGTAAAACCAGATGTATTTTTCATTTATTGAAATGCCTTATTCATTACCATTTGCGACAAAGATATATCAATCACTAAGCTGTTATTGAATTGGCTTGGTAAGTTTGTAGGTTCTACAAGGACACTCACTACGTTGTTATCAATTACGTAGCTAATTGCATTAACACCTTTTAATATTTTTACTTTTCCATTACCTATATCACAAAATAATGAGTCGTCTTCGTGACTATATTTTTCAGTGAATGGCGCACTAATAGTTAAGCCAGTACAAGCAGATGACCCCATCTCTTGCTCAACACTTAGAATATTATTTGTGTAAGTAGGGACTGAGTTGGTTTGTTTTAGACTTCGTGTAAATACTTTACTGCTAAATCGGATTACATCTAATGCATTTTCTAAATCTTTTGCTGTGCTGGTACTGCTATTAATTGAAGAATAAGCCAGACTCACACCGCCTAATAGAAACATACCTGCAGCAAGTGCAACCATAAGCTCTATTAAAGTAAAGCCTTTATGTTTATTTATTAGATGTTTCATGGCGTGCAACCATCAGGTAGTGTTGGGAAGCTTCCTGTAATTACAACACGGTTTTCTAAATTGTCAGTCAAACGCTTATCTTGCCAGGTTACTTCAACCGATAAATCATTTGAAAAGTTAGCAGGTAGAGTGAGTGTATATGCATCAATTTGTGGGGATAAATAATTTCTAAAGTCAGTATCGTTGTACAAACTTGGATCTGTTTGTTGTAGCTCGCATAAATGAGGCCAAATACGCTCTAAAACATTATTAGCCTCAATTATTGACACCGTATAATTAAAGCTGTTTGTAATATATTGCAATGATTTTAGTTGACCTGAAGCAAGCCCTAACAATGCAACCGTCGCGACAATTAAAGCAACCATAACTTCTAAAAGAGAAAATCCTTTGCTGTAATTTATTAGCATGTCTCTGGGGCCTCAACTAACCAACTTTGTCCACTTTGTAAAATACATAAAGTAAAGTCGCCAGTTGTACTGTCCTTATCGCTCACCAAGATTTGATACATTTGGCCTAATTCACCCGTACTTGAAATATTAATATTCTTTAAATCTACAGAAATGCTGCTATGTGTAGTTTCAAAAATATTTAACGTGGTTTGCGTCGAATTAATAGCAGTTTTTACTAGCCATTGTTTATTCAACGTTTTGATAGAAACACTTTGATCTCTTTTAATGGCTTCACTACGCGCAAATTTAAAAACACTGTGCAGTTGATTCGAATTTGTAACTAATCTATCCCGCTTTATAAAAGTAATAAACGAAGGAGTCGCAACTGCAGTTAAAATACCAATAATGGTCATCGTGATTAAAACTTCGAGTAAAGTAAAACCAAGGCTTTTTTTTACCAGCATTTAGATTTATCTGCTGACTTAGTACCACTTTGATTTACAGACAACTTGCCACACTCATCACTTTTCTGAGCACCTTTAGGTGTAACTTGTATTGTAAATTCAGACCCATTTGAAGCGCCTGTAGTTGCATCGGTTGTATAGCTAAAGGAGTAATAATCTGAGGTAGGAAAAGTAAATGTATTTGGGTAACCACCAACACGAGTGTATTGCCTTTCTAAAACAGCTGTTTGCTGTAGTAAAACCTGTTGGATATCAGCTCTTCGACTTTGTTGTATGTAACTCGTATAACTTGGAAGTGCAATTGCATATAAAATCCCAATAATTGCAATTACTATCATTAATTCTATAAGAGTAAAACCGGAAGGTTTCTTAACCCGCTGTGTGTCCAATTATTTAATTCCATTATTTATAGCAATATGTTTAATTTTGCAAAAATTAAGCCAAGATTCATTTTGTAGTACATGATAGTGCCAAACAATGTGCTGTCAATAATATAAAAGTTTGAATATTAAGGATTGTACGATTAACTTCAACAATACCCTGAATTAAACTAACACATCTAAAAAGTTGCACTAAAACAGTGCGTTAGGTAACTCCTTAGAATAATTATATATTTAATTAAAACCAACCCTTAAGTACTGCAGGCTTTAGCATTTTATTTATTTAATAAATAGGCGTGGGTTATTACTCTAAAAAATAATTTAAAAAAATTCGTGCGGCCTTTTACCTCACTATTTAAGTTTCAAAAATAATTACCTGTATTTTATTTAAGCATTTTTATATTGAATTTTATCCACTAGAAACAAAACCTCCCGTGTGTTATTTTTAAAAATATAAGTAATTAACCAGTTTAGGAGCTTTTCTTGAAAACTACGCCGCCCTAAGCAAACACGTCTATTTTCATCAGCACACTTCGTGCAACTCTAATCGCCGCCTGCGCGAGAATCTCTGTTATTTAAATAAAAAAAAGCCGAGGGTCAAATCTTGACTTCAGATATCAAAATTTTTGAATGACGGGTTCTCGCTCACTGCAGACTATCAGCTGTATTTGCTTTTTAGTTGCTTATTACACAAACTGCGCAACTACGTCTTGTTAAAAAAAACTACGTCACGTCTAATATTATTCATTTTTAGAACATGGCCGAAGGTTGATGACCCAGTTAACAACTAAGGGAAAACAGCGATGGAGGCAGCTTAAATCGAAATAATAAAAGTGTAAAAAATGATGTTAAACGCTATTACTGATCGTGATATTGAACAAGCGACTTACACTTTACTTAAATGCATTAGTAATTTAACTATTGAGAAGTGAGATAGTTACTGCGAGTTTATAAAGTGTTTGGGTTTAGTAAAAAAAGCTTAACGAGTGAAGCAGTATAACAACGCCAAAACTATTGCTTTAGTTCTATTATTCTAGTTCTATTGCTTTAGTTTTGGCGCTTATTAAAGGGATAATATTTACCCTTTCATTTGTTCAAGCTCTTTGCCTTTGGTTTCGTGTAAAAACTTAAATACAAATATAACTGAAACAAACGCGCAAAATGCGTAAAAACCATACGCCCCTGCTAAACCAATGCCTGTGAGCATGACAGGGAACGACCAAGTAATTAAAAAGTTAGCTATCCACTGGGCAAAGCCGGTAACTGCAAGGCCAGAGCCGCGAATTTGGTTAGGGAACATTTCGCCTAACATAACCCACATTACAGGCCCCCACGATAAGTTAAAAAAGAACACATACGCATTAGCGGCTATTAAAGCAACTATGCCCTGCTCTCCTAATTCTAAGTTACCTGTTGAGCCAATATCTGCGTTTAAAAAGGCATAAACAATAACCGAAAGCGTCACTGTCATGCCAATTGAGCCGGTTAACAAAAAAGGTTTTCTGCCAATTTTGTCTATAAAACACATGGTAATAAACACCGCTAAAATACTTACAAAGCCGCTTATTATATTAATAAGTAACGCGTCAGATTCAGTAAAACCGGCTGCTTGCCAAAGTACCGCGCCGTAGTAAAAAACAACGTTAATGCCGACTAATTGCTGAAATGTAGCTAAGCCAATTCCTATCCAAACAATGGGACGTAAACGTTTTTTAGGTTTATCAATAAGATCAGATAATTTAGGTTGGTGTTTATCGCCAGCAAGAGACTCTGCTATTTCATTTAATTTATGAGCGGCAGTTTTATCACCATATAATGACGATAACACCCGTGCAGCAGCGTCTTTTTTACCAGCCATAATTAAGTATCGAGGGCTTTCGGGGATAAAGAATAAAGCGATTAAAAATAAGCATGCAGGTAATAATTCAACCCAAAACATCCAGCGCCATGTTTCAAAGTCGAGCCAAAATATAGCCGTAGAACCGCCAGCAGTATTGGCTAAAAAGTAGTTACTCACAAATGCGCTAAACAAACCAAAAATAATAGCCACTTGTTGAAGTGTAGAGAGCGTGCCTCTGTATCGTGCGGGGGCAATCTCGCTAATATAAGCTGGGGTCATAACCGACGCAGCCCCTACAGCTAAGCCGCCTAAAATGCGATAAATCACAAATTCAAACGATGTGACTGACACACCCGAACCCCAAGCACTTATAATAAATAAAGCAGCGGCAAAAAGTAAAATTAGACGCCGACCAAATTTATCAGCCAATCGACCTGCGCAAAACGCACCAATAGCACAACCAATTAGCATGCTCGATACGTTAAATCCCGTACCCGCACTACTGGAGCCAAACGCCGTTTGTAATCCATCAACAGTGCCGTTAATTACGCCGCTGTCAAAACCAAATAAAAACCCGCCAATGGTCGCAACAAAGCAAACCAGTACTATTAAAAGTACATTTTCTTTCTCGTTCATAAGTATCCATATTGTGTGTTGTTGTTATTTTATATAGATTTTGAAGCTCAAAAGGGTATGCGTATTCGCTTATTTAGTTGTTTTTATTGGTTGAGCTTGATTCTCTTTCTATTAATTCAAAATCTAAAATATGTCTTAAGTCTAAGCTTTTTACATTGCTTAAATCGTTATACTGACCCGATGCAAGTAAAGTAATCGCAAGTTCAGCCATTTCATTAATGGGCTGTTTTACCGTAGAAATATTTGGCCAAACTATGGTTGCAAGTTGCGTGTCATCAAAGCCAACAACCGAGAGTTCGCTTGGAATATTAATACCTTGTTTTTGAGCTATTGAGATTACAGCGGCTGCCATATCATCGTTAGCTGCAAAAATAGCCGTTGGTTTATCATCAAGCGAAAGTAATTTTATTGCCGCTTCCATACCCGATTGATAGGTAAAACTGCCCTGCTCTATATACTCAGGTGGCGTTATTATTTTATTAGAGCGCAGCGCATCTAAATAACCTTGGTAACGCAAACGGCTTACACCTTGTTTAGTGTCGCCAATAATATGTGCAATTTTGCTATGCCCTTGATTTATTAAATGCTCTGTAACATCAAACGCCGCTTGGTAATCGTCCATGCATATATAAGGGGAGCGATTTAATTTTGTATCTGGCGTTATTCTTACAAACGGAATATTTGCTTTAGTAAGAACATCTAAAACCTGTTCGTTGTCGCACATAGGTGGCAGTAAAATCATGCCATCAACCTGTGTAACATCAATAAGTTGCTTTACCGATTCAATTGTTTTGTCAATATCGCTATGCGCTTCGTCAACAACAAGGTGGTAGCCCAGTGCGCGGCATTTTTTAAGCGCTGCTAACAAAAACTGGCTTATGTAAGAGTCACTTGGGTTATCGTATAAAAGCCCTAAAAAAAATGACTTAGTACTAGCAAGGCGCCTAGCAGACACATTTGGCCTGTAATTTAATTGCTCAACAACCGCCATTACTTTTTCGCGAGTTTTGTCGCTTACTTTTTTGTCTTGGTTGAGCACTCGCGAAACCGTCATCATTGATACACCAGCCTGCTCGGCTACATCTTGTATTCTTGCTCTTTTAGGATCGGCCATATTCTTATTACCTACTCACAATCATGTGATTGTTATAATTAACTTTCTTAATTTTCATTATACATAATTGCGAAGCTTGATATTGTTTACAGCGCGTTTTAAATGATTACTTATTGACAAAGTCTTATACTACACTGAAAATGTTAGCGCTAACAACAAATTTATAATATTCACACCCAATAACATAAAAAACTTAAAAAGGCCTATATTATGAGCATGCTGCAAAATCCAATTCTAAGAGGCTTTAACCCAGATCCAAACATTGTCAGAGTTAATAACGACTACTACATAGCCACTTCAACATTTGAATGGTTTGGCGGTGTGCAAATTCACCACTCTACCGATTTAGTAAATTGGCGAGTTATAGGCCAAGCACTTAACACCGTAGAGCAACTCGATATGCGAGGAGTGCCCGACTCTTGCGGCGTATGGGCTGCGCAACTAAGCTACAATAATGGCCGTTTTTATTTGGTATATACCAATGTAAAAAGCTTTGATGGCCCTTGGAAAGACACACCAAACTATTTTGTATCAACCACTGATATTACCGGTAACTGGTCACAAGCGACTTACTTAAACTCTAGCGGTTTTGATCCGTCTATTTTTCACGATGATAACGGTAAAAGTTATTTGCTCAATATGCTGGTTGATCACCGCAACAACGCACTATTTGGTGGCATAGTAATGCAAGAGCTTTGCCTAAAAACCAATAAATTAATAGGCGATGTTAAACCTATATTTTCAGGCACAAAACTTGGTTGCACTGAAGGCCCACATATTTTAAAACGCGGCGCTTACTACTATTTAATTACCGCTGAAGGTGGCACTGGGTATGAACACTGCATTAGTGTAGCGCGTGCTAAAAACGTATTTGGCCCTTACCAAGTACACCCGCACAACCCCGTTATTACAGCAGCCCACGAGCCGAGTAATACGCTACAAAAATGTGGCCATGGAGATTTTTTTCAAACGCAAGCCGGTGATTGGTACACGGTATTTTTAACATCAAGACCACTGTCTGAGCGTGGCCGCTGCATTACAGGGCGTGAAACAGGGATTGAACAAATAATCTGGAAAGACGATGGCTGGCCTTATGCAAAACACACAAATAAAGCCCCCAGAATACACGTACCCGTTGAAGGTTTAACGCTAAATCCACAGCCGCAACCATCAACAAATATTAATTTTAGTAACGATGGGCTTACTGTTGATTTTCAGTCATTGCGTATACCCATGTGCAAAAGCTGGGTCTATAAAAATGCCCAAAAAGCATCGCTCACCCTAGTGGGAAAAGAGTCTTTAAGCTCATTGCATCAACAAAGTTTTATTGCCAGGCGTGTACAGGCTCATCATACTGTTAGCAGCACATGCGTTGATTTTGCGCCGAGCAGTTTTCAGCAAATGGCGGGGCTAGTATGTTATTACAACACCGCTCATTACTACTATTTGCATATAAGCGGCGGCGATGTAGGCGATGAAACCATACCACGTTATTTAAATATAATAAGCTGCGATAAATACCAAACAAGCACGCCTGTTGCACCGCTTTTGCTTAAAACAAACAAACCTGTTTACTTAAAAGCTGATTTTAATGGCGCTCAGCTGCAGTTTTACTACGCCACCGAAAAAAGCTGCTGGATAAAGTTTGGTCCAGTGCTCGATGGCAGTATTTTATCAGACGATTACGTACAGCAATCACCACAAGGGTATCGCCCGTGTTTTACCGGTGCTTTTGTTGGTATGGCGTGCCAAGACTTATCGGGGCAAAATAAAGAAGCTCACTTTTCATTTTTTAATTATGACGAACCTAGCGGCGAATAAATCGCCGCCAGTTAAGTTTATTAGTTGATTTAGAGCTGATATAAAACCATTTAAAAGCTCATTCAAAGCTCTATTAAAACAGGGCTTTAATACGCTCCATTTGCGATTGTAAAAGTAAACTTTGAGAGTGACTCATAATGTCACTCTCTCGTTTATTTTCGCTCAGTAAGCGCCCTACTTCTTGGGCTTCAAAGCTGTAACCTTGTGACTGCCTCCCATCTTCAAAATGCTCAATTAAGTCATCAAGCTCATACAAAGAGCACTCATAAGCCCTAAATGCATCGGGTATTTTTATATAGCCTTTGTCGCCAATAATATACGCGCCATTCCCTAACCGGCATTGAAATGACGTTGCTAAGCTCACCATTACATCGCCACAATTAGCAGTAATAAGTACATCGTCTTCCACGCCTTTGTAGCGAATATTTGCTCTTACGTGTAAGTTTTCAAGGTCGTTATTTAAAAAGTAATTGGCAATGGCAAGCGGATAAATTCCCATATCGAGTAAACAACCGCCCGCTAAATCTGGGTTGTATTCACGCCCATCGGGATTAAAAGGCACAGGGTAGCCAAAGTCAGCTTTAACATGTTTAATAGTGCCAATTCGCCCTTGCTCTACCCATTGTTTTGCTTTTTGTATTGCAGGTAAAAAGTACGTCCACATGGCTTCCATTAAAAATACGTCGTGCTTTTTAGCCAGTAAAGACAACTGCTTGCACTCTTCAGCCGAAACCGTAATGGGCTTTTCGCACAATACATGCTTACCTGCTTTAATAGCATCGCTGGCATTTTTAAAGTGAAAGTTATGCGGGGTCGCAATGTAAACTACATCAACGTTTTTATCGTCAAATAATGCCTGATACCCTTCGTAGGCATTGGCCGCACCATACTTGCTCGCAAAAGCGGTTGCATCATCTCCATTTCTTGCTGCAACTGCGTACGCAACACTATTATTTGTATGTGCTAAGTCTTCACAAAATTGTGCAGCAATTCGGCCACAACCAACAATACCCCAGTTTATTTTTTTCATAGTGTTTCCTTATGATCTTAAAAAGAAATTTAAGTGAACTCCAACAACCAAGCAATAAAATTGCAAATTAATTGTTAAACATAGTTTAAAACTAGCTTGACTTAACAATATCAAATCATTAATGTTAGCGCTAACACTAAAACAACATTAAGTATCACATTTATGTTCCTTGGTATCGATTTAGGCACTTCAGGTGTAAAAGTAATTATTTTAGACGAGCAAGACCAATTGCTTGCTCAAGCAAGTGGTTCTTTAAGCGTTTCACGCCCAGCACCACTTTTTTCTGAGCAAAACCCTACAGATTGGTGGCTTGCTACCTGTAGTGCAATCGAGGAGCTTAAAAATACTCACCCTGCATTACTAAAATCGGTAAAGGCTGTGGGCCTTTCTGGGCAAATGCATGGCGCAACGCTGCTTGATAAAAACAATAATATTATTCGCCCAGCCATTTTATGGAACGACGGGCGCAGTGCAGCACAATGTGTAGAGCTTGAAAAACGCGAACCAAATTCTCGTAATATTACCGGCAACATAGCAATGCCTGGTTTTACTGCACCTAAATTGGTGTGGTTAAAAGAGTTTGAACCAGAAAACTTTGCAAAAGTAGCCAAAGTATTATTACCAAAAGACTACCTACGCTTTTTAATGACCGGTGATTTTGCATCAGATATGTCTGACTCAGCAGGCACACTGTGGCTAGACGTAGAAAAAAGAGCGTGGTCGCAAAAAATGCTTAGCGCCTGCGACTTAACAGAGCAACACATGCCTACTCTTTTTGAGGGCACACAAATTACTGGAAAATTAACAGCCCAAGTTGCTGCTAAATGGGGTATGGAGCAAGTGCCTGTTGTTGCAGGTGGTGGCGATAATGCCGCAGGCGCTGCCGGTGTTGGCGTAGTAAGGCCTAAACAAGCGTTTTTATCATTAGGTACTTCGGGCGTTTACTTTGTTGCTAACGATAAATACCTGCCTAACCCAGAAGGTGCTGTACATACTTTTTGTCATTGCATTGAAAACACCTGGCACCAAATGTCAGTGGTGTTAAGCGCAGCAAGCTGTTTAACCTGGGTCACTAAATTAACCGGTTTTAAAAACGAAAGCGCATTGCTTGAACAAGTAAGTAAATGCGATTTTAGCAAACCAAGCTCAGTGATATTTTTACCTTATTTAACTGGCGAGCGTACGCCGCATAATAACCCCGATGCCAAAGGCGTATTTTTTGGTTTAGATAGCGATACCGATGCAGCAGCCCTTGGCCGCGCAGTACTAGAGGGCGTTGCTTTTGCTTTTGCCGATGGCCAACAAGTACTGCTTGATGCTGGCGCACAAATTGACGATGTAACCGTTATTGGTGGTGGCGCTAAAAGCCCACTGTGGGGAAAAATCATCGCAAGTGTACTCAACCGCCCCCTAATTTACCGAGAAGGCTCAGAAGTTGGCCCCGCATTTGGCGCTGCAAGACTTGCCCGAATAGCAGTAACACAACTCCCTGCACAACAAGTGTGTGTTAACGGCAAAGTAACGCAAACAATTGAGCCAGACCCAGTCATGCAAGACTTTTACGCACAGCAATACACAACATACAAAGCACTTTACCAAAGTGTAAAAACATACTTTTAATACACTATTATAAAATTAATGGAGCACATTATGAGCGAACAATTTTTTACAAACGTTGAAAAAATCAAATTTGAGGGTGAAAACTCTAAAAACCCATTTGCATTTCGTTACTACGACGAAAACCAAGTAGTGCTTGGCAAAACAATGAAAGAACATTTACGTTTTGCAGCCTGTTACTGGCATAACTTTTGTTCTACAGGGTTTGATATTTTTGGTGAAGGTACATTTGATCGTCCTTGGATCCAACCTGTAGGCAATCAATTAGAACTTGCTGAACAAAAAGTAAAAGTAGCCTTTGAATTTTATGAAAAATTAGGCGTTCCTTACTTTTGTTTTCATGATGTTGATATTGCCCCTGAAGGCAAAACACTACAAGAAAGCCACGATAACGTAACGCACATAGCTAACATTATCGAAAAAGAAATGCAGCGCACAGGTGTAAAACTACTGTGGGGTACTGCTAACTTATTCTCAAATCAGCGTTTTTGTGCCGGTGGTGCAACAAACCCTAATCCTAATACGTATGCATATGCAGCAGCACAAGTTAAACATGCAATGGAAATTACGCATCGTTTAGGCGGCGAAAACTACGTACTTTGGGGTGGTCGTGAAGGTTACGACACGCTACTAAATACAGACCTTGCACAAGAAAGCGAACAGTACGCACGCTTTTTGAAAATGGTTGTAGAGCACAAGAAAAAAATTGGTTTTAAAGGCACATTATTAATTGAGCCAAAACCACAAGAGCCAACTAAGCACCAGTACGATTACGATACAGCAACGGTTGCAGGCTTTTTATACAAGCACGGCTTACAAGACGAAATTAAAGTAAACATTGAAGCAAACCACGCAACACTTGCGGGTCATAGCTTCCACCACGAAATTGCAGTTGCTTGCGCAGAAGGCATTATGGGTAGTATTGATGCTAACCGTGGCGACATGCAAAACGGTTGGGATACAGACCAATTTCCTAACGACGTAGCTGAGTGCACACTTGTTGTTTACGAAATTTTAAAAATGGGTGGTTTTACAACGGGCGGCTTTAACTTTGACACTAAACTTCGTCGTCAATCGTGTGAGCGTGATGACTTATTCATTGGTCACATTGGCGGTATGGATACGATGGCTAAAGCATTACTCAATGCAGCAGCAATGATTGAAGGCGGCGAGCTGACTGATTTTGTTGAAAATCGTTACGCTGGTTGGAAAGAAGACCTAGGTCAAAGCATTCTAAATGGTGAGCAATCACTTGAAAGCCTTTCAGCCTTAGTACACGAGAACAACATCGATCCTAAGCAAGTTTCTGGTCGCCAAGAACTGCTTGAGAATATTGTTAACCGCTACGTATAAGGACATCGCCTCGGTTATAAAGCCGAGGCGTACATCATTATGAACTTGTTAGAACAACTCAAAAAAGTAACCACAGTCGTTGCCGACAGTGGCGATGTAGAGTCAATCAAAGCCCTACAACCGGTTGATGCAACAACCAATCCTTCGTTAATTTTACAAGCTGCAAAATTACCTCAATATAAACATTTAATTGAAGACGCTATACAAAAAGCTGGCAACAACGTTGACGCTATATGCGACCAACTTATTGTTAACTTTGGCTGTGAAATACTAAAAGTAATACCTGGGCGTATATCGAGCGAAGTAGATGCGCGTTTATCGTTTGATACCCCAGCAAGTATTGCCAAAGGGCGTAAGCTTATTTCACTTTACGAGCAAGCGGGTATTTCAAAAGACCGCGTACTTATTAAACTTGCTTCAACGTGGGAAGGCATTAAAGCCGCCGAGCAGTTAGAAAAAGAAGGCATTAAGTGTAACTTAACACTGCTTTTTTCGATGGCTCAAGCCATTGCGTGCGCACAAGCTAACGTAACGCTTATATCTCCGTTTGTTGGGCGTATTCTTGATTGGTACAAAGCCCGCGATAATAAAGAATACACCCCAAGCGAAGATCCTGGTGTGCAGTCGGTTACCAGTATTTATAAGTACTATAAAAAGTACGATTATAAAACCGTGGTAATGGGCGCAAGCTTTAGAAACATTCAAGAAATAATCGAGCTTGCTGGCTGCGATTTACTGACTATCTCGCCATCATTACTCAATGATTTACAAAGCCAAGAAGGTGAACTGCTTACTAAGCTTGACGCTGCAAATATTGCCAAAGCACCGCAAAGCGACATAACCCCACTCACCCACGAGCAATTTTTATGGCAGCACAACGAAGATGCAATGGCCAGCGAAAAGCTCGGTGAAGGTATTCGTAACTTTGCCAAAGATCAGCGTATTTTGGCTAAATTGGTTGAAGACTTACTAAACTAATTTCCCTCAAGCCTGCCACATTACGTGCGGGCTTTTTTAATTTTATTTGAGGTAATACATGACTCAGCTTTCTTCTCGTGCGCCTTTTGCTAATGCCATTCGCGCACTCAGTATGGATGCAGTACAGCAAGCAAATTCAGGGCATCCGGGCGCACCTATGGGTATGGCCGATATAGCCGAAGTACTGTGGAACGATTTTTTAAACCACAATCCAACCGATCCAAATTGGCCAAACCGAGACCGCTTTGTACTCAGTAACGGTCACGGATCTATGCTTATTTATTCTTTATTGCATTTAAGCGGGTACGAACTACCACTTAGCGAGCTTAAACAATTTAGACAAATGCATTCAAAAACCCCAGGTCACCCTGAATACGGTTATACCCCAGGTGTTGAAACAACCACAGGTCCGCTTGGCGCAGGTTTATCAAATGCCGTAGGTATGGCTATTGCCGAAAAAGCCCTAGCAGCACAATTTAACAAAGAGAGTTTTGATATTGTTGATCATTACACTTACTGTTTTATGGGTGATGGCTGTTTAATGGAAGGCATATCACACGAAGCATGTTCGCTTGCAGGCACATTAGGCCTGGGTAAACTTATTGCTTTTTGGGATGATAACGGTATATCTATCGACGGACACGTTGAGGGCTGGTTTACCGACGACACCGCTAAACGCTTTGACGCTTACGGCTGGCATGTAATAAAAGATATAGACGGCCACGACCCAGAACAAATTGCCAGCGCCATTGCACAAGCCAAACTAGTGAGCGATAAACCTACCCTACTTTGTTGTAAAACCGTGATTGGCTTTGGCTCGCCAAATAAATCAGGCTCGCACGACTGCCATGGCTCGCCATTAGGCAATGACGAAATAACTGCTGCACGCAAATTTTTAAACCTCCCAAATAAAGCATTTAGTATCAGTGATGATATTTACGCCCATTGGGACGCTAAACAAAGCGGTGATAAAAAACAAAAACAATGGCAACAACTGTTTAGCGACTACACCAAAAGCCACCCAGAGCTTGCTAAAGAATTTGAGCGCCGCGTAATTAAACGCACCCTGCCTGAAAACTTTGAAACAATTGCAAACAACTATATTGCACAGTGCAACAAAGACGCCGCTAACATTGCCAGCCGAAAAGCCTCGCAAAACACCATTGAAGCCTTTGCCCCGCATTTACCAGAGTTATTGGGTGGCTCTGCCGATTTAGCCGGTTCTAACTTAACGTTGTGGTCTGGCTCTAAAGGCATAAGCGCAGATGACGCCAGCGGTAATTACCTGTTTTATGGCGTGCGCGAGTTTGGTATGAGCGGCATTATGAATGGCATATCACTGCACAGTGGTTTTATTAATTACGGCGCAACGTTTTTAATGTTTATGGAATATGCCCGTAACGCAGTAAGAATGTCGGCACTTATGGGTATTCAAAATATATTTGTGTATACCCATGACTCTATTGGCCAAGGTGAAGACGGCCCGACTCATCAACCTATTGAGCAACTAGCCAACCTACGTATGACCCCAAACTTAGTCACATGGCGCCCGTGTGATGCAGTAGAAACCGCCGTTTCGTGGAAAAACGCTATACAAAATCAGCAGCAACCTACGGCGCTTATTTTTAGTCGCCAAGGGCTCAACCACCAGCCACGCAGCGCTCAGCAAATTAGCGACATAGAAAAAGGCGGCTATATTCTTAGCGAAAGCAATAAAGCGCCTGAGCTTATTTTAATAGCAACGGGGTCTGAAGTTGATTTAGCAATGCAAGCCGCAAAAGAGCTTACAGCACAAGGCGTTGCAGTGCGTGTGGTATCAATGCCAAGCACCACATTGTTTGATCTACAATCAGACGATTATAAGCAAAGTGTATTACCAAACTCGGTTGCAAACCGCATTGCAATTGAAACATCACACCAAGATTACTGGCTTAAATATGTAGGTTTACAAGGCAAAGTAATTGGTATGAGCACTTTTGGTGAGTCGGCGCCAGGTAACGTGTTATTAGAGCACTTTGGCTTTACCACCAAAAACGTAGTTAGCACCGCGCAGGCGTTAATTAAAGCCAACGCCTAATACATTTAGTACGCGTAATGCGCGCAATAATACAATTTTATCCAATTAATGCGCTAAGCCTCCCAAAGCTCGGCGCATTTTTATAATTAACTAACAAAGGTGAACTATGAAATATTTACTATTAATTATGCTTTTTAGTGCAGGTACTAGTTTTAACGCATGGGCAAATGACAAGCAAAATGATGAACTAATGCTAACGATTTTTTTAAAACACGACCAATCAAAAAACCTCTCTGAAATAAAAGAAATACTAAACAACGCTAACTTTTACAAACACTTCCCACCAGAGGGCGCAACGGTAGAATCTTGGAAAGTAATGATGGGTATAGGGCAAGTAGTTACTCTGCGCTTTCCAGCAGCGTTATTACCAAAAGTAAATTTATCGATTGAGCGCTATGGTTGGAAAGCCTACAGCACTGAGTTTTACCCAACTTACGATCTGTATCCAATCGTAAAAGAAGAAATTAAAAAAGCCAGAATGAACAATTAAAAGAGTAACCACCATGACAACTTCACTTGTTCAATACACACTAAGTAATGAGGCAAACGACACTATTTCTATTATTAACTACGGTGCCCGGCTTACCAGCTGGGTTACCCATGTTGATAATAAAAAAAGAAATATTGTACTTGGCTATTCTAATATTAATGACTATTTAAACGACACGTTTTACTTAGGCGCAGTAGCCGGCCCTTATGCAAATAGGCTAAGTAACGCCCAAATACACATTGATAATAAAGCTTATGCGCTTAATAAAAACGAAGGCAATAACCAACTTCATGGCGGGCATAAAGCATTAAGCGACTTGTTTTGGCAGCTCGATTATCATCACAAAAATGCATTAAGTTTAAGTATTACCCTACCCGATGGTTACAACGGCTACCCAGGTAAAACCACATTTAATGTGCTGTACAGCTTTACCACTAACAGTAAAAACGAGAGTAATCTTGATATTAAATTTACAATTACCAGTAATAAAAAAACCATTGCAGGGCCAACAGCACACCCGTATTTTAATTTAAATGGCATTACTAACAGCGCACAAGGGCATATATTAAAATTGGCCGCCGCGCATTATACGCCCATAAATTCGCACGCAATTCCCACAGGTTTAATAGCCCCTGTAGCAAATACCCCTTTCGACTATACAAATGCGCGAGTGCTTAATAAAACCGATAAACTCGATCATAACTTTGTAACCGAACAAGTACTTAACCTGCAAACCAATAAGCAACACGCTGAGCTTATAAGTGCTGATGAAAAGGTAATGCTGAGTGTGCTTTCTAACTACCCTGCTATTCAGGTATATACAGGGCAGCATTTAAAAAGTCCTTTTAATGCGCATGACGGCATTTGCCTAGAACCGCAATTTTGCCCCGACAGCCCAAATAACCCACTCTTCCCATTTAGCTATTTAACACCACAAGTGCCTTTGCAAACGCATATTAGTTACTGCTTAACTAACTTAAAATCTTAATAATAAACCTATCAAAAATAGCTATTTTAAGCGCTTAAAACCAAAAAAGGATCGCTATTAAGCGATCCTTTACGGGAGATTAAATGTTTTTTACTATTATAAATCGCTTACAAAGCTTTTAAGTTTTAGCTCACGGTCAATTAATAATGGGTAATCGGTACGCCCTTGCATTGGCCAATCGTTACGCCAAGTGCCTGCATCGCTTATACCCCAAAATGTTACGCGGCTTACTTTATCGTCATGCTTTTTAAGTATGTTAAATACGGCTTTGTAGCGCTCGCCTAACTGGGTGTTTACTTCACTCGGTAGGCCATTCGGGTATGGATTAAAGCGCTCTTGCAAGGCAATATCTAACGAAATGTCAGCGCCTTGTTCTTCACCTTCAGGGAACGGCAATACCGAAATATCAAGCTCGGTTATCATCACATCAATACCCGTTGCAGCGTATGCCACAATAGAGTCTTCCATTAACGAAAGCTCAGGGTTATCAAGCGAGTAATGCGCTTGCATACCAATACCATCTATTTCAATGCCTTTGCTTTGTAAATTTTTAATAAGCGCAATTGCACCGGCTCTTTTTTCTGGCTTATACAAGTTGTAGTCGTTGTAATACAGCTTGGCATTAGGCGCTGCCTGCTTAGCGTATTTAAACGCGTATTCTATAAAGTCGTCACCAATAATGGTGCTCCATTTAGATTCACGCAGTGTGCCGTCTTCGTTTAATGCTTCGTTTACAACGTCCCATGCAAAAATGCGGTTTTTATAACGCCCTGCAACAGCATTAATATGGTTTTGCATGCGCTTAAGTAATGCATCGCGGGTTAGCGGCTCGCCTTGTTCGTCTTCAAAAACCCAATCAGGCGTTTGCGAATGCCACACTAATGTATGCCCAACTAATTCTTGGTTGTTCTCTTGTGCGTACTTAACTAACGCATCAGCGGCTTCAAAGTCATACGTTTCAAGCTCTGGGTGTATGCGTTCCCACTTCATTGAGTTCTCTGGCGTAAAGGTATTAAATTGCGCTTTAGCTACATTTAAATCTTCAGGCAAAGCCCCTAACACTTGGTCGCGGCTAATTGCTGTACCAATTTTAAAATGATCTTTAAATTGCGCTTTAAGCGTTAATTGCTCCGGCGCTTTTTGTGCTTTTAGTGTCGGTTTACTTTGCTCTGCTGAGCCATTACAGCCAAGTGCAAGGCTCGACATTCCTAATAAAATAGCAATCGTTAGTTTATTTTTATGCATGATGTACCTGTTGTGTGTTTTTAGTGTGCAAGGTAAACTTAACACCATATAGTCTTTTTGACAACAACGTTTTATTAAAATAGACTGAACAAAAATAACACAGCACACATTCCTTAATTGCATACCTAACTAGCAAGATAACTAGTAAATAAATTAGCAAGGACACACATGAAAAACACAACAAACACTTTATCACTAAAAGCCGCAGCCACCTTTGCATTAACGATTGCATTAACGATTGTATTAACTGCTGCATTAACTTCTGCATCACCTGTTAGCGCAGCAGATAAACCCAAGCAACTTACCTCATCTATAGTGAGCCCAAAAGACGCGCACATCACTCACTACGAAGGCGGTGATTTTCATACCTACTTTTATGGCGATACATCACTCACCAAAGGCGCTATTACAGGTGTGGCGGTTATTAAACCTAATAACGAAATACATCCCGCCCACCAGCATCCCGATGAAGAATACTTAATGATTATTGAGGGCTCAGGCACCTGGACGCTCAATGGTAAAAGCCAACCAGCACTCACCGGAGATATTTTATTTGCAGCCCCTAATGACCTACACGGCATTTATAACAACGGCGATGTGCCACTTAAGTTTGTGATAGTTAGGTATCAGGCTAAGTAGTTTTGAATGGCTTTTTGAGCTTTTTAGTGAAATAGACCAAAAGAATGACGCACAAAGAGGTTAAGAGTCGCTTCGCTTTTAGAGGAAAACACATAAAAACCGTTATGTGTTTTTTATCTGATTCATTTTTCATAGCTTATCGGGTAAGCTATAAGCGGGAAATACTAATTTTCCCGTCCACTGTATTGCTCAAGTTCGCTAATCATTTTCTTAACAGTAATGTTTTCTAGCTTGGAAACTAGCGGTGTAATATAATCGCGATTATCCGACCAGTGAAGATCATCATTATAAATTAAACCTAATAAATAATTTATTTCAGGAATATGAATACTTCTATCTTCACAAAAAAGAAGCTTATTTCGAGTTTTATGGGTATCCAAAAAGTTCTGTTTATCGCAATCAAATAAAGAATTATAGGCGAACTCTTCTATTCTAACCCTAATCGCAAATAAAACAGCTATAGGGTCATAACTAGACCCTTGCAGATATTTTATTAGCTCAATAGAAACCTCTCTATGAAATGATAAAGATCTCCCCCAAGCTATTGGCATGCCTAAACGAATAAAATCGTTTTCTAAATCTTTGTCTTCTGGATGATAATGAAAAAAATACTTACTTAAATCGCTTCCAATTTGTTGATCTTTTCTGTTTTTAACAATATCTAAAAATTTACATGTCACTTTATTCGGACTTTGAGCTAAGTAGTGTATTTGCATTTTGTGTTTACTAAAACAAAAATGATTGAAGTGTAGAGGGTCTAAATGTGTTAGTAATATAGGGAAAATATTTCTACCTTGTAATTTAAATTCCTCTATCAACTTAGTTATATAATACTGAAATGATACTAAATTAGCATCATCAAGATAATCAAATATTTCGTCAACAATCAAAATACAATTTTGTTTTTTGAAACTAGATTTTGCTTTTTGAATTTGTGATATAAATGAAATTATATCCCTTTGCCCATTAGAAATGGAGCTTATCTTTGGAAACTCTACTATAAGTTTTTTCTTAATATTATTCTGGGATTTTTTAACTTCTCTAGTTTTTAAATTATGTCTTGTAGAATTAACTGATCTTAATAAATCATCAAAGAAATATTTTTCCCTACAGTACATTCTATAAATTAAGGCTTTTGTAAAAGAACTACTTTGAATCATTTTTACTATTTGTATTGAATGTAGATAGCAGTCAACAACTTCATTTCCAGTACACTCATTTACAAGAATGGATAAGTGCTTGAGTGGCTCGATTGTCTCCAGTGAAGCTAAAATTGATTGCTCAATTGTTACTTTTATCTGAGCACTGTTACCTATAATTTGATTAATCTCTTTAATTATATTTTCAACAGGATTTATGTAATCTCTCTTTTTAACAAACCTAGAGAAGTCTATTTTTTTGCTTAACAAATATATAAACTCATCATTACTTATTAATGTATTTTCAATGTTTGTTAAAACTTTCCCGTTAGTACCAAACCAAGCTTTATTTTCGCTAATCGAATAATCAAATAATACTTTCTCAGGTACAGTGGCAACGAGCTCAATTGTATCTACAGTAATGCTGGCCGTAGCTCGAGTAAATGATCCCATTTTCATCTGTTTTGCTTTCGCAATAATTGGGTTATTTATAACAGAAATATCAAAGTTTGAATGAATTTTATTTTGAGTGGAATTTGCAGGATATTTAACTTTATCAAACTCAACTATGAGTTCAGGTGAAAATGATAAATCTCCATTATGATAGTCATCTTCTTTTAGTTCTAATTTGTTACTTTTTAATGATTTAAATGCGCAAGCAATTGAGCTTTTTCCATATCCATTTGGAGCCACAAGTACACATGGTTTGTTAGGAAAAAAGTTGAATTTAAAATTACTACCCGATAAACCTTTAACATTCTTAATTTCTAATGAATTAAATTTAATCATTTACTTCCCTGTACTACAAGTGCCTTTATTGTAGGTTCATTACACCCAATTTAAGTTAGTTAAGCAATCATAATTTTTATGGCTCAGTAACCCTATTTTTTATTTATAAAGTACATTTCATTTTATAAATAAAACAGTAATACATTATTTAAAATATATTTATAAGATACCTTTATAATTATCTCAAAATAATTAAAGCCCGCACAAAAAAATAGTCTGTATAAAAATACAGACTATTTACTCTGGGGTTAATTACTTTTAGTTAGGTTTATTATTCAACCAAGGTTACCGATACATCATCTACATAAAAGTCTGCAGTGAGTTCGTTTGATTCAACATAAAGTAAAGCGGCGCTTTCCTGCGTTGTAATTGAATGTGTGTAAGTACCTGATAACTGTACCCAGTCGCCTGCTGCAACGGTTGTAACAGGCGTCAACTCAAGGTATTCAGTGCTAGTGTGCTCTATTTGTAGCGTGAATTTTATATCTGGTGAAACGGTACTGGTATCGTCAGATAACTTAACCCATGCAGATACGTTATAGGTTTTATCTGCTGTAAATAAACCTTTTACATCCTTTTGTATGCCATTCCACGTTTCTGTTCGCCCTTGTACTAAAGCGCTATTATTGCCACTGTGGGCTTGGGTTGTATCTAAGGTTATGCTTGCACTGCCACGGGCTTGCCATGAATCAAGTCCGGCTTCAAAGTCGCCATTAGTTAACAGCTCTGATGAAGGTGCTGGTTGTACAACTTCAATTAGCTCTTTTAATGCATTAGCAAATCCTTGTAAGGCAGGCTTTGCAGTAAAGTCATTAAAAAATAACAGTGGCCATTCTGTTGTCGGCTCTGGCCAGTTTTGTAACCAGCTATCCTCGTCAATTACGCCCCAAATAGTTATGCCACCGCGTTGATCTTCAGGTACAGTTTCTAGGTATGTTTTAACAATATCGTAGTAGTACTGCTTTTGTTCATCCGCTCTTTCACTGGTTAGGTAAGTTAGAGGAATGCCGCCTTCGTTGTTCATACGAACATCTAGCTCGGTAATTTTTACTTTAATTTTAGGGCGAATATCGACCACTTTTTGAAGATGTGCCTGAATGGTTGAAATATCAGGGCTGTTAAGTGAAATATGAGATTGAAACCCAATACCATCAATAGGCACGCCGTTGTTGTGAAAATCGTTAACCATAGATATAACGGCATCTAATTTATCGGCATTCCAAATCAGGTTGTAATCATTGTAGTATAAGTCGGCATCGGGGTCGGCCGCTCTTGCTGCTTTATAGGCTAACGATAAAAATTCGGCTCCTATGTTTTCAAACCATACAGATTCGTCGGCGCTGTCGTCAGTGGTTTTTTCACCACGGTATTTACCATTTTCCATAAACGCTTCGTTAACTACATCCCAGCTAACGACGGTATCGTTATCGCCTTCTTCTTCAAAGTGAGTTGCAACTTGAGTGATGTGATCTTCCATCATGGTTATCCACGCGGCTTTATCACCTTGAAAACTTTGCATCCAAGGCGCAATTTGCGAGTGCCACACAAAAACATGGCCATGCACGGTGAGTGAGTTGTCTTTTGCGTAGTTAACTAGCTCATCAGAATCATCGTAAAAAAATTCGCCTTGGGTTGGTTGTAAATAGGTAGGCTTCATAATATTTTCAGCAGAGAGCTGATTAAAGTGTTGTTCAATAATCGTTTTAATCTCTGGTCTATCTATTATGCTGTTACCAAAACCACCCGCTGGCACAGCCACGCCAATATTAAAATTAGGTGCCAATGCTTTTAAACTTTGTGCTGTTACTTCGCTGTATTGAACATCAGGTATTTCTTGTGCTGGAACATCGTCTAAAATAAAGCCTGAAAATTCGTCTAGGTATATAGACTTGTTAATATTCTCTTCTTTTGAAAAGTGAATTGCCAGCCTTACTAAAGAGTCAGCTTCGGCTGTTGCGGCTGTTAATGTAATTTTTTGCCACTCGCCTGTGAGTGTTTCTTTTACTAGGCTAAGTTGACCGTAATCTGGTGCGGGCGTTTGAATCCAAAAATCGGCACTGGTTCCCTCTTCACCTTTGGCCCAAACACTAAACTCGTAATTTTTACCACCGGTGATAGGAAGGTCTTCATAAGCTATTTCAATACCCCACGGGTTGTCACCCAGTGTATTAACGTTAACCTCAACTGCTTTTGTGCCTTGGTAAGTATTAACGCCTTCTTGTGATTCAATTACTTCTATAGTAGAAGTCGCGCTTGATTCTTGTGTTGGCCTAAATACCCAATTTCCGACGGGGGTTGTTTGCCCTGCAGTGTCTTCTTCAAACCCGCCATTTGTTATTTCAGCTGCTATTGGCGCTTCAGGCTCTGGAGTATCAGGGGCTACTACTTCAGGTATGGGTTCAGGCACCGGTGTATCTTTATTATTCCCCCCGCACGCCATTAAAAGTGACACTAAGGTCACTAATCCGGTGTTACGAAAAATCGATTTATTCATTTTTTATTCCTTAGACTAAAGCAATAAATGAGTCGTTTTTTAACTAGATGCAATAAACGTCATTTAAGTGAATAAATATGCTCAAAGTGTTTTTTACAACACTTTCAAACTATCTATTATTCAATATGACTACAACTTACTAGTAAAAATAGACTGTCATCTATATTTATTATTGTAATATCTCTTTAATTATTAATATTCACCTTATAAAAAACCACAAAGAGAAGCTAATAATCAATTAGTTATAGTTAAGGTTTAAATTAAATTTTTATTGTTCTATATCGTGTGTGTGAATATACAATCATTAAATTAACCTAAAACCAACACTGTTATAGTCTAATTAACAATAAGTATCAAGATTAAAATTTGTTCTACTTTTATATTTGCCTAGGTGGTTAAATCGTAAGGTGAATACTTTTATAAAAGGCATAGTGGTATCTGAACGTATAACACTTGCGTAAAATCAGGATATTTAAAATCACTAACTAGCTAAGTTAGTGAAGCGGTTGCTCATTATTTTTCTTTGTAACAACTTCAAACACAAAAAAGCCGAGTATTTAAAAACACTCGGCTTTACATTTTACACATTAAATTGCTTACTGAACTACATCAGCAATTGTTTTAATAATCGGTTTAGGATTTAAATTACGATCCCATAATAATGGGTAGTTTGTTCTGTTTGGGATTGGGTAGTCGTTTTTCCACGACATACCATCGTGTAATCCCCAAAAGGTTACGCGGTCTATCTTGTCGCGTTTTGCGTAAAACAGTTCAAACAAGGCTTTATAACGGGCGTTTAATTGCGCCTCTACGTCGCTAGGTAAGCCATTTTTGTATGGGTCGAGGTAGGTTTCAAACTCTTCTAACTGAAACTGTGGTTTCATCATATCGGTGCCGGTAATCTGCCCTTCTTTTGTTAAAGGCAGCACGTCTATATCAAGCTCGGTGATCATCACTTTTATACCCAGCGCGGCGTATGCATCAATGGCTTGTTCAATATATTGCATTTTAGGAAAGTTAAGCCCCCAGTGCGCTTGTATGCCAATGCCATCGATTCGAATACCTTCTTTTTGCAACATTTTGATCATACGTATAATGCCGTCTCTTTTTTCTGGTCGCCATGCATTAAAGTCGTTGTAGTAAAGCTCGGTATTAGGTGAATACTGCTGGGCGTATTTAAACGCGGCTTTTACCATTGTATCGCCATCACCTACGCGGTTAACCCACACAGTTGGGCGATAAGAGCCGTCATCAGCAATTACTTCGTTAACTACGTCCCATGCATCTACTTTGTTTTTATAGCGCCCTGCTACCAGCTCTATGTGTTTGCGCATTTGCTCTAACTGCTCTGCTGGGGTATTTGGCTCATTTTTGCTATTTGTAAAAAACCAGTCAGGCGTTTGGTTATGCCACACTAAGGTGTGGGCTACGGTAAACATGTTATTTTGCTTGGCAAAATCTATAAATGCATCTGCACCACTAAAATCGACCTTACCTTGCTGTGGGTAAATTACTTCTGCTTTCATGGCGTTTTCTAGGGTGACTGTATTAAATTGCTTAGCAATAATTGACTGCGCGGCTGCGTTTTTGCCTGTCACTATATCTTGATTTACAGCAACCCCCATTTTAAATGAGTCTGCAAAGGTGTTTTTAAGACCTTGGTCTTGTGCAGCGTTTACGCTTAATGATCCTGCAAGTAAAAGCAGGCTGAGTGTGTGTTTTTTATGCATGTGTGTGCTCCGTTGAATCGTTATTATTTTCAATAAATATCATACAACGAAAAAAATAAATGATATAGTCAAAATGACCATTAATTATAAATTAAACAAACCTGAGTAAACGTCCATGCTAAAAACACACAAAAAAACGCTAAGCTTAGTTGTATTAATGCTCTGCTTTAATAAAGCAGCGCTGGCACAACAACTTGAAAATACACCTTTGTTAAACGCTGTAAACAGCCAAAGCAATGAGCAGTCACCATTAATAAAAGGCGTTAAGCCCACACTTGTTAGTGACGAGCTTTTGTTTTTAGAAGGGCCTACGTGGTCAAGCCAAGACAATGCGTTTTATTTTTCAGAAATGAACTTTGCAAGCTCGCAAGCACTCGGCCCCGATTCGACCATTTATAAATTAGTGCTGCCCAATATCCTTACCACTTATTTAAAACACAGTGGTACAAACGGTTTGTATGCCAAAGGAGAGAGCCTCTATACGCTTAACCACAGTACGCAGTCGCTTTCTAAAATTAATATAAAAAGTAAAACTAATACCGTGGTAGTTAATGAATTTGATGGGCTAAGCTTTAGCTCGCCAAACGATATGACTATGCATAAAAATGGCGATATATTTTTTACCGATCCTAATTGGCAAATAGGCGAACGCACTCAGCAAATGCCTTATACTGGTGTGTATAAGTTAAGCAATACAGGCGTACTTAGTTTAATTGACGCTACTCTTGAAAAGCCCAACGGTGTTGCGCTCTCGCCCGATCAACGTACCCTTTATATTGGCGACTTTAGCAACCGTGTAAGCAAATACACTATTGATAAAAGCGGTGAGATTTCACCGCGCGAAGACTTTATTAAAGTAACCTCGCCAGATGGTATAAAAGTAGACTCCGCTGGCAATATTTACGTAAGCAGTCACAAAAAAGGCGTTATTAATATTTACACGCCAAGTGGCGCGTTTATCGATAAAATTGAACTTGGCCCTAATGTAACCAACCTTGCGTTTGGTGGTAAAGACCGCAAAACATTATTAATAACTACCGCCAAGGGCTTGTTTACGCTTGATGTAAAAGTAGCGGGTTTGGCTAATTAGCTAAATTAGTTAAGCAACTTATTAAAGATAAAAGTTAGCTTACTCGTTATACATAAAAAACCGGTGTAACTTGGTTACACCGGTTTTTTATTATCTAGGTTTTGCTGCCTAAGCTTTTACTACTTAGTTTTTGCTACTTAGGCTTTTGCTGCTTAGGTATTGTTATTTTAATTAAACGTGTTGTTGTAAAACTTAAAGTTACCCGATACATGCAGCATAGCTAACATATATAACGAACCATTATAGTAACGGTAGTCACCCGTTGGTTGCGATAAAGACCAAAAGTCGTTAAAAAACTCATTTGCTTGCCCAGTGTTTGTTGAAGCAAGTAACGCTACTGCATTCGCGGCTTTTTGTCCTTCGCCTGCGCAGCCTTTGTTTTGCGCTCCACCGTACGAATACACTTGCTCGTAACAGTTTTTACTGTTGTTTGTTTTTGCATAACTTAAAAAGCCAAGTGCTTTATTAACTGCATTTTTATGCCACGCCTGAGCACCCATTAAGTGCGCGTCTAAGCCAACATTCATAATTACGCGCCATGCATCAAACTCATACCATTGACCTGGGTTTGCTTGGCCGTTAAAAATGTAACCAATAACAGGGCTGCCATCTAAGCGCGATAAAAATGTAGGTAAGTTCCAATGCGGATTATCATTCACTTTTGTAAAATGGTTTTTAAGTAAGGTTCTACTTTTTGTAGCCACTTGTCGCCAGTAATTTTTGTCGGCTTGATTAGTCACGTTATTTGCAAAGTAGTCGTAAAACGCAGGTATATGATAAGAAGGGTCTGTTAGGTTATCAATGTAAGGTGAAAAACGGATTATTTGGTTTTGCATCAGCTTGTTTTTAATTGTGTTTAACATAGTAATGGCATCAGCATAATAATCAAATTCGCCCGAATTACCCCAACGAGCTGACGCATTAAGTAGTGCAAAAGCAAAGTACTCTTCGCCATCAGGTGCCGGACCTTCATCTACTTTATAAACAAAACCGTTTTGATTAAGCTTTAGTTTCCACGCGTAAACACCTTGTTTTTTTACATCAGGGTGATTGTCTGGATTTTTTTGATACGCTTTAGCAAAGCGCCATAAGTTATCAAATTCTTCTTGCTTGTAGAGCATAACAGCAGCAGTCATCCCCCATGATTGCCCTTCTGTTCTTATATCGTCGCCTTCGTCTGGGTTAATTGCTTTTATGTAGTGTGCTTTATAAACACCGTTTTCGGTGTACGGGTAGTAAAGTTGTTGAGTGTTGTTATAGCCAAACATATTGTCAAAAGTACTATTCACCTTTTGCTGTATATTTGTTTTACCCATTTCTTGTGCGAGGTTACGGTATGTCCCTGAACTGTCGGCGCCTACACTCGATGGGTTATTATTAAATGCAGCGAATGATTGATAGCTTATTAGTGTTAACAATAAAGTTGTTATTTTAAAAAATACTTTCATGTTTATCCTCTTTATTTGAATTATATCAGCGTGCAAATTTAATATAGTCTTTTTGACCATTTGATCAAGCAATTCTCAAAGCTATTTGTTTATTTTATAAACTAAGTTAAATGAGTGAGGTGTTTACACAGTGCCTAAAATGCAAAAGGCCGCTTAAAAAAGCGGCCTTAGTGATGTAAATAATATTAAAAAGTACATTTATGAGTTATTCATTAATTACTGCTTTTTAACCCTTTACCTGTTGCAGCCCAATAAATACCGCCATAAATATGCTCGGTTAAAAACTCACTGCTATACACCGCATTAGTATGTCCAAGAGCGGTATAAAATGATCGGCCGCCATCGTAATTGTGATGCCACGAAATAGGATGAAACGATCCCATGCCTGAGCCTGTTTTGTTATTACCCCAATCGGCAGTTGGGTTGTAAGTTTGCTCATCAACCGTGAGTAAGTAGTTTAACTTAGTAAGCTCTGGCCCAAACTCGTACCACTCGTCAGTCCAAAGCATTTCCTGCGGCATATGGTTTAAGCCTATAAAGTTAGTATTAGGCACTTTGCTTAATACACCGGTTTGAATAACAGGATGAATGTTAAAGGTGCGCCCCACCAGCTTTTGATACCACGGCCAATCGTATTCGGTGTCTGATGCGCTATGAATACCCACAAAGCCTTTACCTGCTTTTACAAATCGCTCAAGCGCGGCTTGCTCTTTTGGGTTTAAAATATCGCCTGTGGTTGATAAAAACACTACTACATCCACATTTTTTAAGTAGTCGTCGTTAAAATAATGGCTTTCTTCGTGCCAAATTAAATTAAAAAAGTGCTTATCGGCTAAGCCTTCTAGCGCTTTAACGCCTTCGGTTTGCGACTTATGGTGCCACCCTGCGGTTTTTGTAAATAGCAGTACATTAAATTGCTTTTTAGGAAGAGTATCAAACCCTGTAGCATGACTTTTTTGCACTGATGTGGCACTCAGCGCCAATACAAAAAAGCTTAATAGCCAACCTTTATATGCGAATCTAGGTAAAGAAAAAAACATAGTATTCCTATTTAAAATGAACAAACATATTGGCCGTTAGCCGCCCTGTTTGTGGACACGGTGAAATATCGGTGGCTGTATTAAGTAAACTGGTGTGCAGCAAATACCCAGGAAACACAATAAGCCTATTTGGCTTGTAGGGTATGTGCTTGTAGCATTCAAACTCACTGTGCTGTGGGGTGCAGTAACTAGGTTTTGTGTTACTGCACTCAAGAATGTGTTGAGCATGCGTTAAATACGTGTTTTTGCGCTTTGTGCTTATTGTTTCAAACCCTGTTTTTTTATGCCTAAAAAACCCCGTTCCGCCATGCGGCCCCTCTCCAAGGTAATGAATAATGGCAATTAGGTTAGGATCGTTGGTATCAAAGTGTGGCAAGGTTTGTATTGGTGATAGCTGCTGCTCCGTTTTAGTAATTAACGATAAGGCATTATCTTTTGGGTATGGGGTAAGTGTTTGCCCAATATTAAATACGTTATAAAACCCCTGTATAAGAGGCTTTAAGTAATCAACCACACATTGCTTTGGCAGCGGCATACGTAAACCTGGGTATTGAGTGAGTTCGTCGGGTTTAAACTCTCCATTACTTTGAGCAGCACTTTGCGCTAATTTTATAAGTTTTTGCGGCTCACTAAGGTAGTCGTCAATTATAATAATTGGCGTTTGCTCTTGCCCTATAAACTCATACTCTGGCTGTAAGTTATTGCCAAGTGTTAGCATAATACTTACTTAGCCTTGCAATAATGATTAATAAAATCAATGTGACTCGGTAAGCTATTTGCTTTTTTAGCCACATGATTTTTTATTGATTCTAAAAATCGTTTAAGCTCATCATCGCTCATGCTATCTACAATGGGGTGATAATTTTGCGGCACTAGCCCTTGCCCTAACATCACTTGTAACCACGATGCTTCGCCAAATAGCTCTTGCTCTGCTTTATAAACATGCCCGCTTTGTTTAAATAGCTCAAGGCGTTTAACGAGCGACTCTGGTATTGGCATATTTTTACAGTAACGCCAAAAGTCGCTGTCGGTGCGCTGCGTTACGTGGTAATGCAGTACAATAAAGTCGCGGATATTTTCCGCCTCAAAGCGCATTTTGTTATTAAAGTCATCTTGATAACACGACTCAATTGCCTTGGTTGGCATGTTTTGCATTAATCTAATAATGCTTTGCTGAATTAAATGAATACTGGTTGATTCAAGCGGCTCTATAAAACCACTGGCTAAGCCAATAGCCACACAGTTTTTGTTCCAATGTTTACGTCGTGTACCGGTGCGATATTTTATAACGCGCGGCTCATTAATGGGTTTGCCTTCTACGTTATTAAGGAGCGCTGCTTTTGCCTCTTCATCGCTCATGTATTTACTACAAAATACTAAGCCATTACCACGGCGGCTTTGCAGTGGTATTTGCCACTGCCAACCACATTTATGCGCCATGGCGCGTGTGTATGGCACTATTGGACTTACTAATTCAGTTTGTACTGCTACTGCGCTGTCGCACGGCAGCCAATGGCTCCAATCTTCGTATCCGGTGTGTAGCGCTTGCTCTATTAATAAGCCTCTAAAGCCGGTGCAATCTATAAATAAATCGCCCTCAATAATTTGCCCATCACCCAAAGTAAGCGATTTTATAAAGCCATTAGAGGGCTCTAAGTTAACTTTGCTTATCATGCCTTCTATACGTTTAGCGCCGTTTTGCTCTGCAAACTTTCGTAAAAACTTAGCGTACAAACCTGCATCTAACTGATAAGCATGATTACGGTCTTGATTCGGCACTACGGCAAATTTACCTAAACGGCTTGCTACGTGCTCTGTGCAATAGTCGCCAATATCGGCTGCTACACCTTGCTGCATGCCTCTTAGCCAAAAATGCTGAAAACCCGCAGCCCAACAGCCTTGCCCCACATAACCAAACGAGTGAAAGTAGCTTTGTTGGTTTTGTTTCCAGCCCTCAAACGATATGCCTAATTTAAAGGTGGCGTTGGTGGCTGCCATAAATTCTGATTCACTAATTTTTAGTAAATCATGAAATATATGCAGCGTAGGAATAGTTGACTCCCCGACTCCTACGGTCGGTATTAAATCAGATTCAACTAAGCACACTTCAATATTTTTACCTAGCAGCTTTGCCATTGCAGCGCTGCACATCCAACCGGCGGTGCCGCCACCTGCTATTACGATTTTTTTAATTGCATTTTGATTCATATTTCAAACCTTACAAGTACGCTTAGCGTCTTAATTTATTTTGTAATTCGGCTCTTAATTTACGCGCTGTTAGCTCATCCATTGGCTTTGCTAAAATAGACTGTGCAGGCGTTGATATGTGGGTAAATTCGTTATCAGCAAATACATAGTAATTAAACAAGCGTTGCCATGCTGCTCGCTCATGTTTTGGTAAATTACGTATGTTTAAAATAGCAAGGTGCAATGCATTAGTCGGTTGACCATAAACCGCTGGCGTATTTTTAAACCAATAATTAAACAGAATATTTAAACTGCCAAGCCCCTCTACTTGGTGCCACCACATACTGGGTAAAATAAGTGCATCGCCCGCCTCTAAGTCAACGGTAATTGCCGCTTTTATTGCCTGTTCAAACTTAGGAAACTGCTTAAAGTTAGGTGCAGTTGTGGTGGTTAAACTTATAGGCTGACCACCTGGTGCTTTATCAAGCGGGCCTACATATAAATTATCGATTTGATCGGGGGGAAATAAAGTAAAACGCCTTTTACCTGCAACGCAACACGCTAAATTTTGCGCTACGTCGTAATGTGCTGGCACGGTAACCTTACCGCCTGCCCACACATTAAATAAACAGCCTTCGCTTAACGCATTAACGTGGCAGTGATCAACCAAAGAAGGTAAGCATTGTGCAATGCTAGTAGAGCCAATGTATAGCGTATCTGCGTGTGGGTTATTTGCAGTTTGCGTTATTTGCTCAAGCGCGTTAATAAATGGCGCTTGCTGATTAGTAAAGTTAAAACCACTCATATCGTGGTTATACCCTACAACCCCATTTTGACTGGCGGCTATTGTGCAGGTATTAACTAAAAAACCTTCGTAAAACGGCGTTAAATAATCAATTGCTGCAGCATCAGATTTTTTAGCAGCAATAACTAGGGGCCATTCGCTTACAAACCCTTTTAGTACAATAGGCACAGGCGAGTTTAAAAGCTCCCTTGGTAACGTACTGGGAGTTAAACCACTGAGCGATTGAATTTTATTTACTAAATTTGCCATAGTTAAGCACTTACATCGCTTGCTTTTGTAGCATAAGTTGCTCGTTTTTAAGCGCCACTAAATCACGTACATGTACTTGCGATGCAATGACCATATATATACACGCTAAATACCCTTGTGAGTGAAGCTCTGCAATTGCCTCGCTACCTAGCTGGTTGAGCGAGTCTTCGTTTATGGTATAAAAACCGAGTAAGTTATGTTTAAGCCCGTTTACTAAATCAAGCTCTAGCGATACCGACTCAAGCAAACCATGTTTAATTAAGGTTTTAATAAAAGGCTGATTTTCTTGAAGGCCGTGATGAAGGTTGTCGAGCACCTTTATTATATTTTCGAGGTAATCACTATTCCCGCCGTGTTCTAGAAATAAGTTAATACCCTGCTTTGTTGACACTTTTGGCGAGTCTAAATCAATACTAAGCATGCGCTCTTGCGTTGCTACACCGTTTTGCACTGTATTTTGAGTCGCAATAGCAAAAGGCAGTCGCTGCATGCTGAGCGGAATGTAGTGTGCTTGCCATTGTTGGTTTACTAAAAATAAGTTTTCGTCTTTGTTTATGCCGTACAAACACACCGGCGAAAATGTATTTGTTGCGTCATCTTTGGTAAAAAATATTGGGTAATGTGCTTGAGCGACTCTAAATTCGCTCACAAATGTTTCGCTGTACCAAACCCCGTCACCTAAGTGTTTGCTACGTGCAGGGTTTATTTTTAAATGCTGATGCTCAACATTATTTAATAATGCATGATTGGCCATGGATTGTGTGCTCCAATTGTTGTTGTGTGCCTTTACCTATTGCTACACATTAAATGTAACTAATAAGTTAAATTCACATTGACTATAACAGCTGGGTATTATTATTACTAGGTTAATTTAGGCAAATAAAAAAGCCGCAAAATGCGGCTTTTATAAGGTTGCTACAAGGGTAATTTATTAAAAATTATAACGAACACCTAAACCGTAACGAGAGCCTGTTTGAGTGATGTTATAAATCAACTGTTGCTTACGCCCGTACGATGTTACGTACTCGTCGGTAATGTTTATACCTTCAATAAATACAGTAAGTCCCTCTACTGCTGGTACTTCGTAACTTACGTTAAAGTCTATTTGGTAATACTCATCGGTGTAAATTGGTGCGGTTAAATCGCCATTTACACGACGTTCATTTAAAAACGAGTCGCGCCAGTTATACGCAATACGTGCTTGTAAGCCTTCTTTATCGTAAAAGAACACCACGTTTGCAGTATCACTTAACCCTACGAGTGCTTCTGTATCCTCTAGCGAATCGTTGTCGTATTCAAGACCCGAGTCAACCATGGTGTAGTTGAAAATACCGCCAAAGCCTGACTCACCAAATAAGTGCTGAATATTAAATTCAAAGCCATCAATGGTGTATTCTTGGTCGCCATTTACAGGCACGTTTATTCTAAAGTTAATTGGATCATCTGAGTCTGGGTCACCAACAATTGTGCCGCCGTCTAACTCACCATCTTCATCAAATTTAGGTTGCACATTTGGATCATCAGCAAAGTTTTCAAATATGTAATTTCTGATGTCTTCGTTAGATGCATTACCACCTAGAGCACTTGATGCAGCTCTAAATTTTTCACCATTTAATGGATCCGCTAAGTTAAATATATTTGAGTCGATAGTGCCTGTAGTTATCCAGTTTGTTACGTCTTTTTTAAAGTAACCAAACGAAATATAGCTTCCTTCGCCGTAATACCATTCACTTGATAAGTCGTAGTTAATTGATTCAAGCGGTTTAAGTCCTGGATTACCAGACCCACCCGAATAACCACTTAAACTACCGCCGGTATTAATAGTTGTGCCGCCTTGCAGCTGACCATAACCCGCTCTTGAAATAGTTTTGCTTGCTGCTGCGCGAATCATTACATCTTCAACAACTTCAATATTAAAATTAATATTTGGCAGGAACTGGCTGTAATCTGCCGATTGGCTTAGCGTTTCAATACCGGTAACACCCGTTACTGATGTGGCTGTATCTTCGTTCCATTCTACGCGGCTGTAGCCGGGTGCGGTTGCTTTAGAATATACGTCTGTTTTTTCGTAGCGTAAGCCAACTTGTAGATCGAAGAACATGCCGCTCAATTCGCCTTTGTAATTTACTTGTGCAAAAGCAGACTGCGTTTTTTCTTCAGTAAAGCGGTTTGTTGCTGCATCCCAATCGGTTGAGGCACAAAATTGTCCTTCCCCGTTTGGTCCTGCCGCTGCGCCGTCGGCTGCTTTACAATCACCGTAAAGGTTATCTACGTTAGCAACAGGGTCAGCAAACTCGGCAGCATTTACAATCGCGTCAAAGTCGGCAAAAAAGATTGTATTAAATAAATCATATTCGCCTTGTGTTGCAGTGCCTTCAAAATTACCCGCTTTAGCTTGAAACTTATCTAAAATAGTATCTTGGCGCCAATCGATATCAGCAAAGTCGCCCTCAACACCAACTCCACCCCAATCTGGGCGCTGTACTTGCGTATGACGATAATGGTTATTTACTTTATTAACCGCAACGCCAAAATCAATACTTAAACTGTCGTCAAAGAAGTACTTACCTGAGATTTGTGTTTGATCGATTTCTGAATCGTATTTGTCGTTTGCAAACCAGCTACCCGATAAACGCATGGTTTCTGGCGTGAAATTTTCAATGTTCCCAATAGCAATACCTGGTAAGTCACCGGTTAAATCAAGCCCTGTACGCGAACGAGTGTACGACGGTAACTGAATATTATTACGTGTACCGTGGCGTGGATCGGTTGCTTTCATTGATGCTTTTGAACTGTGATGATCAAATTCTAGGTTAAGCTGATCCGATACCGCCCATTCTAGGTTAAAGCCTAATGAATCTGTTTTTTCTTCGCGACCCCAAGAACCTACCGTAAGCGACGTATCGCGGTAGTCGGCATCACTTTGTATGTCATAAATTTCTGAGTAAATAAGTGGGTACGCGTTAGGCTCGCCCGCCCAAACAGACTCACTTCTGTCGCCTGCGTAGTTAAACCATACTGAAGCATCAGTGTGTTGCTCTTCAACGGTTGTTTTAAAGCCGGTGTAATCAAGGGTTGCTGTAATATTTTCAACAGGTTGATATTGAAATACCAACTGACCATTTACACGTTCACGTTGACGCTCTTCAAACACATAACGTGGTTGTTGCGGGTTTGAGTAAATGCCTGATGTAGGTCTGTTTGTTCCGCCTTCAGCGCCTGCAGGTACGCCGCCCCATCCTGTATTTGTGTAATCAGATGCTCTGTAGCCTTGATCTTGAATAAACTGTTGCATACCGCTTTCACGGTCTTGGTAGCTACCTGAAATCGAAATACCAAACTTGTCATCCCCAAATGTTTGCGAATATAAACCGCTTACCTCTGGTGTAATGCTACCCTCGTCGGTAGATTGATCGTCTACAGCTTTAACGCCAAACGATGCTTTTATACCTGGGCTATTTAAGGGTCTGTTGGTTGTTAAGTTTATAGTTGCACCAATGCCACCTGAAGTAACACTTGCGTCTGATGTTTTATAAACTTGCACGCCCGATACGCTTTCAGATGCGACATTTGCAAAATCAAATGTACGGTCACCTGTTGTATTTGGAAGTTGGCGGCCATTAATTGTAATTAAGTTATTAGCAGGTCCAAATCCACGTACTGTTACGCGGCTACCTTCACCGCCCGTTCTATCTATTGATACGCCGGTAATACGTTGTAGCGATTCAGCAAGATTGGTATCAGGAAATTTCCCCATATCCTCAGCCGAAATTGCATCGACAATACCAGAAGAATCGCGTTTAACATCCATAGAGCGTTGCAATGAACCTCTAATGCCGGTTACTTGTATTATTTCTACATCTTCATCGGCAACGGTTTCTGCAGCGTAGCTTTGGTGAGGAAGCGTAACCGACCCTATTGCAGCGAGTATGGCTGTTGAAATTATCTTTTTCTTAAACATCATGATGCCCTTTTTCTTATTTAATTATTATTGACGTACTGCAAGACTTTAAGAATTACTCGAAACATAATTGTAAACTATTTGTTTCATTTTACGGTCAATAAATAATTATTGTGTGTGTATGTTTTAAACGTTTTACAAAGACCACAACCAGTTTTAAAAATGTGCTACTTAACTAAAAAAACATTAAATATCAGCAAGTTTATGCTAATTCTTTGTGCTAATTTTTTACTTTAAAATATTTTCATTTTGTCATATGTCCTCAGCTTCCTCTTAAATCGACCATTTACAAATAAATTAATGGTCATATTGACTATATCTTTTTTATGCAAATAAAAGGCGTTGCAGTGCTCACGCAGATAATTTGCATTGTTTATAACTATTTTTATTAAGCGTGTTCATATGGGCTTATTGTTTGGATTTTTCCGTTTTCGTCGTGCTCAAGCTTAGCCATTTTCATACTGCGTAAATGGGTTTGCCCGCTCGATAACGTACTGTCGTGATAAAATAAAAACCAATCACCATTGTGCTTAACAATTGAGTGGTGCGTGGTCCAACCCAGTACTGGGTTTAAAATAACGCCCTGATAGGTAAATGGTCCGTACGGATTATCGCCCGTTGCATAGACAATTTTGTGTGTATCACCCGTTGAATACGAAAAATAATAAACACCGTTGTGTTTGTGTACCCATGGGCCTTCAAAAAAGCGGCGGTTGTTATCGCATACTGTAATTGGTAAGCCACTCTCATCAAGTACAACAACCTCTTTTACGTCTTCGCTTAGGCTGATCATATCTTCCGATAATTTTGCAACGCGTGCTGGAATTGCAGCTTCACCATTTTTTGGATATGTACTTTCTTTGTTAAATTCGCTCGTTTGCCAATTTTGTAATTGGCCGCCCCACAAGCCACCAAAATACAAATAATAACTTGAGTCGTCGTCTTCAAATACAGCAGGGTCGATACTAAACGTGCCTTGAATGTAATCGTCTTCTGCTTTAAAAGGCCCTGTTGGGCTGTCACTTTTTGCAACGCCAATTCTAAAAATACCTTGCTGATCGCGTGCCGGAAAATAAAGGTAATACTGACCAAGTTTATGCGCTGCATCGGGTGCCCACATTTGCTTGCTTGCCCATTTTACGTCGTCTACACAAAGTGCTACGCCATGGTCTATGGCTTTGCCCGTGCTTTCGTCCAGCGAAAACACATGGTAGTCGCGCATTGCAAAGTGGTCGCCGTTATCATTAATTTCATTTTTTGATTCAATGTCGTGCGACGGGTAAATATACACTGTGCCGTTAAACACATGCGCTGACGGATCGGCGGTATACATGTGATCAACTAATACATTGTGATTTTGTATTAACGAGTTGGCTCGTTGTAAGTCTTTTAACTGTTTAAGTTCAGCGTCACTTAATCCATTAGATGGGGGTGCTGCTTGCGCTGTATTTTGCATTTTTACTCCTAGTATTGCCTGCCCAATTTACACTTTTAAAAGGTGAAAAATGGACTGCTAAATTAGTTTATGGTTTTGTTATCAGCCAGCTTCGTTTGAATGCGCTTTACTTCAGGCTCGGTAAGTTTGTAACGTGTTATAAAAATTAAACATGCCACGGTACAAATTACTGGAATACCAGCAAAGGCGAGTAAAATGCCTGATAACGTGTGTTCTGATTGCTCTTGATTAGGCACATATGCATAGCCAGATAATATCCACCCTGCAATAGCACCGCCAATTGCAAAGCCTAGTTTTATTGCTAATAAATGACCCGAAAACGTAACTGCCGTTAATCTGCGGCCAATTTTTAATGCGCCGTAGTCAACCGTATCAGCCACCATCGAAAACATAATTGGGGTAATAATCATGTGGGCAAAGTTAGCAATAAAGTACACAATAAAAATGGTGACTATAGCGTCGCTCTCAAGTACGTAAAACATGCTGTGAGAAATAATTACGACCACTAAAGCGACAATGAAAAGTGTTTTCTTTTCAATAAATTTGGTTAAAAAGTTAGTAGATATAGCACCCAATACTGAGCCAATTGCTGAGAGTGTTAAAAAGTTAGAAGTAAGCGAGGCTTCTCCTACGTAGTACTTAATATAATGCGGTGCGACTGAGGCTCTAACGCCAATTAAGATTAATGTTGCTAGGCTTATAACGGCTATAACAACCCATTGATCGTTTTTAAATAGGCTTAAAAACTCAAGAAAGGCATTCTTTTTACTTTGCGCGGGTTTAACTTGTTTGGTTTCTTTGGTCATTTTAAAACACAGTAAAAAACACGCTGCGGCAAGTCCGCCTAAAAACACCATTGCTAGCGGGTAACCTACTACATCGTTGCCGTCGCCAAAAAAGGCAACCAGCTTAGGCAGTGCCCATACAATTACAAGCAGTGCTGCCATTGCCATTGCAAATCGGTATGACTGTAGCGATGCGCGCTCTTTAGGATCGTTTGTCATTACTGCGCCAAGTGCACCGTACGGTATATTAATGGCGGTATAACACGTCATTAATAGCCCGTAAGTTAAGTAGGCATATATAAGTTTGCCCGTAGAATCAAAATCTGGGGTTATAAATGCTAAGCAAGCAAACACACCGTACGGAACAGCTAAAAATAATATGTAAGGGCGGTAAGAACCCCAACGGCTGCGAGTTCTATCGGCAATGCTGCCCATTATTGGATCGGTAATACCATCAAATAAACGAACCGCTAATAATAAGGTACCCGCAGCAGCTGCAGATAAACCGTAAACATCGGTATAAAATATCAACATAAAGTTAGCGACCATTTGAAATACAATATTACTGGCTGTATCACCTAGGCCGTACCCTATTTTTTCTTTAATTGTGAGTGTGTGTTTTGTGTTGTTCATGTGTGCTCAATTTTCAATGCAAATCGATATAGTCAAAAATACTATATGCATTTTTAGCGCATGTAAACATTTATGTTACATTTTTAATCAACTGGTAATTTATTTAATACATGACGCTAATTTGGCGTTAAATTTACTAACATACAAAGGTATTATTCGTTCGATAAAAAACCAATACCAAACCAAAGTCGAATATCGCCGTTAATGCGTAAAAACAGGGACAGTGTATAAAGTGATTAATTAAATAGATGTGATTGTTTTAGATAGGATTTATAAATGTTTTTTATTTGCGCTTTAAGCGCCTTTTATATACTCTTAATAGTCTTTATAACAATATGTATGTATAGCATTGGCTGAGTAATTTATGCACCATAAAACATCAAATATTTCTAACAATATTGACGAAGAATCGATTCCTGATGACTGCATTAGTAATCTAACCGTAGATAATATTGTATTTGCTATCCATGAAGGTAAGTTAAAAGTGCTGCTGGTTAAATATAATCGCGGCCTTGCAACAAGCCAATGGGGTTTAATTGGTCATTGGGTTCGTAAAGACGAAAACTTAGACCTTGCAGCTCTGCGTGTTGTTAAAAGTACCACCGGTGTTGAAAACCTTTATTTAGATCAGTTAGGTGCATTTGGTAACGTAGACCGCTACCCCGCTAGGCGTATTATTACTATTGTTTACTACTCGCTCGTGCGCTTTGAAGAAACCAATCTTGTGAGTGGCGATAACGCTGTAGAGTGTGAATGGTTTGATGTAAATAACGTCCCTAGTTTAATGTTTGACCACGCCGACATTTTAAAAAGCGGCCTTGATTACTTACGTTATAAAGTAAGGCACGAGCCTATCGGTTTTAGCTTACTCCCAGAAAAATTCACCCTGCTTGAGCTACAAGGAATTTACGAGTCGATTTTAAATAAGTCACTCGATAAGCCTAATTTTAGACGTAAGTTTCAAAAAATGAACTTACTAATAAACTGCAAAGAAAAACAAACCAACGTAGCCCACAGAGCTGCTACTTTGTACCGTTTTGACATAAACGTATATGAAAAATTAAGAGAGTTTGGTTTTACGTTTGAGTTTTAAATAAGCTAAATAATTGCAGTATAAAACGTTGAAACGAGAGAATAAATACAATCCCCTCTTTTCTAGATTGATTCTATTAGCCTACTTGGTAGATTGGGTCAAAGTGTTTAACAAGTTTTAATTGTTAATATAAAACTTAATGATATACAACATAATTAAGTAGTTAAATTATATTGTATATCAAAAATAAACGTTAGCTAATACCTTGTAAACTGACTTCACAGTTTTCGATGCTAAACCCTCTTTCTTTTGTTATTTTCACTTTACTGTTGTCACTATCATCAGTAAAAAACACGTCAATGCCTTCAATAGAAATACGGCCTATTTGCTTTTGCATCGCAATTCCGCTGCTTGTTAACTTAATATCCATATCGTCTGTAAACCCAACTAAAATAGGATCTGCACCAAGTGTTAAATTAAAGCTGTGCGCTTTTGCTAATGAAATGCCAGTACCAACAGGTTTTAAAGTAACGTTAATTGATGCTTTTCTAAATACCTCTTCTGATGTTGCAACCATAAGCCCAATTACAGCGCCGGTTACAACAACGCCCATGGTGTAGCTTAAACCTAAGTTCATTACAACAAGCCCAATTGCACCCCCTACTGCGCCAGCGATTAATGCAACTTGTGCTTTTAAATTGGGTATTCTTATTGAGGCAACATAACCTGCTGCTGCGCCACTAATACTCCAACCAATAAGTCGTCCCATCTCATCCGATAACATATTCATTGATAAAAAGGCTAATAAGCCACCAGCAGCACCTATACCAAGTCCTTTAGATGCACCATCGAATATTTTATTGGTATTATCCCATGAATTACTTTGGTAGTAATTTTGAACATAAACAAGGGATGCACCAATTAATGCTGCATCAAACGCGCCAGTAAAAACCCAACTACTAAAGGCTGATTCAAGAATACCTGAAATATGAGCCAAAACAGCACTAGCTAAACCGCCAACACCGGCGCCAACAGCAAACAAAACTTTTTTATTTATCATTTTCTTTCCTATAGAAAGTTATTATTTAAATTGTTATATACCCAGCTATAAATACACATAAATAGATTTAGTTCATAAATATTATTTACTATCAACCATTTGAATATTTAGCAATCGGTCGCCTCTTTCATTACCAACAAGTAAATTAATGCCTTCGGTAATTTCAATCTGACTTCCTACTGGGTAACTTTCTTTAGTTGTTGCATTAATTAAGTTTGGCATGCTTTCGTTTACTAAATACCAAGCTTGATTATGAAAAACAAAATAACCTTGTCGCTTTTTATCACTGTTTTGCAGCCTTTCGTTTGGTGTTACAAAGCGATTGGTGTGCCATCGGTATAATGATTGGTTGGTATAAACCATTAACCTGTGATCATCAGAAACAAAACGCCCTTTTTCTCTTTCTGAGTAAAAATTAATAACAGGAAGCAGCCCTGTGTATTTAGTAGTGCAAAAAGGACACGTTGGTGAGAGTGTATTATCAAAAATATACCAACCTTGTTTACACTTTGCGTTAACGCATGGCTGAATCAAATCAATCGATTTAATTAGCGCGCTTTCCCACTCATCTGCAGTTGGTCTACTTTGAGGTGCATGAAGTCCATCTATAAAGGCTCTTTCGAATAACTTACTGATGTAAGGACCTGTAATTGAGTAAGGTAATTTATTGGTGTCTTTCCAAGGGAGTTCGGTTGGTTTTACTCTTTCTATTTTTATTCTGTTATCGGCGTTTGTAGGGTGCTCAACAAATAAAGCTTTTTCGCCCATTGATAACGTTTCGTCTTTTTGTGGGTCTAAATCTCTTACTTTATCGCCTCGCAAAGGGTGGCGTAATAATAAGTAGTTATAAATTAAAACAGCAAGCGCGTGTCTGTCGGTAGATATATTGGGTAAACACCTTGCTGGATCTGTTTTAGATAAGTGCGCCGTGGCTACAACCTCTGGTGCTATAAAGTCAGGCGTACCTACTACGTCTGGCGGGTACTTTCCTGGTACAACCAAACCATCAACATCAATGATGGTCGCAAGCCCTTCTACAGGCGACACAAGCACATTTTTATAACTTAAATCAGAGTGAGCAAGTCCTGCTGCATGTAATCTGCGAACGGCTCTGGCAATAGTAAGGGATATTTTTAGGTATTTAGACCAATCACCTTTTTCACGCTCATCTAAAAAGCGATTTTGGTTATTTGCCGATGCAAACCATTTCCCTTGTTTTTCTTTGCCTTTAATTTTTAAAAAATCATTATTGACTGAGCCATAATCAAAGAAAAAATGCGCTTGATACGATGGCACAACAATACCAGTAAGACCATTATGCTTAACAATTTTTTCTGGCCAACAAAAAAAGCTTTTCCAGTAATCACCTGTTTCATGCTGAAAAATACTTTCACGGTAGCGACCGGTTATCATTTCTAGTCGCTCTACGCTTGCACCGTCTAGTTTATCTCTATAAAAAGCGACCACGTAAGATTTACAAGGGCTAAAGTACACGTCTTTCATTGCACCAGACCCAATTATCTCATCAACAAATTCTACTTTAGAGCCATCAAGTGCGTTTATTTTAACAACTGCCATAAATCACTCCTTTACGAGGCAAACAGAAATAGTACGATCGTCATGATTACCCTTTGACCAAAAATCCATCCACTGAGTTAAACCTTGCAGGCCATCTTCGCGATTTTTGTTTGTAACATGCGGTGCTAGCTCATTCCATAACGTATCCCAATGAGGTAGTGATTCGAGTTGTTTTTCTGTTTCAAACCACGCATCGGTGATCCCATCGGTGGCAAGTATAAGCGCACTCATAGACTCAACTTTTTCGATTCTGACGCGCCTGTAAACACTGCCATCTTCAAATATTTTGTTATCTAAAAATCGCGTTTGCCCAGCAAATTCACCACTGTCGGGTTCGCCCATTAACACTACTTTTTTATTTTTATCGTATATTGCAATGCCACCGTCACCAATCCAAAAAGAGATAACAAGATAACCCCCTTCCACTTTTTTATGCGCGGCAAGAATTAACGTTGTAGAGAAGTCTTTTATACTGTCGCCTTGGTTAACATCAACACTATTATTTATTGCTTTAGCGGCACTAAAAACAGCCTTTACAATAGTATGTTGGTAAGCTTCGAGTAATGATTTTTGGTTTTCTTCATTACTAACATGAGAAAAGTCGTTATATGCTTTTTCAAGTGTGGTGCCGTAATGCCCATTTAAAGATTCTTTAAGTGAGTCTGTTGCACTGTTAACCGAAACAAATGCGCCTTGGCGAGAATATTTGCACGAACCGGCGCCATCAGCTACACAGCTAATAATCCATTCAGATGAGTCATCACAGTAAAGTTTAAAATCATCATCGCGATGAATCCCTTTATGAGCATGCGAGCGGCCTCGTACACTGCTCCCCATTAATAACATGCTGCTATTTTCGCAATATGCATGGTGAGTATCTGGTTTATGAAAACGTGCTGTGTCGTCTGACGGGATATTTTTCCACAGTGATTTTGGATCTGGCACAAAGGTTACTTTTACTCTAACTACGACACTCTGGACTTGCCCATTAGCGAGTGGGGTTGAGCCGTATAAATCAAACTGATAATCGCCGACTTGGTCTGTAATACCAAATAACATTAGTTTATCAGCATCAAACTCTACGCCTTCAAACTCATCAATGCTTTTAGTTTGAAAAAAGCTGACTTTTGCATCAGTTTCGCTCTCAAGAGATATCAATTGTGAAAACGCGGTATTCGCTTTAAGGTTAGGAAGACGTAAATTAATAACTAATGGCGGGACTTTTTTATCTACATTTAAATTATTCTGTTTTTTATGCAATTTACCGTCCTCTGTGGCTGTTAAGCGACGCATACTTTTGTCATTTTTTACCAATGGCGTAAGCTCATTAAGCAATGCATTTATATGATGCTGTACAACGGTTTGATCTAGATGCTGATTAACTCGCTTTTGCACAAATGACTGCTTTGTATTTGTGAGTGAAGCTTGCAGTAGAATATCTAATAACGCTTGCTCAAGCTTTGCTTTGCTCATTAGCCCTGCCCTCGTGTGATCGAAAAGTCGCCACTTCCTTGGCTAAATTTAATGCTTTTTTCGCACCACGGGCACATAACAATATCTTCATCGCCAATACACAACAATTTACCGCAACCGCACATGGCAAAAGCAGACTGATTGCCGCACTGCGGACAAGGCGGAATGCCATCAAGAGACGACGTATCAACTTGCTCTGCAACATAGTTATCAGAGGACCACTCAAAGTAACTTTCTTCTAATTTATAAGCGCCTTCGAGATGATAATACTGGTGGTTTTGAATAAAACGTTCCATCCCTTCAACAAGTTTTGGTTTGGCGTATTTAATTAAATAAGGGCGACGGTTGCTTGAGCAACGACCTGTTAATGTTACGCAACTTGCATCAGACGTACTCGCCTCATGATTGCTAAGCTCGCCTGTACTACCCATTACTCTTAAGCCAGCGTTACTTACTTTTTCTAGAGATACGGGAGAATTTTTGTTATCCAGCTCTATCATCTGGCTTTGTGCTTTAACAGAAGCACTTACCCATTCTATAAATTTAAAAAATTGGTTTTTATCCGTGTTCTCAAGCGCTAGCACCGGGTTTGCTACTTGGTTTAATATGTCTATATCAGCATTTAAACCCAATGTAATAGCAATAAGGCTGGCATTTTTAGCGTACTTATCTTGCCAGCGCGTAATTGCCTGACTCGGGTCGTCTGTTGGTTTTCCATCAGTAATAAGAAACACAATAGGTTCCCAATCACCACGCGTTTCATACGTGGTTTTTATTACGTTGGTATCTATTTCATCCATTAATACATTTAATGCGCTACCTAAAGATGTACCGCCACCAACCGGAATTTTAGGCGGATAAAAAGAAATCAAATCAACTAAAGGCGCAATTGTTTTAGCTTTGCCAGCAAATGCTATAACGCTAATAAAAACAGTTTCTAATGAATGAGGATCTTGACGTAAAGAAGAAACGATATTTTCGATTCCTTTTTCCATCAATTCAATTGGCTCACCAGTCATCGACTCAGATACATCTATAACAAAAAAAATCGGTAATCTGCGCATGTTATTCCCTTATAATACGATTTGAAACTCCGGCGGTGGAGGTGGCAGTGAATTTTCTAATGGTCCATCAACACCTGAGCTCATTGAGCCTGCTGCAATAGAGTCACTTACCCATTTAAAAAATTGTGAAAATGCCGAACTTTCCATGTTGTCTAACACAACAACATTATTCGTTAGTTGTTTTAAAAACTCAGGTTTTGCTTTAGGACCCGCCGCACACGCAATTATTTCAGCAAAGTTACTCGCTTTAACTTTTGGTAGACTTTCTTTAAACACCATTAAATCTGATGGTGAGCCATCGGTCATAATAAACAGCATCGGTCTAAAGTCACCTTTGGTAGTATCCGATGATTTAATTACATTTTTTGCTACTTTATCAACTACAAACTCCAGTGCTTCGCCCATATGGGTAGCACCTGATTTAGGCAGTTCAATCTCAGAAAACTGCGCACTTTCGAGTGGTGTTAATGGTAAGAGCTCTTTTATTTCTCGATCGAATGTAATTAAAGATATATAAACTGATTCAAGCGCGTAAGGGTCTTGTCGTAATGCACTGAGCATTGCGCTAATACCTACGTTAACAGCATGAATTGGCTCTCCTTGCATAGAACCAGAGCTATCTATTAAAAGGTATACAGGTAAACGTCTACTCATTGGTTACTCCTACTTTTTAGTTAAATCAACTAAGTTAATTTCAGGTGGCGGCGGCGGAAGATCCGATAGTTGTGAGACTTCTGATTCGCCATTTTCAACTTTTTGAGAGTTTGTAGAAATACTTGCAGATACCCATTCAAAAAAAGCTGAGATTGTTTTAGAGTCTGCATTTTCAAGGTGAACAACGTTTTCAGTAATTTTTGTAAGTTCGTCTATTTTTGCATGATGACCCGCAGCACAAGCCACGACTATACCCATTTTGGTTGCTTTTAAATCATCTATACCTTTTTGAAAGTCATCAGTTGCGCCACCATCGCTAAATACAAAAACAAGTGGTCGCCAATCGCCTTTTTCGTCAAGCGTTGTTGTTTTAACTTCTTCATTCACTTTACTGGCAAGTAAGGTAAGTGCAGCCCCAAGTGATGTAGTACCTGAAGGCGTTAAATCGGGTGATTGAAACGACATTAAATCAGTAAGAGGCACTGACTGAACTGCTTTAGTGTTAAATTCAATTATTGATAAAAAGGCAGTTTCAAGCGCATAAGGGTCTTGGCGAAGTGAAGTAAGTAAGGTTTCTAATCCATTTTTTACTGATTCGATTGGCTCTCCGTACATTGAGCCAGATGTGTCTAATAATAGGTATACTGGTAAACGCCTCATAATGAGTTCCTTAATAGATAATTAACGAAAACTCATGCGTAGATAAAGCAGTTAAACATAAACTAATAACACAAAGTGATAGTTGTCATTATTAATTTGTTAGCATATTTATTTACTACCTTCTCTACACATTAATTTTTATAACTGATTTACAAATCAAACTCAGATGGTGCAATACCTACCGCATTACACGCTTCTTTAATTGCACGTTTTTCGTCTGCGTCAAAATCGCCATCAGCACCGCCAATAACAATACCTAACTGAATACACGCACGCGCTTGGTCTGGTTTACCTTTTAACGCGCTCAAAGCTTGAATTGCTTCTATTTTACCAAAGTCGTAATCGGCTTCTAATTTGTTGCAATAAAAGTCAAATTTCTCTTTTAAATCAGAAGCAGAAAAAACCTTTAAAGACTCGTTAGACACAATAAAACCAGCCGTTTTTTTACGCTCGTCTGCATCAATATCGCCATCAGCCGCTGCAACTAAAGCACATATAGCCATTGAAGCATCTGCAAATTTTTTGTTTTTAAATTGTCCGATGTTTTTTTGTAAACTATCGTTTGCATCGCTTATTTTTTCTTTAACGTTATTCCAAAAACTCATACTATTCTCCATTAATTGTTTATAAACGGACTTAATTGCCCTTTTTTTACATAAAACTTTTTTTCAGCGAGCTCTAACATGGGTATATCTACTGGTAAATTACCGTATGCCTCTTCAACTGAGCACGTTAACTTTTCGCTCGCAATTAACGAGTTAAATCGCGTTACTTTTTCTTCAATTTGACACTCTGTACCAATTAACCCACTTAGTACATTATCATCTTCTTTCAATAATGTACCAATTACTCTTTCAACGGGCCATTGTAGTTTATTAACTATGCCTTCAATAAAGTATTGGGGCGAAGCGGTAATAATCCAAATTTCTACCCCTTGAGCATGCAAGTCCATCATTCGCTCTAGCACTGGCTTAATAGGGGTTAATTTTTCGGCTGTGTTTATACCCGCTTCAAATACCAGTTCGTTGCTTTTATTATTTAAAGAAAGCATATAGAAATGCTGTTTAATTTCATTTTTTATAATTTTTCTAGATACTTTTCGTTTTGCTACAATGGGTAAAAGGTAGGTAAAAAGAGGTCTTCTACCTAAAAAATATTTAAACAAAAAGCTTAAAGAGTTTTCTTTTACTAGGGTTTCGTCGAAATCAAATACTGCAATTTTTTTCATAACTAATCTACATCTTTTATAAGTGCGCAAGCACCAAATGGCATGTCAGGAAGTACACATACTTCAATGCTTTTCTCATTGGCTATTCTAATTAAATGTGCGGTATTTGGGTTAATCGCATCATTCACTATCAAAAGATCGGGTACTCGGCGTAGCATTACTCGGGTGGCTTCTGCAATACCGGGTTTAATTCTATTTATATCGGTTACATTAAATTTGTTCATTAACAAAGCAATATAGTGTTGCGTTAGCTGATTACGCGCTGCTCTTTGCTGCTCATCTGGCACGGCTGCTAATTTATAATATGCCGTTTTAAAGCAATTAGAAATTTCTGAAATAAACCAATTTGAATAATCGTATTGAGCCAAATGTTGATACGAAATACAGCCATGAAAGTCATCTTTTTTAATCTGCTCATTAATAACTGAGCGACTAATCAAACCACTTACCGTTGAGTTCATTAATGCACTGGGAATTGCATAGTCCTCAAACGTAACGCAGTAATCAGCGGTTCCACCTATGTCAGAAACAACATATAACGTATTGCCTATATTAACTTTACGGCTAACATTATACTGCGCAATCGCTTTTTTAAGCTCTTTGGTAATAACACCCTTAGCAGTCCAGCCATCAATAAATACAATGCTTTGAGGCGGTATTTTCAAATCAAAAATAAGGTAATCTAATGCATTAACATCAATACCTTTATCGCGAACAATGCTAATTGAGTAATGGGTTGAATTATAGTGTGAGTAGGTATTTATTCCTTTATTAACAAGCACGCCAATGGGTGTGCCCGCTCTTACTAAAGATACAATGCACACATCTTGATTAATATTTTCAGAAATTAGACATGACAAATTAAGAATTTCTTCAGCCAATTTATGCTTATATTTTGCAGTTAAATCATGAAATAATTTTTCATATTCAGGTGTTGGTTTACTTTCTTGGCTAACCATCTGAGAGTAATGCAATTGACCTTTTTGAATTAAACGCTCTTTATCTTCGATAGTATGAAATTCTGGTTTTATTTTTTTTAATAAGAACATGCAATCATGCTCAGGATAGCTACCAATTAATGGTGTTTTCATTGACATTGCTCCCTATCTAAAATTTGTGAACCGTTGGGAGTAATTAAAAAATCAGTTTCTTTCATAAAAGGTAAATCACTGTTGCTGTCGCCAATACTAAACACCGTGTCATGCTCCCCTATCTGCAATTTATTTTTAATAAACTTAACAGCAATCTCTTTTCTTGCATAAGGGGGTAATATTGCAAAGTTACGCCCATTATTGTGTAATAACATGTCATTAGGAAGTATGCTTTTTAAATACGAATCAACATCTTTGGCTTTATTTTCACTGTAATCACCTCTTGATACTTTAACACATATGTAAGCTGTAATACCTTGGTCAACAATAAGTCTGACCCGCACAGCACGACCGAATGCAGTAAAATGATTATGTAAATGATCAAACGTTTTTACCAGCTCGCTTTCCCATAATGTTAAGTTAAACTCTGCGTTAATAAATTCATGCCATTGCTCTAACAATGTATGATTTTGATCTAATATAACGGCGCCATGCGACACCACAGCATACGGTGTGTTTTTAACAACAGGTAAGCTACAATTTAAAAACGAATCTGTTCTTCTACCTGTTACCGGTATAAATACGCCACCTGCTGCTTCAAAAACATTTAGTAGTTTTTGCTGCTGTAGCGAAGAATACCCTTGAGGTTCACCTTCGCTATTTGTTGTTGCTACAAACGATAAGTCACTTTTTGTATTTTTTAAGTTTTGGAACAGTGTGTCGTCTAAATCAGTAAACACAAATAGCCTTGAGGTGTGCTGTGCTAGCATTTCCATTCGTGGTATTTAACCCCATCTGTAAATAGTAACCCTTCATAATTTTTTTCACTAACAACAAATATTGATTTGTTTTCGGGGAAAAAATTATATAAATAATGTTCACTATCGTTTTCTACTGTCGTAATTCTATGCTTATTAATAATTGTATCGCACAGCAATATTGGCGATCGGTTAATTGATTGAAAAACAACTTCAACACCTTCATTTTCAAGCCTTTCTGCTAATAAAAACGGGATATATTGATGCTCTCCATCGGCAATAACAACCGTACTTTGAGATGTATCAATGCTGTTTATTTTTTCTTTATAAGGCATTAGTAAACCACATCTACCCGTATCGTTTGCGGATGCCACACTAGAAAGCCTTGAGTTTACTTTATCAGGGAGTTGAGGATTAAAGTCTGGGTCTTTATCTAAACTAATATTAGCTTTGAGCAAAGAAACATAGCGAATTGGAATATCCAAATTCAAGCCATGTAAATAGTTTTGCTCACCCATTAAATCGACAATTGAGGTAACAACTATTTCTTCTAAATCGGGTAAGTAAGGAAGTATTTTTAAAAGCAAAACCTTAATAGTACGCCCAGTCGTAATTTCATCATCAACTATAACAAGTCGTTTAGATTTAATGATAGAGCTTAATAAATCGTCACTTGGTTGATAAAACATGTGGTTAACTGCATGGCTATGTTCTTCGTCTACAGTAAACCATAATTTTTCATCTAGTTTATGCCTTGTCGTATGTTGAAAATAAACATCATCATTTTGAATATGAGCCAAACTGTCAGCAACACCTGCACCTAGCCCTGTTGCCGCTTCAGCAAAACTGACAACATAGGTTTGAGAGCCCTCGCCTATTTTTTCGGCTAGTTGATTATAAGTTTGTCTCATTACTTTAGGGGCAGTTGGGGTGTAACGTCCTATCAATTTATTTACTAAAATAAAATGGCGTTTAGGGTTTTCTCGACAAGCAAATGTCAAAATACGATCTAATGTTGTTTTTTCTTCAGCCGTTTTTAACGAGAGTGTGCCAGCTTTAATGTCGTAGATATGTTTCATATTTTCCAGTTATATTTTCTGTATGCTTATAAAAATCCCAGTTGCTATTACGCTCCTGTTTAACTGAAAATTTTTTAATACATTTATAAGTCAATTGTGTGTTTAAGCTAGTGTGTAAGTTTTATTAATATGCACGTTGATTGTGTTTTTTAGAGTCTATTTTAAACACTCAAGTAACAATGTGTAATTTTGCTAAATGCTAAACCGCATATGTCAAAATTATAAATGGGCTTAAAATATAAGCCCATTTTTTTATTTATATCTACTTTATACTCTTTGGTATGAGGTTGATTAAATCACTGTTTAGTTATTATTTAATCGTTATTGAATAACGAAATACATGCTTGCTGCCCAAACGGCAAACATAGCAAGTAAAAAGTAAGCTATCTTTTTAGTTACTCTTTTATAATTAAATAATAAACTTGCAGCCACTGCCGCTGTAACGCCAACAATAGACCAACGTAATATTGTTAAATTATCATCTTGCACAAGCGGTAATGAATCAACACCATTAATTATAAACCAAGCTAATAGCGGTAATGCAAATGCAATGGTCGTGTCAAAAGTGTTAGATGCTAGTGGATTAGCAACTGCATCTTCGTATTCACCTTTTTGAGCATCTTTAACTGATAAAATTAAGTCAGGTACAGATGAAGCCGCAGCACCAAAAACTAAACCAGCAAAAAATTGAGGTACACCTAATACTGTTGCGCTGCCTAAAACACCTTCAACAAGTATGTGTGAAGCACCAGAAATAACCGCAATAGCTAATGATAAAACAATTACTGCACTGGTTGCAGAAAATGCGCGATTAGAGAAAAAGATTGCATTAAAGTTAAAGGTAAATATATTTGCTATAAACCCTTTGTCTTCTATCTCTTCATACTCATATTCATCATCATCGTCGCCACCTTCGTGATTTTTAGCATCAAAATATAAATGAACTGCATATAAAAAATAAATTACATTTAATATAACGGCCATCCAAATTGTAAAGCTATTAAAACCAAGGCACACAATTAATGCTATTTCAGCAGTTAAAACCCAAAAAACATCACGTAAAAGTACATGTTTATTAAGTTCAATATGCTCTACCGATTTACCATTTCCATCTTTAGCCATAATGATAGACAAAGCAGGTATAACACAGCCATTAAAAATAGCAGAGCCCGCTGTAACACCTAACGCAACCATAACCAAAGATGGGTCGTTAAACCAAAATAAACAAGCAATTACAACACACATTTCTGGCATGCTAGAACCAATAGCATTCACTGTCGCGCCTTTAACCCCTGGTGGGAAATTGCGACCTAAATACCCTGCTGCCTGCTCAAATGTGTCACATGCAAACTTAAGTAAGTAACACGACAAAATAATATATATAAATGGTAATATTGTATCTAACACGTCTTTCTCCGACTAGGCAATATTAACGCCATAATTAACAGCCATAGCATGCAGACCACCTGCATACCCTTGACCAACCGCTCTAAACTTCCATTCATTATTATGTCTGTAAAGCTCACCAAAAATGATGGCTGTTTCAGTTGAGTAATCTTCTGATAAGTCATAACGAATTATTTCTTCACCTGACTTTTCATTAACTACGCGTATAAACGCATTCGACACTTGCCCAAAGTTTTGAGAACGGGCATTTGCATCATGAATGGTCACACCAATAATAATTTTATGAACGTTACTAGGAACGGCCGCTAAATCAATTTTTATCGACTCATCATCTCCCTCACCTTCTCCAGTTAAGTTATCTCCGGTATGCTCAATTGATAAGCAAGGTGAAGTTAACGCACCATAAAAAATGAAGTGTTGATCAGATATAATTTTTCCACTTTCATTTAACATAAACGCTGATGCGTCTAAATCAAAATCAGCACCATCTGATGAACGAGAATCCCAGCCAAGCCCTACTAAACATTTACTGATACCAGGTGCTATTTTTTCAAGAGAAACATTTGCACCTTTTTGTAAGGATATAGCCATTAATGACTCCTTTAATACCTATAAATACTTTACAGGTAACTACTTTCAGCCGTTTTGATCGTTTGCTCAAGCTTTTTATCGCTTGTTGTTTCACCAATTGCAGAAAATTTCCAGTTACCATTATGCTTATACAATTTACCTAAAATCATAGAAACAGAACCCGCAAATTTAGGGTCATTCGCTATATCGTACACAGCGTGAATTGAATCAACACGACTAGGCGTACCTTCGTATAAACGAATTGATGCAAAAGGAATTGTTTTAAAATCATCGCCACTGAACGAATTAAGTACGAATACAATTTGTTCTGCTGCAGCTGGTAATTGGCTTAAGTTAACGTTAATTACTTCGTTGTCTAGTCCGTCATCACCATCAGTATCACCGGTTAAGTCGTCGCCCGAATGCTGAATACCCGTTGAAGCTAGTTTTCCAAAGTATACAATGTCTAACAACTGTTTATTAGCATCAAAAACTGCACAACTTGCGTCTAAATCTACTGCAACCATCTTTTTACCAAAGAAGCCTTTTTTCTCAATAGCTCCCCAGTTAACGCCTACACAAATATTTGTTAAAGTAGAACCGTTAGACTTTTCAAGGCTGATTTTCTGACCTTTTTGTAATGAAATTGCCATTTTAAATCCTTTATATTAAAAAAAATCAGCTGAAACTATAATTAATTTCAACTGATTTATTAGTTAACTAATCTGGTGTGGTATTAAACCGATACGCCGTATTGGCGAGCTAAAGGTGCAAGACCACCTTCAAAACCTTGACCAATCGCTTTAAATTTCCACTCGCTGTTATGACGGTATAGCTCACCGAAGATCAATGCTGTTTCAATTGAGTAATCTTCAGATAGGTCATAACGTGCAACTTCTTCATTTGATGAAGCATTAACAATGCGGATAAATGCGTTTGATACTTGACCAAAGTTTTGTTTTCTTGTTTCTGCATCATGAATAGTTACAGCAACTACAATTTTAGTAATATCTGCAGGGATATCTTTAAGGCTAACTTTGACTGATTCATCATCGCCTTCGCCTTCACCTGTTAAGTTATCACCAGTGTGCTCTACTGATTTACACTCAGAAACTAAGTTATTGAAAAAGATAAAACCGTTATCAGCTTTTACTTTGCCTTCTGCATTAAGCATAAATACTGATGCATCCAAGTCAAAATCAGCGCCGTCTGTAGCACGAGAATCCCAACCTAAACCTAATAAACAATTTGTCATCCCTGGAGCAACTTTCTCTAAAGAAACATTACCACCTTTTTGTAAAGATACTGCCATTTTAAAACTCCTTTATAATTTATGTAAACGAATAAAATAAAACACTTACGATACAGATTTAATGTATCGACTTAAAAAAATAATACCATAATGAACTATCTAAACAAGAGCAAACAATAAGACTTTTTTGCTCTCATTTTTTTACTATATTTATGCAATATAAATATAGTTAGCAAGTACTAAAATAAAACTAAAATTATCAATTTTTTGCTCATAAAACGACTTAAATTCAATATCAACTTGTAACTTTAAACTTAGTTAACTTTATAGTTTGTTATTTACTCCCAGCGCTCCATTTAAAACCCCATCCGTATGCTTTATCACAGTCAGCATGACCTTTGAAAAAACGATTCAGCCTTTCTACTGCCACTATATTATTTTCAACGGTTAGCTCTGCAATAGCGCAAAAACCGGTATTACTTGACGTTTCGTTTAGTTGGGTTTCGATAGGTGGCATGTCTGGCACATGCAACGTTACTACTGCCTTTGCTTTATCCCAGTTTGGACTGCCTGAATAAATGAATGAAAAAACAATAATACGCTTTACGTTATTAATATTATTCCCATCTATATGTATCCACTCACCGTTTGAGCTATCACCTGTTCTGTCATCTGCTAATAACTTAATATAAGGGCTATATTCAAAGCGGTTTCCTAAAGCTTGAATTATGCTCTTTTCACCGTTTTTAAGCTCTATGTATGCACCAAGGTCGAGGTCTATTCCTGAACTAAAAAACCCGCTTTTGCCTTTTTCCCAGTTTAAATTAACTTTTATTAAGCCTAATAAGCCAGCCTTTTTAGTAAGATCAACTTTAGGAGAGCTTTTAGTTAAATTAATTTTGCTCAAATTAATTTTTGGTACAGGTGCTGCCTTAGGAGGTGAAGGTTCAACTACAGGTTCATCCGCTATATCAACGCCATAATGCTCGGCTAATGGTTTTAAACCGCCGTTAAATCCTTGACCAACAAACTTAATTTTCCAGCTATTATTACGTTTATAAACTTCTAATAAAATAAGTGCAGACTCAGTACGTCCATTAGTATCTAACTGGCATTCAAAATCAGAACTGGTAAAGGAAATAGCTGGATGGGTTGCAAAAGTACCGTTATCCATAGTGGCTGCAATAGCGAACTTTTCAATATTAGAGGGTACATTATCAAGATTTATTAAAATTTCTTTTGATTGTAAAGTAACAGTACCACATGCACTTTTTGGAGCGCCGTAAAAAACCATACCATTGTCATTGTGTACTTTGCCATTTTCACCCAGGCAAAAAACTGAAACGTCTATTGAATCAGTCATAGTATGTTCTATTGTAAAGCTTGGTTGAGTAATATTTGTATTACTACCTATAACGAGTATTGCCAAAACGATTCCTTTTTAAAATATATAACGGCTAATCAATGCGCTCTATCTCAACCCCATCTTCGTTGAGAAAAGCGGTAAGTTGTTTAATATTATCATCTAGTGATTCATACATAGTGTCAAACGAATCGCTTGACCAATCACCATACTCACTTCGCCATTCAAACCACGCATTTGATTCAAACTCATACAGATCGTCTGTTTTTTCAGACTGCTCCCCGCGTAAAAATGCAACAAGCTCCGCTAATGTAAGCGTTTTATCATCAACGAGCTTTAATATTTCGGGCCCTGTAAGCGTTGTTTCGTCTGGCAGTGAAATATCAAGGCACGACTCAACAATAAGTTTGTAGCCTTTGTATTCAAGCAAAGTGGTTACCTGGTTATAATCAGAATGACCAACTAAAATACTGGCGTAGTTGTCACTAATTTCTCCATTACTAAAAGACAATTTTTTGTGCATTAAGTTTCCCTACATTAAGATTTTTTAAGCGGCATTTAATGCCTTTCACCTATTTAGTGAGGTAATTTATCTGATAGATCACTATTAATAAATCTTAAATTTGTAACTATATAAGTCTGGCGCAGTAAATTTAGCTTGTGGTTAAAATTACGATCTACTAGAAACAAACCTACCCTTATGTTATTTTTTGTTCTGTCAGGAAGTAAATTAATCAATTGAATCAACTATAGGAGTCTTTCTTTTTTGAAACTTACGCCGCCCTAAGCAACCACTCCCTTTTTCATCAGCACGTTGCGTGCAACCTTAATCGCCGCCTGCGCGAGAATCACTGTTATTAAAATAAAATATTCCCCTATACTTTGGGAAACTAACTAATTAGGTTACTTACATGTTTGATCACGTAAAAAGAGATTGGCTCTCTAATGTTCGTGGTGATGTGCTTGCTGGTATTGTTGTGGCACTTGCCCTAATACCGGAAGCTATTGCCTTTTCTATTATTGCGGGTGTTGATCCAAAGGTAGGTTTGTACGCCTCATTTTGTATCGCGGTTATTATTGCCTTTGTAGGCGGACGCCCAGGTATGATCTCGGCGGCTACCGGTGCAATGGCACTGCTAATGGTCACGCTAGTTAAAGACTACGGTCTTGAATATTTACTGGTTGCCACCTTACTTACCGGCGTAATACAAATATTTGCAGGGTTTTTAAAGCTCGGTGAGTTAATGCGGTTTGTATCACGCTCTGTTGTTACTGGGTTTGTAAACGCACTGGCAATTTTAATATTTATGGCGCAGTTACCTGAGCTGACTAATGTTACCTGGCATGTTTATGCGATGACCGCGGCGGGCTTGGGTATTATTTACTTATTTCCGTATATTCCAACCATTGGCAAAATCCTTCCCTCTCCTTTGGTGTGTATTGTTGTTATTACGCTTGTTTCACTGTTTTTAGGGCTTGATATAAGAACCGTTGGCGACATGGGTGAATTGCCAGATACTCTACCTATATTTTTATGGCCTGATGTACCACTAACACTCGAAACACTGCAAATTGTTTTACCCTACTCTATTGGTCTTGCTGTTGTGGGCTTACTTGAGTCAATGATGACCGCCACTATTGTTGATGACTTAACCGATACAACAAGCGATCGTAATAAAGAGTGTAAAGGTCAAGGTATTGCCAATATTGGTGCAGGCTTATTTGGTGGTATGGCGGGTTGCGCCATGATTGGGCAGTCTATCATTAACGTTAAATCGGGCGGTCGTGGTCGGCTCTCAACGTTTATTGCCGGTTTGTTTTTAATCATCATGGTGGTGTTTTTAGATGAATGGCTACGGTTAATTCCTATGGCTGCATTGGTTGCTGTAATGATTATGGTATCGATTGGTACGTTTTCGTGGGCATCAGTTAAGGATTTAAAAAAGAACCCGCTTTCATCAAATGTAGTAATGATTTCCACCGTTATTGTGGTGGTTGCTACGCATAACCTAGCTATTGGTGTTTTAGTTGGCGTATTGTTAGCAACGTTGTTTTTTGCCAATAAAATCGGCCGCTTTATGGTGGTTAAAGCCAATCATGATGAAATCAACGACCAAATAACTTATGAAGTTGTTGGCCAAGTGTTTTTTGCCTCCGCTGAGCAATTTATAGCGTCGTTCGATTTTAAAAATGCGGTTGCTAATGTAGTAATAGATTTAACCCATGCCCACTTTTGGGATATAACAGGTGTATCGTCACTCGACAAGGTGGTTATTAAATTTAGGCGTGAAGGCGCAACAGTTGATGTTATTGGTATGAATAGCGCAACCGAAACCGTTGTTGATAAGTTTGGTGTGCACAATAACCCTGAAGAAGTCGAAAAACTACTTGGCGGACATTAAGGAGAATGTAATGACTAAAATAATTACCTGTGTTGATGGCTCAGCCATCACTAAAAATGTAACCGAAGCCGCTATTTGGGCTTCAAAAAAGCTAAATAAACCCATTAGTTTTGTGCATACGCTTGAAAAAGCCCAGCAAACTAATATCGGCAACTACTCTGGCAGCATTGGGATTGGCGCGCATTCTTCGCTGCTTAGTGAAATGGTAGCCCTTGACGAGCAGCGCTGCAAAGTAAGTTTAAAAATGGCTGACGAATTATTAAACTCAGTAAGTGAGCATGCTAAATCGGCAGGCATTACTAATTTTGAGTTAATTAAGCGCCACGGTGATTTGCTCGATACCGTTATCGACTTTAAAGACGACACTCGCCTTATTGTTATTGGACAAAATGGTACTGGACATAGTAATAGCTTAGCGGTACTTGGCTCGCATATAGAAACCCTAATACGCAATGCAACCCAGCCTATCTTGCTTGTTCCTGAAACGTTTAAACAACCTACGTCATTTATGATTGCGTACGATGGCCGCGAAACAGCCGATAAAGCGCTACAACAAGTAATTGATGGCGGTTTATTACACGGCTTACATTGTCATTTAGTGAGTATTAAAAACAACGAAGAAGACCTTGAAGAAAAGTTTATTAACGCGCAATACAAACTCACCAGTATGGGTTTTAAAGTGTCAGCAAGCTTTTTAGAGGGCAATATTTTTAACTCGTTAATGCAATACAAAGAGCAAAATAATGTAGAACTAATTGTAATGGGTGCGTTTGGGCACTCTAAGCTAAGGCAGTTTTTTGTAGGCAGCAACACCATTAAAATGCTCGAAAACAGCGATGTGCCGGTGGTTATTTTGAAGTAAATGTCGCTTTTAAGTAAGTGGTTATTTTAAAATAAGTAGTTATTTAAGAATAAATTTAATAGCCCACACCAAAAAGCCTAAAATCACTTAACTGATTTTAGGCTTTTTGTTTTTGGCTAAGCTTAGGTTTTAACTTTAATTTTAGCTTTAAAGTAAGGTTGAGAGTCGCTTTATTTTTTAACTTCAAACTTTTCGAATAAAAACTGAATAAACGACGTCACCTTTTGAGCCACAAATTTTCTATGCGGATAAATAGCAAATAAACCAAACTCAAATGTTTTATAATCCCGCATAACCTGCACAAGCTTACCCGATGCAATATCGTCTCTCACCACTATTTCAGGGATTAAGCCAATACCGCCACCCGCTACAACCACCTCTTTTACAGCTTGTGGATTATTAACCGAAACACGCGAGTTTACGCTTGCCGTTAATGCCTCACCACTTGGTGAAACTAGAGGCCAATGGCGACCTATTTTAAAGTTGCTATCAATCACTGTGGCGTGTTGCTCAAGCTCGCCAACACTTGTAGGTGCGCCAAAACGCTGAATGTATTCGGCTGATGCACATAAAATTAAAGGGTAACTGGTAATTTGCCTCGCGATTAAATTAGAGTCAGACACACTGCCAATTCTTATTGCTAAATCAACACCCTCTTCTAGCAAATCAATTGTTTTGTCAGAAAGCACTAAATCAATACTTAAATCAGGGTATCGGCTCAGTAACTCAGGCATTAACGGCGCAAGGTTTGATTCACCAAACGACACCGGCGCACTCACCCTAAGCTTTCCGCTGGCAAGCGCTGTTTGACCCGATAAGTTATCGAGCATTTCGCTGTAGCTTTCAATAACGGGCACTACGCTTGCGTAATAACTTTGCCCCGCTTCGGTAATCGAAATTCTACGCGTGGAGCGGTTAAATAATCTAACCCCTAAGTCTTGCTCTACAATGCCCACGTATTTACTAACCAGCGCCTTTGAAAGCCCTAGTCTGTCGCCTGCGGCTGTAAAAGAGCCTGTTTCAACAACCGCGATGATTGTTTTAATGCCAATAATAGTATCCATGATTGTCAATATAGCATTGACATTAATTCCTTGCTAGCTCGGTTTTTCAAAACTGACAATAGTGAAAGAATAGCGTTACTAAAAATCACTATTCAAAATTAAAAACAGGACAACCCATGAGCAAACTAACGCTATACCGTTTTACTTTATCTGGTCATTCACACCGCGCAGAGCTATTTACATCGCTTTTAAAGCTTGATGTAAATATGGTTGATGTGGCACTGCAAAACGGCGCACAAAAGCAAGCTGACTTTCTAAAAATGAATATTTTTGGACAAGTACCGGTACTCAAAAATAACGATGACGTTATTAACGATTCAAACGCTATTTTAGTGTACTTGGCACAAAAATTTGATGCTAACAGAACCTGGTACCCTGAAAATGTTACGGTTCAAGCGCACATTCAACGCTGGTTGAGTGTTGCTGCGGGGCTTGTGGCTTCAGGCCCTGCTGCAGCGCGTTTAGTAACAGTATTTGGCGCGCAGCTTGATCATCAAAACGCGATAAACATCGCCCACACATTATTTAAAACCATGGATGCGTACTTACAAAACCGCGAATACTTAGTAGGCACTCAGCCAACTATTGCCGACATTGCCAACTTTTCGTACATAGCACACGCACCAGAGGGCGGCGTATCTCTTAGTGAATACCCTAATATTTTAAGATGGTTAAGCAACATTCGTAAACTTGATGGTTTTATAGCAATGCCTGAAACAAAAGCAGGTTTGCTGGCTTAGTCGTTCAAGTATTTAAGAGTGTTTTATAAGAGGCTATTAAGCCTCTTTTTTTGTTTTTGTTAAAGTGAAATCTGAAATTTAGTGTAAGTAAATAGGCCGATATTTTGACTGGCAGACAACTATTAATTGAATTAGTTGATACATATCTATGCGAATAATACTGTGAGAAATTTAATGTGAAAATAAGGGGAATTCTTTCTGGTAGAGCAGTTAGAAGATATCTAAAATTTGGCGGTAGGAATAAATACGGGGGAGCACTCAGACCTTCGCGAAATGTATGGCGGTATCACAATGCCTGAAAAAAAAGTAGGTTTACTTGCCCAGTGATAAAAGCTTACTACTGTTTTAAAACAAGTCATCGTGCTTTTTTATAAGTTTCAAATGTACTATTTACATGTTTAAAAATTAGAGATTATTTCATAAGCTCATTTTTTAATTAATTTTAGCTGTTGGAGTTATTCTACCACCTCGCCATGTTCTCTTTCATAATATAGACGTATACTTAACTTAATACGTTATCAAAAGGTCGTTGTAATGAATAAAAAAGTAGAAGCTTACGGCGTTTCATCCGTTGATAGACCTAAGATTAAAGCAACTAAAACTTTAGATTTATCGGGTGAAGCAGGTAAGCAAATTGTAATATCTGAAGCTAAGTTAGCTTTAAAAACACATAAAAAAACATTTACTAAATTAGCTCGCATGTAATGACGATAAGGTGACTCAAAACTAAAGTACCGTAAGCTTTATAGCTCTAAATCAAGCTCATCAACATCTTTGGCGGGTACAGCGCAGCAAATTAGCGCCTGCCCTGTCTCTACTGGGTAACTCACGTTATTTCGATAAACCACAGCGCCTGCATTTATTCTTACGGCGCAACTGCCGCAGCTGCCGTTTCGACAACCAAACTCAGGTTCTAAACCATGAGCTTCGGCTACATTAAGTATAGTGTTGTCGCCTTTGTTCCAGCGTTGTTCAAAGCCCGATTTACTAAATTTAATTACGGTGCTGTCTGCTTCCTCAACGCTAATCTCTTTGCTTTTATTAGGCGCTTCGTTTGTGTTAAGCACTTTGCGCTTAATAATGGAGGGTCCAAATGCTTCTGCAAATATGTTTTTATCCTGCACACCGAGCATTAATAACTCGTTATATACGTGTTGCATAAACGCTTCAGGTCCGCATAAAAAGAATTCGTAATCATCAAGTGGTAAATAAGATCTAAACACATCCGCATTTATGCGCCCTTTTAAATTAAAGCTTTCGTCTTTTAAATTAAAGCTCTTATCTTTTACGTTAAAGCCATTGTCTTGCTTTTCATCAAGCTCAGGCTGAGATAAAAGTGAGTAGTAATCAATTGCGCCGCCACTCGTGTTTGCAAGTGTTTTTAGCTCGTTATAAAACGCACGCTGTTGTTTATTTTTAGCACTGTGAAAAATATGCAAAGGGCGTGTATAGCGGGTTCTTAGCCCTTCATTGGCAATGTGTTTAGCCATTGAGATCATAGGTGTAATCCCTATTCCGCCACCAATGAGTACCGCAGGTTTGGTACTGGTGGGGTCAATAAAAAACTGCCCTTGTGGGTATTTAGCTAAAATAACGTCGCCTACTTTTACGTTATTATGAAAGTAGTTAGACACCTCGCCACTGAGCTCTTTTTTAATCGATAACCGATAAAAGAGTTCATGCGGGCTTGATGAAACGGTGTAGGTTCTAGTAACAGGTTTGCTATTACTGTTGTTATTGTCGCTATTTTTACTTGGTATTTGTACGGTTAAGTGCTGCCCAGCTTTAAACGGTAACAAGGTTGTATTGTTGTGCCCTTCTAAATAAAAGGAGGTAATTACATCACTCTCTTTAATTATTTTAGTTACTTTTAAAGGCTGCCAAGTATGTTTGAGTTTTTCGGCTTGGTTGTTTTTATCAGCCTCAAGCCACGTACCCGTCATTTTAGTGTTAGGTGAGTAAGAATCAAATTTAGCACTAAACGGGAGTAAATTTTTAAGCCACATTCCTTTAGTGAGGGTAAATTTCCAGCCTCGATCTGCACCAATAAAACCTTTAAGCTCTGGGTGCCCATCCCATAAAATTTCAACGCTGCCGGTAAGCATTAATACATTACCCGTATCAAAATCAGGAAATAACAAACCTGCTTTTGGGTTTAATAAAAAGTTACCCATGGTATTAAAAAAATTGTTACCTGCGTAGTCAGGAATCGTTAATGTATTACCTTCGCGCTTTACAAAACCCGGCAACCCACCACGGTGAGAAACATCAACCCCTTCAATTTTTGGATTGTTTTTAGCAGTTATAAAGCTTGAAACAAAAAATGTATCGGTGGTGTCAATTAACGCAACTGCTGCGTTATCAAGTGTATTAAATTCAACTTTTTGTACCGTATTACTTTTAAGTAAGGGATCTCTATTAAACGTTAAGTCGCGCGTTTGAATATACTGCGGACAATTACCAAAGGATTGATCAACACTAAAACTCACCTTATTATCGCTAATTACCTCACCTACACGCACATTTAAACGGTTACGCCTACGCGTGCTTAGCTCAATGCCTAATAAACCAATTGGCGAGCCGGCAATATTTAACGTGTTATGTAAGGGGTCGTTTTTATCAACCGCGTGGGTCATTAATAACGACGTGGAAGTTGGGGCGCTTAAAAAGCCTGACTGCCCTGAAACAATAGATACCCAAACATCGGCATTTTCATCAACACTGCCTGCAACCACAAACGGTAACTGCTCAAAAAATGCTTGATGCTGCTCTGGCATAAATGAGCGCACAGCACGTTTGCCAAATGTTGCCATTATTTCTCGTTTACCGAGTTTGTCTTGTATTGCCAGCTCGCCTTCGTGAAAAGGTGAAGCATCTATTGAGTTTGTGTTAGTCATTTTACTCGTAATTCGTGTGCGTATTTTATGGGTTAAATTTAACTCAATACACAATAAATGATAATGGGTGTTTTATTGACTGATAATGCACAAAATAATGACAATAGATGACAATACTTGCACCCTCTTAGTGCCCAGCGCGCACCAACATATAACAAAACAGGTTTCATCCTCACTCTAAAAACGCATTAAACACTATTTAAACAACAACTTAAAAAGCTGGCTGTGTTTTTGCAAACATCCTATTAACAAGCCCGTTTTACTTACGGCAAAAATTTAGGTTGTGAGCACACTAGCTATTAGCAACCATCGGCAAAGAAGCCCGCACACAGTTATGCATAATGCGTATTTGTGGCGGGCTTTTTTGTTAATTGTATTTAAACCGTCACTTTAAGGAATGCCCTATGCAAACCTCGCAAAAAATACTCATTATTGGTAATGGTATGGTCGGACACCACTTTGTTGAGCAAATGCGCCAAAGCGATGCCAACGCAGACATTACTGTACTTTGCGGAGAAGCAAATCTTGCATACGATCGCGTGTACTTATCAAGTGTATTTGATGGCAAAACAGCTGCCGATTTAGCACTTACCACCCACGACAACTACAAAACACTCAATATTAATGTGCATACAAGCCAGTGGGTTGAAGGCATTGATAGAACTGCAAAGGTAGTTACCACGCTAACGGGTGAACAATACCCGTACGACAAACTTATACTTGCAACCGGTTCGTTTCCGTTTGTGCCGCCTATAAAAGGTAACGACCAACCCCATTGCTTGGTGTATCGCACATTAGAGGATTTAGAACAAATAAAAGCCAGTGCTGCAGTAAGTAAAAGCGGTGTTGTTATTGGTGGTGGTTTGTTGGGGCTTGAAGCCGCAAACGCGATTAAGCAACTAGGGCTTGATACCCACGTAGTTGAATTTGCCCCGCAACTTATGGCTGTTCAGCTTGATGGACAAGGCGGTACGCTACTAAAAAATAAAATAGAAAAACTTGGCGTAACAGTACATACATCAAAAGCGACCAGCGAAATAGTAAAAGGTGAAACGAGCCGCTTTAGATTAAATTTTTCAGACGAAACATTTTTAGAAACAGACCTAATTTTGTTCTCTGCCGGTATTCGCCCGTACGACCAACTCGGTAAAATTGCTGATTTAGAACTGGGTGAACGCGGCGGTATTATTATTAATAACCAATGCCAAACATCAGATCCTGATATTTTAGCCATTGGCGAATGTGCTCTGTGGGACAAAAAGCTATTTGGCTTAGTTGCACCAGGTTACAACATGGCACGCGTTGCAGCGAGCCAATTAAGTGGTGGCGAGCTTGAGTTTTTAGGTGCTGATATGAGCACAAAACTTAAGTTATTAGGCGTAGAAGTAGGCTCAATTGGCGACGCTCACGCAAAAACACCAGACTGTAAAGAGCTTATATACCAAGACGCTATTCGCGGCTGTTATAAAAAAATCATACTAAGTGAAAAAGGCGATAAATTACTGGGCGCTGTACTTGTTGGCGACACCAGCGATTACGATACTTTATTACAGTACATGCTTAACGACATGGACTTACCCGAAAATCCTGAGTGCTTAATTTTGCCAGACAGCGGTGGTGCGCCGTCGTTATCGGGCAGCGCCCTACCCGACACAGCCACTATTTGTTCGTGTCACAATGTAAGTAAAGGCGACATTGTAGGTGCCATTGATGGCGGCTCATGCGATTTAGCCTCGGTAAAATCATGTACTAAAGCAGCAAGCGGCTGTGGCGGTTGTGCCGCGTTATTAAAGTCAGTTGTTGATAACGAATTAGCAAGCCGTGGAGTTGAAGTTAACAACCATGTATGTGAGCACTTTGCGTATTCACGCCAAGAACTACTGCATATGGTTAAAGTAGAAAGCATTAAAAGCTTTGATGACTTACTAACTAAACACGGCAGCGGTCATGGCTGTGAAATATGTAAACCTGCCATTGGCTCTATTTTAGCCTCAACATGGAACGACTTCATTTTAGAACCCGCCCATGTTGGCCTGCAAGACACTAACGATACGTACCTAGCAAATATGCAAAAAGATGGTTCGTACTCTGTGGTACCGCGTATTGCTGGCGGCGAAATAACCCCCGACAAACTCATTGTAATAGGACAAGTAGCCAAAGACTTTAACCTGTACTGCAAAGTCACGGGTGGTCAGCGTATTGATTTATTTGGTGCGCGCTTAGAAGAACTTCCTGTTATTTGGGAGCGACTTATAGAAGCCGGATTTGAGACCGGTCATGCTTATGGTAAGTCTCTTAGAACAGTTAAATCGTGTGTGGGTAGTACGTGGTGTCGTTATGGTGTGCAAGACAGCGTTGGACACGCAATCGAAATTGAAAACCGCTACAAAGGATTACGTGCACCGCATAAATTTAAAATGGCGGTATCGGGTTGTACCCGCGAATGCGCCGAAGCACAAAGTAAAGATATTGGCATTATAGCTACCGAAAACGGCTGGAACTTATACGTGTGTGGTAATGGCGGTATGCGCCCTCGCCATGCTGATTTATTTGCGACCGATTTAGACACGCCAACACTGATTAAATACATTGACCGCGTGATTATGTTTTACATTAAAACAGCTGACAAATTACAACGTACGTCGGTATGGATGGAAAATCTTGAAGGCGGTTTAGACTACCTTAAAAGCGTAGTCATTGACGACAGCTTAGGCATTTGCGACGAGCTAGAAGCGCAAATGGAATTAATTACACAAACCTATGCATGTGAGTGGAAAAAAGCAATTGAAAGCCCAGATGCAGCCAAACGATTCCGCCAGTTTGTTAATAGCCCCGAAACCGACGACAACATTTTGTTTGTGCAAGAGCGTAACCAAATTCGCCCTGCTACAGAAGTCGAAAAACGTGAGCAACGTAATACACAAAACCGTATTCCAGTAATGGAAGTTGAAGAGGAGCAAGCTGATGTCTTGGCATAATATTGGAACAATCGACAACCTAGTGGCTAATAGCGGCGTATGCGCATTAGTTAATAATCAGCAAGTGGCTATTTTTTATATTCCGCAAAATCCAACGGCTGTGTTTGCTATTAGCAATTACGACCCTATTGGCAAAGCCAATGTATTATCGCGTGGCATTATTGGCTCTATCGATAATAAATTAGTGGTCGCATCGCCTTTATATAAGCAGCACTTTTGCCTAGAAACAGGTGAATGCTTAGAAGCAGAAGCAATACACCTACCGGTTTTTAATGCAAAAATTGAAGACCGCAGTGTATTTATAAGCTCTGAACCAAAAGTTACAACAGCTGTGGCTTAGGGGAATATTATGAGTGTACTGTCTTATTTTTCGGGTATTGAAAACGTGTGGCTAAATAAGCTTGTTACTAAGCTAACAAGCTCAAATGATCGCAGTGCTAAAAGCGGCAACGTTTATATAATTGGTGCCGGCCCAGGAGACGCAGAGCTAATTACGGTAAAAGCGCAGCGTTTAATTAATACCGCCGATGTTGTTTTATACGATTGGTTAGTAAGCGATGATTTATTAAAAACACTGCCTAAAAAAGCGCAGCGTGTATTTGTAGGTAAACGTGCGGGTAAGCATTCGATGACCCAAGCTAACATTTGCGAACTACTGGTTAAATACGCGCAACAGGGCTTAAACGTAGTGCGTTTAAAAGGCGGCGATCCGAGTATATTTGCACGTATTAACGAAGAAGCTGATGCACTTACCAAGCATAATATTAATTTTGCTATTGTGCCAGGTGTTACAACGGCTTGTGCTACTTCCGCTTATACGGGTATTCCGCTTACAGCAAGAGACGTAGCGCGCAGTGTTACGTTTTTAACGGCGCAGTTTGCCGATCCTAACAAGCAGCCTCATTGGAAAAATTACGCGTTTATGCCTGGAAACAACAACCCCACTTTAGTGGTTTATATGGGGCTTTCGCGCTTACAAACGCTAAGCAACGGTTTACAATCAGTGGGCTGGCCAAGTAATACACCCATTGCACTAATCGAAAATGCCACTACTACTAAGCAAAAGGTAATTACCAGTACGCTTGAACTGATAGTAAATGAGCATGCTAAACACAACCTTCAAGGCCCTACCCTAATTATGATTGGTGAAGTGATAAATCATAAAATGGCAATTAGCCCTGAGTTATTAAACAGTATGAATGTTAACGCATGATACAAAATGAATAATGCACTTTTCGCGCTTACTACCTCCCCAGGAGTAGGCGCTTTTTTTGTTTTTAATTTAGGTTCAAGTTGTGTGCAATAACATGCTTTAATGCACCAAATAAGTTAAAAGTAATGGTAAGTTAAATTATAGAAACACAGTGACAAACAAAAATAACACTTTAAGCAATTGTATTAGCTTGATTTTAAATTCAATGATGAAATTTATTAATGATTGGAACAGTGGTTGCACTTTAAAAACAAAAAAGTGTGGAATAATATCAATGGCGACAAACAATCCTCTCACAAAACAGTTTTTATTAGCGGCTAAATATCAAGAAATACACGCGCTAAAGCAATTACAAAACAGTTGTTCCTCGCTCACTAAGTTAGGCGATTTTGTACATCAGTTACAAAAAGAACGCGCAATGAGTAATATATTTTTGGCCTCAAATCGAGAGCGATTTAAAACCCAATTACAAGAACAAATCCCTTTAAGCAACAGCGCACAAACTGCATTTTATGATTCTCTTAAACAAACATTTATAAACGACAACGCCGATACGGGCCATACTCGGTTATTTAATTTAATTACCTACAGCTTACAAGCACTCGATGCATTACCGGTATTGCGCAAGCAAATAGCACAACAAAACATTAGTGCAGTACATGCTACGCAGTCGTTCACGCAGTTAATTGCTAGTTTACTCAATATTATTTTAGAGGCAGCAGATGGCGCAAGCGATCCTAAAATAACGCGTTTGTTAGTCGCATTTTTCAATTTTATGCAAGGTAAAGAGTACGCAGGACAAGAGCGTGCCTGTGGTGCACAAGCATTTGCAGCAAGTAAATTTACCACTGAGCAAAAACAGCAGCTCGCGCACTTTGTACAAGAACAAAACCACAGCTTTGAATTTTTTAATGAATACGCCGATGAGCACCTTTTAAAATGCTTTGCCACACTAACAACGCATCAGGTTAATAATCAGGTGGAGCAACTTAGAAGTTTACTGCAAAAACTCGATGACGAGAATGCTCAACCGCTCTCACAACTGAGCGAAGTATGGTACGAAGTAACCACTACGCGCATAGATATAATGCACAAAATTGAACAAAATATAGCAGATCAATTAATTGATACCGCAGCAATGCAAATAGCCTGTGCTCAACGTAGTTTAAATACAAATAAGCAGGTACTTAACAATATGGCAGAGCAGCACATAGCGCCTTCTTTTGGCCAATTAGCCATTAAGCAACCAAAGCCAGAAGTAGGCCAAAACATAGCGGCCGATAAGCTCAATACTAATAAAAGTATGTACGATTTAATTATTGAGCAAAGCCAACATATAAAACAAATAAACCAAGCGTTACTTGACGCTAAAAAAGTAATTAGTGAGCAAAAGGTCATTCACCAAGCCAAGTACATACTTATTGAGCAGTTAAAGCTCACTGAAGAGCAAGCCCATAAACAGCTACAAAAACAAGCAATGGATACGCATAAAACCTTATTTAGCGTAGCGCAAACAATAGTACAAATGAGCGATTAAAAGTGCTGTTCTTATTGGTTTTGATAAGAACACCACCCCGCTTAGTGCTTATTTACTCAGTTATAAGTTGCTCGCCTAGCTTAAGCCTTCTCTGTATTTAAAAATAGATTTATAACCTACTGACTACAATAAGGTAAGGCTCTTATGTGGAGTCAATTTATAATGCAAATTATTCAACGCATCCAAAATAATCAACTACAATAAGTTAATCATTTGTTACATCTCATTTTGTTGAGGCGTATTTATTTAATAGTGTTGTAGGATTTTGAATGCCCAATGTAGAGAGTTATATCGCAGATGTATCATTAATTGATGAACAGCAATTAATTACGCCTGTTGATAATGGTATTCAAACAAGCTTAAAAAGCTTTGCTGAGCTAATTTTAACTATTTTTGATGCCACCGCATTTTCTATTGTTGCTAACCTCCCTGAACGTTCCGTTGAGCTATATAAATCAGGTTCAAAAATAACAGTCGCTAAAGAGCAACTATCTGATGACGTTTTTAATGAATCGATTATCGAACATGATCCTAAAATATTTAGAGTGGTATCACCTATTATTTTGCCCTCAAACCTTAAATTTGGGTGGTTTATATTTGACCGACCAAGTAATTCGCGACTTACCGAAAAAGAAAAGTTAATCTTAAATAGTTTACAAAAAAACTTTGTAAATCAGTTAGTCCAACAAAAAGAATTATTAGAAAAATTAAACAGTGCTAAGTTTCACTCAACAATTTGTGAGCTAAAAAAAGAAGACGAAACTGAAAAAGATCGCCTAATTAAAAAATTACAAAAAGTGAGCGATGAACTTGATGAATTTATCAGCATTGCTTCACACGATCTCAAGTCACCATTAAATGCTATAAAACGTTTATTAGAGTGGATTTATGATGACTGTAAAGATTTACTCCCTCAAGAGCACCTAGAAAACTTTCAGCTTGTGCTCAGCCGGGCTAATAGAATGCAAGTACTGCTAGAAGATTTACTAAGCTACTCGAGAATAAATAGCTGTGATTCAACGCGTGCAAGCATATCTTTAGAAAGTATTTACCAAGATATAGAACAAATTTTAGAAGTTCCAAAAACTGTCACTGTTGATATACACGCCAATAACGAAGTACTCGATATACCGCTGATTCCTTTTAAAACTGTTTTTCAAAATCTTATTAGTAATGCAATAAAACATAACAATAAAGAGCACCCGGTTATCGATATTTCACTTATCCCCTCTAATCAATATTACATTATTGAGATAACAGATAATGGCCCTGGAATTGACCCTAAATATTTTTCACTCATATTTAAGTTATTTCAGACATTGCAATCTCGAGATGATGTTGAAGGGAGCGGCATTGGACTCTGTATTGCCAATAAGCTCATTATTAATTATGGGGGCAAAATTGAAGTAGCCTCCGATGGGGAACTTGGCAGTACATTCACTATTTATTGGCCCAAAGTTTAACTATGAAATTATCAATTATAAACGAGCATCATGTAGATGCTGCTCTTAGAAGGAACTTATGAATATTTTAATTGTTGATGATGACTTAGTTGATCGCAAATTAATTAAAAAAATGCTTATTTCTGATGGCTCTCATCATCATGACATTACCGAGGTAACGTGCGTATCCGAGGGCTTGAAAGCCATTGAAGACACGCACTTTGATATAATACTACTCGATTATAATATGCCTAAAGAAGATGGCATTGAAATGCTAATTGAAATGCGTGCAAAGCCTAAACTCGGTAACACCGCAATTATCATGATTAGTTCCTCAGAGAACTCAGCTTTGGCTATTGAGTGTATAGAAGCCGGCGCTCAAGACTTTTTACCAAAAGGTGATATAACGAGGGATAGTTTAAATAAAGCGCTTATATATGCCAAAAAACGCTTCGAGGCAGAACAACGTATGCACAACAGTTATCTTGCTGTAAAGCATATGGCAGAAAGGGATCAGCTTACTGGTTTGTCTAATCGATATCATTTTGAAGAAATACTAAAAGTAATGATAGCTAACAATAAACGTGCTAAAAACTGCGTGGCGTTACTTGCTTTAGATTTAGATAACTTCAAAAATATTAATGATACGCTTGGGCATAGTGTCGGCGACGAAATTTTAATACAAACAGTAGAAAGGATTCATAGTTGCCTGAGGCAAAACGAAGGATTTGCACGCTTAGGAGGCGATGAATTTGCAGTTATAATAGGTGGGATTTGCAACATTAATCAAATAGGTATGATAGCAAATAGAATTTTAGCTGAAGTTTCTAAACCCTTTTTACATGAAGGTAGAACTTTAAATTGCAGTGTTAGCATTGGAAGCGCCATATACCCAAATGATGCTACTGAATCTCATGAACTGCTAAAATGTGCTGATATTGCAATGTACCGCTCAAAGCAAAGTGGTAAAAGTAGAATAAGCTTTTACAAAGAGCAATATCAATATGAATTTAGTCGTCGGGTAGATATTCAAAATAGTATAAAAGAGCATATAGAGGAAAAAAACTTTAGGCTATTTTATCAACCTGTTTATTGTTCAAAAACACAAATAATGACAGGTGTCGAAGCCCTGATCCGTTGGCCAGATACAACCGTTAATTATACCCCCGATGAGTTTATTCCTATTGCTGAAGAGTGCCGATTAATAGCCCCCCTTGGAAAATGGATAATTGCGAGCGCTTTAAAGCAGTTATCTTTGTGGCAGAAAGACTATCAAACGCCGTTAACTCTATCTATTAATATTTCACCGATACAGCTGCAAAGAGAAGTTTTACAAACGTATCTATTAGAGACGGTCGAAAAATACAATTTAAAAACCAGTAGTATTATTCTCGAAATAACAGAAACAGCTTTTATGGAAAACAGTAAAGAAGTGATTGAGATATTAACTTCTTTGTCTAATAAAGGGTTTAGAATTGCTTTGGACGATTTTGGTATGGGTTATTCATCCATATCTCACCTTATTTCCTACCCTATTGATATAGTAAAATTAGACAAAAGCATGCAATCGTTAGGTGGAGAAAATAATAAGCGATTAAAAATAATCGAGAGCTTATCTTTAATGCTGAAGAAACTAGATTTTTCTGTGGTAGCTGAAGGAATCGAAACTGAAACCCAGCATCAGCTGTGTAAAAAATTAAATATAGACTACCTGCAAGGTTTTCTCTTCTCAAAGCCTATGCCTGTAAACGAAATTAATTTGCTGCTCGATGACTATAGTAAAAAAATAAGCCTTTAATAAAAAGGTTATTTTGAGCCTTTGTAAAATTGAAGCTTAAATCAAACATCTGTGTAACCTTAAGCTAAAAACCTTTGGTTTGTGTCACATACTCAAACTAAAGGATCTCCAATTGGCACAGCCTAGCGGATTAAAACTTAAAACACATGCAAATCAGCTGTGTTTTTTCAAATGCTGACCGATGACAGCCAATACTTTTTCTTTTAACTCTGCTGCCTGAAAACTTCCTTTTACAAGGTAACCTTTAACAAAATCGTGTGACATTATAATCTTTTTTTCTTCTTCTCTTTCTGATGAGCTAAACATCATAACCACACACGAGCTGATTTCTATCATCTTCCTCAGTTTAGAAAACTCTTCTAAAAACTGAATACCATTGACTCTTGGCATATTGATGTCCAAAAATATGAGTATTGGAGGAAATCCATCAGGGTACTCTTTTCTGTTAGCTTCATAATTTTCTAGAAATTCTAATGCTTCCTGACCATCTTTTTTTTCAAAAATTGTAAGATCTAGTTCAGCCTCTTTAATTAATCTTTTAAGAATATACCGGTCAACTTCATTGTCATCGACAATTAATATAGGGGGTTTAATTTTTGTCATGTTAGCTTATCCATTGGTATTATTATTTTAAACGTCGTACCTTCATCAGAGCTTTGCAGTGATACTTCACCATTTAAATACTCAATATGTTTTTTAACCAGCGCCATCCCTAAACCAGACCCCGTACTTGTCTGTGCATGAAATCGCTTAAACATATCAAACACTTCACTTTGATGCTTTTGTGGTATTCCCATTCCGTTATCTGTAACAGTAATAAAAAACGTCTCTTGCTCATTAAAAATATCACAGCGGACATAAGGCGAGTCTTTATTTCTGTCGTAATACTTCAACCCATTTGATATCAAATTTTCAATAATTTGAGCAAAACGCGCTTTTTCCGACCTTATAGGTACTGATAGATTAATTGTTGTTTCGAGCGTACAAGGATTATCTTTCATGAGCCAAGACAGTCGTTCTTTCATATCAATAATTAACTGATTAAAGTCAATTACATCTTTATCTTCATTGCCAATTTCAGCTTTGGCTAACAATAAAATATCAACAACAAGTGTTTCTAACTTTTCCATTTGTTGATAAATAACCAGTGCATTTCGGCTTGCCTCCTCTGTGTCTCCCGCTTTTATATCTTCGATAACAAAATGCGCTAGGGATTTAGCCCCTGACAGCGGTGACTTCAGGTCATGGGAAGCCCGATAAGCAAACTGGGCAAGCTCATCATTTGCTTGCTGCAGGGAAGCTGTCTGGCTGTTTATAATCTCTTTGAGTTCAATACTGTTTTCAATATTTAAAAGATCATTTTTAATTCGCTGTCTAGCCGCGATAACGAGTGCTTTTAATTCACCCGACGTTTTTATATCAAGTTCATCGTCTAGATTAATATTGCTTTCGGGCTTACTTGATAAAAGTAGAGTAAGATTTCGAATAGAGCTCGATATTGTGCGAGAAAGATAACTTATAAAAAGAATATTAAAAAAAGATATGATTATAACAAGTGGAATTAACGTCATTAGTATAAACGATACTGTTTTTCTAATTGGTTCCTCAAACAGCTCCGTGTTTTTATTAAAGCCACTTAGCGAAGTATTAAGATTTAGTAAAAAAGCGTCTCTACTAAGTTCCCCCTTTTTATACTGATTAACTGACAATAAGGCTTTATCAGCAATTTCAATATCGTTTTCACAGATTGTTAATGTATGATCTGTGTTAATAACTTTCATAACAGCATAATTTAACGGGTTTATTTGTTCAATACATTCAATCGGTTGCTGCCTAATTAACAATATATCCGACTCAATGGTATTTATATCTATGGGGATATAATTTTCTATTTTTTTAACTGACTTGGTAAGTTGATGTGTATACTTTAAATGAAGAAAGTTAAGTTGGTGAAACTTAGCTCCTTTAGCTATTTCAAAAGCTGAGTAGACAGTAATACTTATCTCTGCTGCAGTTAATATTACAATAAGCATCAGTTTTCTTGAGATATTCATATACGACACCTATTTTAGCTACTAACCCAAAAATTTTTAAATAACACTATAATAATTATAGTATTTATAACCTTAGGTATAGCAGATTTTATCTTTTTTACTAGCTCCTCTATAAATAACAGTTGATATTTAGCTTTATTCACTTTTAATAAAAAGATCCTTTATTAGTTTTTTGCCACTATAAAGCAAACTTGGGTAATATTACGCCTCTAAAAGTGCTGGTGCATTGGCAAATACACCAGCAGCTAAATACAAAACTTTGTTAAGTCATCCCATATTTAAAAAGTGTATTAACATGCAGCATTTTTTGAATGAAAAATATAGGCTCGTGTGTGGTCGTACACTAGGTTAAAAGTAAAAGCGTAAAGGGTTATAAAAAAAGTTACGCCAATATCCATTATTAATGCTTCCCATAAGCCTACTTTTAAAATGATTGCCATCACGGGAATAGTAAAAACAAGTAACCCGCCTTGAAATAAAAGCACGTGAAAAATACGGAATAATACAGAACGTTGCTCTTTTGCACCAGTAGCTACTTTGTCAAAACACCAGTTGAAAATAAAGTTCCAACACATAGCAATTGTGGCAACAATTACCATAGTGCCCGATAAAGCCCCTATTGCATGATCTGTAAATAGTGCTAAACCTAAAATTGATAATGACACGGCTAAAATCTCAAACAAAACTGCCTGAAACATCCTCTCTAGCGACCCCATTTTTGCATCCATAATTAACCCCTTTTACGCCAAATAATTAAAGAAAATAATAGTGACATAATTTAATTATTTGCAAAGTTAGTAGCCATCACCTTTAGTGATAAGATGAGCAAATAAGTACTCACCTTTAAGTTGAATGATATGTATAGTTTTGAGCAACTAAAAATTTTTGTAACCGTGGTAGAAACAGGATCTTTTTCGGCAACAGCCCGAAAGCTTAACCGTGCACAATCGGGAATTAGCCAAGCTATTTCTAATCTTGAAATAGCGATTAATCAAACATTGTTTACGCGTAATAAAAATATACCCAGCTTAACGATCAGTGGTAAGGCATTGTTACCTGTCGCATACTCTATACTTCATCAGCAAAAGTATTTTGACCAAAAAGTGGATGCATTAGCAAAAAATTATGAGCATGAGGTAATTATAGCTATTGATGAAAGCCTAAATAATCAAGATATTTTAAAAGTGATTGCCCCACTTGCTGATCAGTTCCCGATTACTAATTTCGAAATAATATCGACAACAACTGACGATGTAGAAAACTTAGTAAAAATAGGAAAAGCACAAGTAGGTATCATTTATAGTGATGGGGAACTAAAAGTTGATATGGATTTTTTTCTATTAGGTCAAGCTCGATTTTTAACGATTTCATCACCAGAACACCCGCTTGCAAAGCTAAAGGCTGTAACAAGCAATGATTTAAAAGCCCATAGGCAATGTGTTCATCGCAGCCTTAGCCAAAAAGAGTTATGGTTTAGCTACGCAATTAGCTCTAGAATTTGGTACGCAAATACACATCAAACCCTTATCGACTTAGTAGTTCAGGGTATTGGTTGGGCGCTTGTACCCGAGTTTGCTATTAAGAGGTATATAAACCAAGCTGAAGTGGTAACGCTACCCGTTACTCATGAACAAGGCGGTTGGCTTACTCCTGTGGGATGCGTTGTTTCAAGAAGCCAATCAACAGGACCTGTTCTTCAAAGTTTAATAAATAGGTTGCAGCAACACTTTTTAAAGAGTGATAGCGCGGGAATAAAACAGTTTTAAACTGCTTTATTCACTTTTAATAGCAAGCTTCTTCTTTAGCTTTTCTTGCCACTCTACAGCAAGCTCTGGCAAAGTTAATGCTTCTAAAAGTATGTCTTCATAACCTACGTATTTTTTATCAAAAAATGCCTGGAACAGTTTTTTAACTGATATGTCGTGCGAGGCTTTCTTCTCGATAACAACACTATCACCCGTTTTTGCAACGCCTTGCTCTAGTACCCTAAAATAAACGCCAGTGCAGTAATGCTGCGTAAACAGTTTAAGACTGTTTTTATTATTAAGGGCGATAGCGAGTTTAAAACAGGGTACACGAGGCTGGCTTACTTCAAGCAGTGCAGTACCAATTCGAATATGGTCACCTATGTGTATATTCGCTTCATCAAGGTCAGAAATCGTGAAGTTTTCGCCAAAGGCACCTACTGCCAAATCATCATTCTCGAGGGTTTGTTTCCAATACTCATAATGATTGTGAGAAAAAGCATATACCGCTTTATCTACCCCGCCGTGATTAACTAAATCAGCTTGCTCGTCACCTATAATGTTTAGCTTTTCAATCACTACAGGTTCGTTAGTTGGGGTTTTGAATATTCCTGTTCTCACCTCTTTATCATTATGAATAAGAGTTTTAATTTTAGAGATATTAGTCGAGATGATTTTCATTGCGATACCAACGGATGAGGAAGTAGTGATTAATTATGCAGGTTTTAAAATTATTATAAATAAATTTAAGCAAAAAAATGACCGCTCAAAACTAAGCAGTCATTTCACAATATACAGTTTTTATTATTCTGCTTGTTTTAAAAAATACGTCTCAGCTAATCCATTATGTATTCCGGCTAAGTCTATTTGTATTTCATCGATAAAGTCATGCAACAGACCATTTTTAAGTACTCGTACGTCTTTATTTTCTAACTCAACAATTGCATCATCAATTGATTTAATAATTTCTGTTGAGTTTGGCAAAGGTAAAACCAATGCTTTTAATTCATTCATACAAAATAAAATAGATCGTGGGAATACTTTGCTGTGCATCACAAATTCTATTACATCTGCACGCTGTACTCTAACGCCCATTTCTTGGCGATACATTTGATAAGCACTTAAAGAGCGCAGTAAACTGATCCACTGAATATTATCAAACGGCTTCACTTCTTCTTCATTAGTAATTAACGTAGCAGAGCGAATATCTAAAATTCGCGATGTCATATCTGCGCGCTCTATAATTGAGCCAAAACGAATAAAAACATAACCTTGGTCGTGATTAATAGTAGCATCTAACGCCCCAAATATTTGATGGGCTGAATCTATAATCTTTTTTAAATAATCAAAACGTCCGCGCTTTGTTATCCCTTCTTTTTGATTATCTTTTACATAATAATAAAGAGAGTTAATTTCTTCCCACACATCTCGCGGAATTACATCGCGGATTGTACGCGCGCTTTCTCGTGCAGAGGTAATAGAGTTTAAAATTGACGAGCTATTATCACTACCAACAAGTAAATACCTTAATGCTTTTTGTTCAGTAAAATCTGTATGGTTTTCTGAATACGCTTTACGCACACCAATAATATCAATTAATGGCTCCCAGCCGGTACATACGCCTTTGGGTAAGTCCATCATCAGTAAATTGTTAACGTTGATTAAACGAGCCACATTTTCCGCACGCTCAATGTATCGAGATACCCAATATAAAGTTTCGCCTACTCTTGATAACATATTATTTAGCCTCTTCGTCAACAATCCAAGTATCTTTACTGCCACCACCTTGTGATGAATTAACCACCAAAGAGCCTTTAACCATAGCAACACGCGTTAATCCACCAGTGGTAACTTGCGTATCTTTACCTGATGATAAAATAAACGGTCTTAAATCGGTATGTCGACCATCTGGTTTATTACCATCAAATGTTGGTACTGTTGATAAATCTAATGTTGGTTGAGCTACCCAGTTTCGTGGGTCCGCTTTAATTTGAGCAATACACGCTTCTTGTTCTTTTTTAGTCGATTTAGGACCAATTAATAATCCATATCCGCCAGATTCATTTGCTGGTTTAACAACAAGCTTATCGATATTTTTAATCACATGGTCGCATTCTTTCGGGTCTAAACATTTGAACGTTGGGACATTAGCAAGTTTAGCTTCCTCGCCTAAGTAGTACTTAATCATCTCAGGTACATAGGCGTAAACTACTTTGTCATCAGCAACACCTGCGCCTGGTGCATTAACTAAAGCCACATTACCTTTAGACCAAGCACGCATTAATCCAGGAACGCCAAGTTGGGATTCTGGTAAAAAGGCTTCTGGGTCTAAAAATAAATCATCTATACGACGATAAATAACATCAACTCGTTGTAGCCCTGTGATTGTTCTCATGTATACACAGTCATCTTTTTCAACAACTAAATCGCGCCCTTCTACCAGTTCGCAACCCATTTCTTGGGCAAGGTAACAATGCTCAAAATAAGCGGAGTTAAACACCCCAGGAGTAAGTACCACGACTTCTGGTTTATCTTGTGGACGAGGCGACATTGCCGCTAGCATATCAAATAATTGTGAAGGGTAATCATCAACAGGTAAAATCGACACTTGCTCAAATAATTCAGGGAATACACGCTTCATTACAGAGCGATTTTCAAGCATATAAGATACACCAGAAGGAACACGCAGGTTATCCTCAAGCACATACATTGTACCGCTGCCATCGCGTACTAAATCTGAGCCACAAATATGCGCCCATATTTTATTTGGCGGGTTTATTCCCACGCATTGCTGGCGAAAGTTTACTGATTTTTCTAGTAATCCTTTTGGAAAAACACCATCTTTTATTATTTTTTGGTCGTGGTATAAATCATCTATAAAAAGGTTAAGCGCTTCAACACGTTGCTTTAAACCAACCTCTACGCTTTGCCATTCTTTTTTACCAATAGTTCGAGGGATAATATCAAACGGCCAGGCTCTATCAATCATATTACCTTCGTTGTAAACCGTGAAAGTAATACCCATTTCTTTAATAGCTAAATCAGCAACCGCTCTGGCTTTTACTAATTCTTCTGCTGATAAATTAGCAAAAAATTGTGCTAATTGTGTTCCATGCGATCTAACGTTTCCTTGTGCATCAATTAATTCATCAAAGAAACCTTTTGTTTGGTACGCTTTCCAATCAATTTTCATACACTCTTTCACCTTATCCATCATCATATATGACGTAGTTAAACTGCTATTCCATTCGAATCATATCAACCGCTACATCAAGCAATTGACTACCGCCACCAAATACCACTCCTTTTAAAGGAGTTACGTCAGAAAAGTCTCGCCCTACGGCTAGAGTAATATGCTGATCGCGTGGTAAAACATTATTTGTTGGATCAAAATCAACCCAACCAAAGTTTGGCACAAATACCGCAAACCATGCATGAGTTGCATCTGCACCTTCTAGCTTTTCTTCGCCTTCTGGCGGCATGGTTTCTATGTACCCACTTACGTATCGACCTGCTAACCCCACGCTGCGTAAGCATGCAAGCGCAAAGTGTGCAAAGTCTTGGCAAACGCCCCTTTTTTGTGCAAAAACAGTGCTCAAAGGCGTACTAATTGTTGTAAAACCAGGATCATAATGAAATTCATGAAAAATCCGTGCCATTAAATCTTTACATGCAGAAATTATATTTTTGTGTGCATCAAACGAAATTAATGCGTATTCCTTAATTCCTTTATCTATTGGAATAAGTTGTGAAGGTAATACAAATTCAGACGTTTTTAATAATTCCGCTGTATTTGGTTTAACCAATAAATCACGTACTTTTCGCCAAGCAATATCAACACTCTCTAAATTGCTATTAGCGCCGACTAACAGTTCTACCTCGCTGATCATCGTTACTTTAAGTTTTTTATGCTGTATTGCTATTTCAAACGCTGTTACCTGATTATTAAAATAATCAGTAAATGTTTGTAAGTAAGTCGGTGTAGGTTCAATTTCTACACGGCTACTGTGGCATATTTGCCCGCGATTCGTTTTTGGCGTTAATCGCGCTTGGTTTTGACACAAACTAACAAAGTCTGAATAGTTGTATGTAGTCGAGTGCTTTATTTTATATTTCACGATTGAGCTTGCTCAATATTAGTCCAGTTCAATTTATTTGCCGTTTGGGTATGAGAAAAATACTGTAGTAATAATACATCACAAAATGTATCTAAGTTCATACGCGTATTATGGTTAAATTCGATTAACTGGTTACGTTGTCCATTTTCACTTTTTTGTAGGTAATCTTTCTCAGTTACATAACAACTTGTTTTAGACAGTAAAATTGCTTTTTCGTGTGCCGCAATTACGCCTTGTCTGCGTTTTGTGGGTAAATGCTTACACAACTTATTAATTTCCTCTAACTGAAATAATAAAGAACGTGGGTATTCAGCATCTAAAAGTAATAGCTCAAGCCCTGTACCAATGGTTTGATACATTCTGTATCGGCGCTTATGCGTAACTAAACTAACTTGGCAACTTAGCACTGCTTCAAGTAAGCCAAGCTCTTCGGGCTCGTCTAACTCTTTGGTTAATAAAGCCGCACTTAGTGATGTTATTTGTAAGCTACGCTCTACTCTTCTGCCCATTTCGAGTAAAAACCAGCCGTTACTATTTGGCATACAATCTGTAATCGAGCCATTAAAAGCCATAATTGAGCCTATAACTCTATCTAGGCTGCTTTGCATTGCACGCGTTGGAATATTAATATTTACATTTTTAAATACTTTAATTTGCTCATTAATATCATCAATTATTCGGCGGCTATCATGAGATAGTAATTCTTGAATTTGCACCGACGCATTTGCAATGTACTTTAATGTATTAATAATACTGCCAGCGCATTGCTCGTCTGCAAGGAGTTGAAAAGCAGTTTCTTTAGACAGATTTACATCAATGCCATCTAGTTTTAAATCAGGTTCTATATAGGGATAAACAATATACTGCGACCTAATGGCATTAGAAAGCCGTGCAACTATACTTTTTCGTATTGAATCTGGGTAAACAGAAAACTCGGTGTACTTGTCTATAAAAATACGCAAAATACGTATGGTGTTTTCGCAGCGTTCTAAGTATCGACCCAACCAAAAAAGGTGCTCAGCCGTACGGCTCGAAATAACCCCTTCGAGTAGCGTTACATCCATTCTTTTTCTAATTGGCACCGGTGGATTATGCTCGCCTAAATCAACTCTATCGGCTGTATTTATCCATGTATCTTTGATCCAACCAGATATTCTCGGGTTGTTACTTTTTTCGTTCGAAAAACACAGTGCTGAAGGAAGTACTTCTACGCCATTTTCTGTGGTTAATGCATAGCATCTAAACACCACTGGCTTGGAGATTAATTGCCCATCATGCCAAAATGGTGCACTGCTAAAAGAAGGTTTTTCTTGGAAAAAGTAATTATCGGGTTCTTTGCTGATAAGTAGCTTTATTTCTTGCTCGTCTAACACTCCATCTAACTTGAGTGTAGGGTCTATAGCAGATAGTAGTTCGAGGTTATTCCAATCAACGGCTTGCGCTTCTTTTACACTTAAATAATTTGGCTCACCTAATAACAGCGGTTGTTTTAAAATTTGCTGCGATAACTTTTCTAAGTTGCACTTTATTGAAGGTGACGAGAGCACACCGCTACCAAACGGGTTTAAAACCTTAACCGACCCTTGTCGTACCGATTGTAATAAGCCCGGAATACCATGAAGTGAATATTCAGTTTGCTCTAAAGAGTCAATACAACGATCAGAAACCCAGCGTAAAATGACATTAATTTTACCCAAGCCTTGTAACGATTTTAAACAAACGTCACCACCACGTACGGTTAAGTCGGCGCTTTGTACTAATGTGTAGCCAAAGTAGGTAGATAGGAATGCATGCTCGTTGTAGTTAGGGTCATCAATTCCTTGGGTTAGAATTACAATTCGTGGGTCATCCATATAGTGGGTATATTCATTAATACCCTCTTGGAATAGGTTTAAAAATTCTTTAATTTGCTGAACATTACATTCGGCAAATTCTTCAGCCATTACACGCCTTGCAATAATACGGCTTTTAATTAATAGCCCTAAGCCTAACGGGCACTGACAATGATCGCTTAATACTTTAAATTCGCCTGTTGGCGTGCGGTAAACATCTAATGCAGTAAAAAATAGTGTTAATTCGTTACTAGGTAAGCTAAAACCTTCGCGTAAGTAATTAGGGTCTTGAAAAAGCTGCTTTGCAGGAATATGACCATCAACTAATAATGTTTGGTCACCGTAAATATCTTGCTGAATTTTATTTAATAAAAGGGTTCTCTGTTTTATTCCCTCTTCGAGCAACGCCCAATCAGCTTTAGATAACATAAATGGCAACGGGTCGAAGTGCCACTGCTTATTGCTTTCATTTTTAATATTGCCATTTTGTAGCAATTGGCTTATTTCTGTAGCGCGGCTACTAACATCATCTGCTGTTAGACTAGCTAAACGCTTAAATAAAGTATCCCAATGGTCTGGGTTTAAACCACTGTGGTTTGCTAGTTCATCATGTCCATGTGATTTATCAAGGTATAAAGACAACCACTCAGGCAATTCCGGCATCGCGTTATTGTTAATATACAAGCTGAAAGCGCTCCAATTTATAGTAAATAGCCGTGTTCATAATGATGCTTTAAAAATATTTAGTCATTCCACTTTAAATAATTTCAAAGTGGAATGACACAACTATCAATTATTATTTAAAGTTAGGCTGCCTGCGTAAATCCAAGGTATTTGGATAATCAGGATTACTACTTTCTTCATCAGGTACCACGTATTCACTTGCGCTTTGCGCCGATTGAAAACTATGCGTAACCGCCGATGGGCTCCAGCTTGGTTCTGCTGATGCAAGTAACGATGGTGTATGCCCATGCTCCCAAAATCTTGCAACTCTGCGCCCTTCAGCTTCAAATGCATTAACCGGTAGCGTTTCAGGATTACGACCCCCAGCATGGCTCACATGATATACAAAGCCTCCAACTGAACGACCTTCCCACGTATCGATTAAATCAAAAACTAATGGAGCATGTACGCCAATAGTTGGGTGAAGCGCTGTAGGTGGTTGCCAAGCTCTGTATCGTATACCCGCGACCATTTCATCTTTTGCTTTACCTTTAACCGGTTTAAGCGGCACTCTTCGACCATTACACGTTACAACATAGCGATCGCTCATTGTTCCTTGTACTTTTATTTGCACTCTTTCTAATGACGAATCTACATAGCGCGCCGTACCCGACGCACTTGCCTCTTCGCCTAGTACATGCCAAGGCTCGATTGCGGTTCTAAGCTCAAGTGTAACGTTATCAAGTTCTCGCGTTCCACATACCGGAAACCTAAATTCAAAAAATGGATTTAACCAACTTAACTGAAATTGAAAACCTGCTTGTTGTAAATCGCGGCTTACTTCAGCTAAATCGTTTTCTACATATTGTGGTAATAAAAACTTGTCGTGTAACTCTGTACCCCAACGTATTAATGGCTTGTGGTAAGGTTTTTTCCAAAACCAAGCAAGTAAAGTACGCAACAGTAGCATTTGCACTAAACTCATTTGTGAATGTGGAGGCATTTCAAAGCCTCTAAATTCTACAATCCCTAAACGACCTGTGGCTGAGTCGGGTGAATAGAGCTTATCAATACAAAATTCTGCTCTGTGTGTATTACCCGTTAAATCCACTAATAAATTACGCAGTAACCTATCAACTAACCAAGGTTCAGGCACCTCACCTTCGGGCATATGCGAAAAGGCAATTTCTAGCTCGTATAAAACTTCATCACGGGCTTCATCCACTCGCGGCGCTTGGCTTGTAGGACCAATAAAAAGCCCCGAAAATAAATACGACAAACCAGGATGATGCTGCCAATAGGTAATAAAACTTCTTAAAATATCAGGTCTGCGTAAAAATGGGCTTTGCTCAGGTGTTTCGCCACCAAGCGTTACGTGGTTACCACCACCAGTACCAGTATGGCGACCATCTGCCATAAACTTATCAGTACCTAATCGGCATTCTTTTGCTAAACCGTATAACGTTGTAGTTCGACTGACTAATTGATCCCACGATGTTGAAGGATGAATGTTTACTTCAATAACACCTGGATCTGGCGTTACAGCGTATTTTTCTACGCGGCTATCTTTAGGTGGGCTATAGCCTTCAATAACAAGCGGCATTTTAAGTTCTTTTGCTACACTCTCTATACTACTTATTAAACCCATGTAATGTTCAAAATGACTTGTTGGTGGCATAAATATATATAAACGCCCCTCTCTCACTTCCATTACAAGCGCAGTTTTAACCATTTCTTTACCAATAAAGCCCTTTTTAAGCTTTTTAGCTTTGGTAAAATTTTCTGGAATATCAAACGGGTCGCGGTCAATAATATTGCCGCTCCACTCAAGGCTGTCTAAAGGTAGGCGATAACCAAGTGGTGATTCACCCGGCAATAAAAAACAATGACCCCGTTTAAACTCCCACGTACACGACTGCCAACAGTTTTTACTATCGTTCCATTTTAAAGGTAGAACATAGCCAACAGGCTTTTCTATGCCTTTATCCATTTTAGCTAAAAAGCCTTTTCGGCTCATTGCATGAAGAAGTTCTGGTTGATCAGGCTTTATTTCGGTAGGTAATGAAGCTTCTTGCCACATGTGATATAAAATATCTTCATAAGCCGTAGTAAGTGCCTTGGTTTCAAGACCAAGTGAGTCACACAGTTTATCAGCAAACTTTTTAGTATCGGTATGATCAAATTTATAATCTTTATTAGGATCGGCTAATAGTGCAGCATCTTGCCATAAAGGCTCGCCGTCTTTGCGCCAATAGCACGCATATTGCCAACGTGGTAATGGCTCACCCGGATACCATTTACCTTGTCCGTAATGAGTAAAGCCACCTTTTGTGTATACTTTATTCATTTCTACAAATAAATTTTGAGCTAATATTCTTTTTTCTTTACCATCGGCATCAGTATTCCACTGAGAATGTTCCATATCGTCAATAGAAATAAACGTAGGCTCGCCACCCATAGTTAAATGTATGTTTTCTTCATTGTAAACATTGTCAACGTGCTGACCTAAGCGGTTAATTGCCGCCCACTGCGCCTCAGAATACGGCTTAGTAACACGTGGGTCTTCGTGTACACGCGTTACTTTATTATAAAAGCTAAACTCAGATTTACAGTCGTCTATACCGCCGGTTACCGGCGCTGCCGAGCTTGGCTCTGGCGTACACGCCAATGGAATATGACCTTCACCAGCAAATAAACCCGAGGTAGGATCAAGCCCTATCCAACCTGCACCCGGAATATACACCTCGGTCCATGCATGCAAATCGGTAAAGTCTTCTTCTGGACCGCTTGGACCATCTAGTGATTTTTGATCAGACGTTAGCTGTACTAGGTAACCCGATACAAATCGAGATGCCAACCCTAAATGACGAAACAATTGTACTAACAACCAAGCAGAATCACGACACGAACCTGTTTTTTTACTTATTGTTTCGTTTGCCGTTTGCACACCGGGTTCTAGCCGAATGCCATAACCTACTAATTCATAAATAGCTTGATTAACAGCCACTAAAAAATCAACGCTTCTAAGCGGCTCTTTAGGGTTTAAAGATTCAATTAATTCTTTAAATTTTGGACTGGCTTTGCGTTTTTTTAAATAAGGAGTGAGTTCTGACTTTGAAATAGTATCGTAAACAAATGGGAAGTTTTCGGCGTAATCTTCTAAAAAGAAATCAAAAGGATTAATAACCGTTAGTTCGGCGACCAAATCAACTGTAAAACTAAATTCGGTAGTTGGCTTGTTAAACACCACCCTCGCTTGGTAATTACCAAAAGGGTCTTGTTGCCAATTTATATAGTGATCTTCTGGAACTATTTTTAAAGAATAACTTTTAATTTTTGTACGGCTATGTGGCGCTGGACGTAATCGGAATATATGCGGCCCCATATTAACTGACCGATCGTATTTATACTGAGTATGGTGCGAAATTCCAACTGTAATTGTCATCTATTAATTCCCCTTTAATAATGTATAGCCACAATATAACGCTGAAAATATTATTTGGACTAATTCACCTGTGCAATTTTTATACCAAAAGACTTGCTTAAGTAGTACTGTTCATCCACTCGCGGCTCTTGCACAAAGCAACGTTATGCATAAAGGTTTTGACCTAATTAATAGGAAAAACACACCAATTAAATAAATAGTAAACTTAGTGTAATTTAAACCATCAATTTTAGATTTTTAATGGTGCAGAAAATGCACCAAAACAGTGCTTTAAAATAACTTACAATTAAAGCTAATTAATTTAAAATATTGAAATAAAACAAATAAAATTAATTTTTCAAAATACTTACTCCGTTATTTATAACGCTAAACGGGTATAATTAAAAGTATTTATTTAGAGTTTAAAAATCATTAAAAATAATCATTAAATAGAAAGAAATAGTTCACAATAAAGCTGCTGTTAAAGTAAGTAACGGTGCTATACTAGATCGATTTTTAACCGCTTACGTTACAGCGAAACTAACAATCTCGATGAGATAAAACAAGTAACTTTTAATACAAAGATGCTTGTTTTAAAGATTAGTTTTGCAGCGGTGTGTTTTAATTTCAGACAAAACAGAACACGTCCAATTTGAAAAACCAACACATCTCACTAACCTGTTAATTTTTCATTATCATCAATGCTAAAGGTAATGCAGCACTAGCGTATTTTCAGATTTTTTAAATCAACCCAATCTACCTAATAGGATATTTTCTTATGCAAAAGCTAACGGATGTCGGTGAAAACTTAGTTAATGGTATAGCATCTCGTTATAACCTCAGCCACGATGCAGTACTACATATGTTAGTAAGCGTTAATAACGGCGGTGGCTCTATGGCTCAGTTTAATTGCCCAGAGCTTGGTGGTTCTGGTCAATGGATGCGCGGCGGAATGACTATGGTTGGCGATATGTTTAACAACGGCTTAAAATCAACCGTTGATAACTTATGCAACGAACTCGCTAATGTATTAAATAATAATCAAATATTTCCGGTTATTCCCGCAGGAACGCCTGGCAGCAATCAATGGTGGCCAGGTAATTTAGGCAGCCCATTTAGTAGTGGAGCGCAAAATAATATTCGCTACGCTATTTTCCCTAATCGCTTAGCCGTTGAATTAAATGGACAAGTGAGCGTATACGACACGCTAGATCACAATATTGGTGGAGTGAGCCAACAGCAAGGCAATAATACCTCTCTTACATTTAACAGTCAGTGGGGAACAATTAATGTTAATACTCTGCCATTAATTTCAGGACAAACGCCACCGGCTCCTCAAAAAGACTTTACGCAGCAAGTAACGCAGCCGAATTTTGCATCGTTAACACCAAACCAAGTTGAAGCACCTGTTAATAATACAATAGCGCAATATTCGGTAGACGAAACGCTTCAGATTATAGAGAAGCTAGCACAACTTCGCGACTCTAATGCGCTTAGTGATGATGAATTTAATATTAAAAAGTCTGAACTATTAAAAAGGATTTAACTACTATCCTCAAATAGCATAACGCTAACTAAAAGTGGTTTATACAGTCTCTTTTTATTCGGTAACATATGAAAACATTTAAATGTAATTGCACAGATCAACTTATTTTATTTTTTGAAAGCAGCCATTGTTTGGCTTGTGGCAGAACCGTGGGTATTGATGATGAGTTCGACCAAGTTGAACCCTATGAAATTGATGAACAATCGGGGCTATTTTACAAAGCAGAAGCGCCTGAAGTTTTTTATAAAAAATGTGATAACAACGCTCAGTATCACGTATGCAATGGCATGGTTAATTTAGATACATTTATACCCGTTGCCGATAAAGACGAAGTGCTGTGTTTTTCGTGTCGCTTTAATGAAACTGTGCCCGATTTAAGTATTGTTGAACATATTCCATTATGGAAAAAAATGGAGACAGCAAAACGTCGCGCTTTGTATACATTAAAGTCATTATCACTCCCTTTAAATACAACGATTCAAGAACCTGAAAGCGGATTAAGCTTCGATTTTATAGCAGACCGTAACGTAAGCGATCACTTTGTAAGCCCTATTATAGGTCAAGACGTTGTATTTACAGGACACGATTGCGGACATATCACTATAAACCTAGCCGAGGCAGACGACGTAGCACGCTCACAAGCTAAAATAGCAATGGGTGAGCGTTATCGTACCTTACTTGGTCATTTTCGCCATGAACTTGGTCATTATTATTTTGATCAACTAATTGCAAATTCACCAAAAAAACATGCTTTATGTAAGCAATATTTTGGTGATGACGAATTAGATTACCAGCAAGCGCTCGACACTCACTACAAGCAAGGTGCGCCAGCTAACTGGCATGAAACCTTTATTAGTGAATACGCTACTATGCACCCTTATGAAGACTGGGCAGAAACATGGGCGCATTACATGCATATTATCGATACGCTAGAAACAGCCAAAAACTTTTCAATTACAGGCTCAACAACAGGTAATGAGTTTGAATTAGATGAAGCAGACGAGCTTAGATTGCCACAAAGTGCTTATTACTTTAATTCACAAACATCGATTGATGCTATTTTAGATACTTGGATGGAATTTTCGATTATTCTAAATTCACTAAATCGCAGCATGGGACTTGCCGATGCCTACCCATTTGTACTAACTCAAGCGGTGCGAACTAAGTTATCTTTCATCCATCATGCTATCCATAACAGGCTCAATTTAATGCCTGATGTGAGCATTGGAAAAGTGTAATAAAATAAGCTCAGTCCAAAAAACATTTTAATAAAGAGCCATTTATTCTTGCTATGACTTTTCATGCATAGGTAGGTGGCTTTTTTATGATGAGAAAAAAGCCGTAAAAATAGTATATCCCCTACTTTCTCGCTGAAGCTTTGTTAGTTTGTCACAGCGAGGTTATTCTTAAGTCGACTTATGATTTTTTCTTGGTAAATACTAACTGTAGAAAACTTTTGTATTGAAACAAATAAGTCAGTTAGTTTTTCGTTTGATATATCAGAGATATTAATCCCTTTATATATAATAGGTGCATTATTTTGTCTGGTTAGATTATTCGACAGTAAAATATTCAATTTTACTGTACGTGCTAACTCTTCTTGATATAGAAAAAATTCTCTTAAATGTGTGCTAACAATATTGGCTGATTTTGATCTGTCTATCATTAAAATTTCGTCAATTAGTCGATTTAACCTGCTGCGAGACTCTATTGCTTCGTCGAGAATATCTAACCAATTAAGTTCGCTATTTGATAGTAAAGATAAAAAGTATACCGTACGTGCTTTATTGTAATTAATAAAACCAGGCCACATAACATCTTCGCTAGATACTTTAAGTGCTTTATCGAACTGCTCAGCGGCAGATTTAAGATACATACTTACTTCTTCAAGTATTGATGGCTCTATGGTATTAATATTTTTTTGAGCCAGCTCTAAACCATCAATCGACAAAATATCTACAGAGTTCATATTTAGCGACTCTCGTAATAAATGCATGCCTTTTTTGTTGTAATACAAACCTAGGTAATTATGGTAAATGGTTTTTGTAACTGGATTACGAAGAATTGGACCTCTCACATGAAGTAAGTCTGCATGAATATTAAAATTATCATCAGCTACAAAACTTTGGTAAGACACAACAGCTTTAAATAGCTTTATTGTTTCCGTTATTTGAATTGAATTACCTTTACTCACCGAGTGCAATATTTCACAGCGCCTATCAACTTCTGACAAAATTGTATCCATACGCTTTTTATAAAGCACTTTGTTAGTTTCTGATGCATTAAAAACAGCTGGAAATAAAACAATTAGGTCAATTATATACTGAAGGGTATCGGCAAAAAGAACGGCGGTTTCTGACTCTTTTTTTAGTTTATGCTCAATAGAGTCAAAAATTTCTTTCTCTAGTGTATTTTCATCTTGGGATTTAAACTGATTAATTAACTCTGGAAGTGAGGTTACGTAATTTTCATTATCTAAAATGTTACCTTCCATTTTACTAATGTTATTTACACTATCAATTGATGTATATGTTCTAACAGTAATAAATAAAGCTAATACGGCTATACAAAAGCTTACTGTTGATATAGTAAAGCTTAGTAAATCTTTACCTTCTTTTAAATCATATACCCATACAGCAAGAAAAGCTGAAAGTAGAACAAGTAATAATATTGTAAAATATAACATTTTTGATGTGCGCATATGTCTTCCAAACTTGGGTCGAGATAACAATCTAATATTGCTGATTTATAACACGAAAAACGCAGACTTCACACGCAAACTGAGAGCTATATAACCTCTGTAGAGCACAAGTAATGAAATATCTGCATCACTTTTCCCATTTACCCAGCGCTTGTTTGTCACTTTGTTTAAACTCAACCCAGTTTGATGAGTCTTTAAAGTGCTCTTTTTTCCAAAACGTGGCGTGGTTTTTTAAATAATCCATTATAAATTGTGCGCCTTCGAACGCGGCTTGGCGATGGCGGGACGTTACGCCAACAAATACAATTTGCTCGCCAAGTGCTAAGTAACCAACGCGATGAATAATACATATTCTCGCCAGTTGCCAGCGAGTTTGTGCTTGCTCTGCAATAGATTGAAGCAGTTGCTCGGTCATACCAGGGTAGTGCTCAAGCTCAAGTGCAGTAACGTTATCGCCACTGCTGAACTCTCTTACCAATCCTGTAAAGGTGACAACAGCGCCATCGCTTTTATTATTACTACAAAGCGTATTGTGCTCGTCACCTACATTAAAATCATCGGTTTGTACTTGAATATGTATGCTCATTAGCCACCTGTAACCGGCGGGAAAAAGGCAAGCTCATCCCCTGCTTTCACTATTTCGTTGCTTGATGACATAGTTTGGTTAAGCGCTGCAAGTAGCTCACGCTCTTCAAGCCACGGTTGCCAATGCGGGTATTGGCTAACTAATCTTAATTTAAGCTCTGAAATACTAAGCGGCTGCGTAATCTCAAGGCTTAATTTACTGCACTTTAACCGCTCTTTTAGTTGCCCAAAAAACAATAACTCTACTTTTCCGGCGCTAGATATAGCATCGTTTGGATTAATCGCGTTGCCAACTGCCATTTTTGCCCCCAGCTTTTTGAGTAACGCGCATGCCGCTAATTTCCATTAGTGGGTCGGCTGCTTTACACATATCAAACAAAGTAAGCGCAGCAACAGATACCGCCGTTAGCGCTTCCATTTCGACCCCGGTTTTACCGGCAAGTTTGCAGTAGCTGGTTATTTTAATTTGGCTGTTTGCTTCATCAAGTTCAAAATCAACAGCGACTTTAGTAAGTGCAAGCGGATGACAAAGCGGAATTAAATCGGCGCACTTTTTAGCGCCTTGAATACCCGCAATACGTGCCACTCCTAACACATCGCCTTTTTTGTTTTGATTAAGCATTACTTGCTCAAAGGCAAGCTTACTCATGCTAATAAAAGCTTCAGCTGAGGCATCGCGCAGGGTTACGTCTTTGAGCGATACATCAACCATATTCGCTTGGCCGTTTTCGTCAACGTGGCTTAACATACTATTGCTCACGCGATTCACACTTTTTACCAATGGTAATGTGCGGTGCAAAGTTACACGGTTTATGCATTGAGTTAAGTTGATCTTTTATAATGCCTGTCCACGCTGTTTTACATGCGCCTGTAGAGCCTGGCATACAAAAAATAACCGTGTTGTTAGCAAGTCCTGCCAGTGCACGTGATTGAATAGTTGAGTTACCAATTTCACCGTACGATATATGTCTAAATAACTCGCCAAAGCCGTCTACGCTTTTATCAAACAGCGGCGCAAATGCCTCAGGTGTTGAATCACGTTCGGTAAATCCTGTACCACCAGTCACTAAAATAGCGTGAATGGTGTCGTCGGCTATCCACTGCGATGCAATAGCGCGCATTTGGTAAACATCATCTTTTACAATTTCTTTATCTGCTAAGTGATGACCCGCCTCAGTTAGCGCTTTAATTAAGTAATGACCAGAAGTATCGGTAATCGCATCGCGCGTGTCGCTTACTGTAAGTACGGCAATGTTTAAAGGTATTTGTGTATCGCTTGTGTGGCTCATAATGTTCTTCTCAATTGGTTAATGCTTAGGTCAAAATGCTCATTTACAGCTTTAAATTGCGCCGGTGTATTGGTGTTTATTAATGCATGCGCTTTATTACATAAAAGCGTTTGCACACCAATGCTTTGGGTAAACTGTTTTATTGATTTATGACTGTTTGCGTTTGTGAGTATGTGTTTTAAATGATTTTTTACACTGCTTGTATTACGAATATACAGCGGTAGCGGTTCATTTTCAAAGTGCCAAGCATGTATTTGTGACTGATTTAATTGATTGCTCACACTTTGTACGTTATTTGACTGAGAAGCCAGCACTATTGTGCTTAACAAACTCCTCGTAAGTAGAGGCATATCTACCGCAGTAATAAGTAAATCGTGCTCGGTGGCTATTAATGTTGAGTAAATTCCGCCAAGGGGTCCACTATTTGGGTATATATCTTTAACGTACTTTTCTGAGGGATAATCACTCGGTGAATAATGGTTCAATGACTTGACTGGATTTGTAACGTTGCGGCTTACCAATATGTTTTTAGCGCCTACCTCTTTTAATAAATCACACGCATTTTGCAATAGCGTTTTATTTTTTAAAACTAAATCGGCTTTGTCTGTGCCCATTCTTGATGACTTACCACCAGCAAGCACAACACCTGTAAAATCTCGCTTAACTTTTATATTAGCTTTTATATTAGCTTTTATATGAGTATTCACATCAGCTCCCATATTAGCCGCCTAACATGGCTAAGTGAGTTGTCGCACCTGTTAGACGCTTATCTAGCTCATGGCTTATTTCTTTATTGCCCATAGCGGCTCGAATTGCCTTTACGGTCGCTGCAGTATCATCCTCGTTTAGCAGTTCGCGTAAATCTATACCTTGCTCGGCAAACAAGCATAAGTGTAATTTACCCAGCGCCGACACCCTTAAGCGATTACAGCTTTTACAAAAGTCTTTACTGTACGGCATTATTAAACCAATACGACCATCGTAATCAGGATGACAAAATTCCTCAGCGGGTCCGTTTAATTTACCCCTAACTACTTGTAACCAACCTTGGTCGAGTAATTGGGCTTTAACCGTTTGCCCACTTAAGTGGTTTTCTTCAAAAAAGGTGGCGCCGTCACCGGTTTCCATTAATTCTATAAAGCGTACCGTAACTTTGTGGTGCTTTACCCACGCTAAAAAATCCTTCAATTGGTTTTTATTAAACTGCTTCGCAAGCACTGCATTTATTTTTATGTCTTTTATGCCCAGCTCTACCGCGCGTTCAATCCCTTTTAAAATAAGGTTAAGTTTGTCGTGCCCTGTTATGAGTTTAAACATACTCGGATTTAAACTATCAATACTGACATTAAGCGCATCAAGCCCTGCTTCAGCAAATTCATCAATTTTCTTTAATAAATTAAATCCGTTTGTAGTAATAGCTACTTTTTCTATGCCGGGCGTGTTTTTACAAAGCTTTATAATATCGGTTACGTCGTTTCGCAAGCATGGTTCGCCACCTGTAATACGCACTTTTTTAGTACCAAGCTCTGCAAACGCATTTACTAACGTGCTAATTTCGTTTTTATTTAAAAAATTACGCGGCGTATCGCACTGATACCCGTTTGGTAAACAATAACTACAACTAAAATTACATACATCGGTTATTGAGAGGCGCAAATAGTTAAACTGCCGACCAAATTGATCATTAAGCATATGCTTCCTTTTTTCTTTACATTACAACCGCAACATCAATGCTGCTAGAACCTGCTTTGTAATGTTGTTTTATTAATTGGCTTAATTGTGTTTTACACGAACCGCAATTCGTTCCACATTTAAGTTCAGACCCCAATTGCTCGACTGTGTTTGCACCGTTTTTAATGGCGTTTATAATTGGCTGCTCTCTTACTTTAAAGCAGCTACACACTTGTGCACCTTGGGTAAATTCTTCATCGGGGGTTGCATAAAGCAAAGACTGTAACTGTGTAAAGGTCAGTAATGGCTCTGCAAATAAATGGTTTATCCACTCAAGTGATATTTCTTTTTGCTCATTAGAAATAACACCAACAAACGCTAATTGATCGTTTTGAATACACTGCACATGCATGGCTTTTGCCGTATTCATAGCCGACCACTGCCCTTGTAAACCTGTTAAGGTTTGGCAGTAATACAGTAAATCACTTTGTGGCTCATTAAGCGCCAATTGGTAATTAAAGCAATTACTAGCATTAACTTTGAGCCAAAAATCACTGTCTATAACAAGTTCGTTTTTAGCAAACAGCTGCATATATTGCACAAAGGGTGCTTTAACTATATTAACAGCGCCGTGTTTGCACTCAGCCTGACCAGATAGAGGGTCAACTACCGATTGATACAACCCACTTACTGTTGCTGACGATGCAAATTGCTTATTCCAATGAATAGGCATAAAGCATTCACCTTTTCGCACCGAATCGGTTACTTTTGCATGCGCGGTAACCTGCCCTGTTTGGGCAATCGCACTTATTAAATCGTTTTGCTTAATTGCTAATTTACTGGCATCAAGCGGATTAATTTCAATGTACGGCCGTGTAATATGCGATGAAAGCGCAGTGCTTTTACCCGTGCGGCTCATGGTATGCCATTGGTCGCGTATACGTCCTGAGTTCATTACAAACGGGTAATCACTTGATGTTTTTTGCACCGGTAATTGCGGCGTTATGGCTATAAAGCGTGCTTTTTTATCAGCGGTGCTAAATTGGTTATTTGTAAAAACCTGACCATTTTTATAAGGCTGATTTTTAACAACAGGCCACATAATGGGTTTTAAATTATCATACTGATTTTGTGTGAGCCCAACTAAACCAGAAAGATTTAATAATCGGCTGCCGTTATTTTCAAAGTCGGTTAATTGTGCCCATTCTTCAAAAATGCCACTAGGGTCTGTAAAGTCAAACCCTTCAAAGCCCATTTTTTTAGCAACATCGCACATAATTTGCCAATCGTTTTTAGCTCCCGAATAAGGCGCTACTAACGGGCGTTGCCTTGATATTCTGCGCTCTGAGTTAGTTACTGTGCCGTTTTTTTCACCCCATCCGGTTGATGGAAAAACAACATCGGCAAATTTTAACGTATCACTTTTTGCAATACAGTCAGATACAACCACCAGCTCGCAGGTCTCTAATGCTTTTTTAATAGCGGCGTTATTGGGCAAACTCACCATTGGATTTGTTGCCATTATCCACACTGCTTTTATTTTGCCTGCGGCTATTTCATCAAACATATCGATGGCATTGCTGCCTGCTTTTGTAGCGATAGTTGGCGAGAGCCAAAAGCGTTGTACAAGTGATTGATGTGCTTCGTTTTCAATATCTAAATGCGCCGCTAACTGATTAGCCAAACCACCTACTTCGCGCCCGCCCATCGCATTGGGTTGCCCCGTAATCGAAAACGGACCGTTGCCTGGTTTAAGTAATTTACCTGAGGCTAAATGCGCATTAATAATAGCGTTGCACTTATCTACACCCGAACTTGACTGATTTATACCCATTGAGTAAAAGCTAATCGCACTTGGGCTGTTAGCAAATAGCGCGTAAAACTCAGTGACTTGCTCAATTGCTATATCGCAAAAATCGCTAACTGCCTCACAACTCCATTTTGTTGCCTCTTGCAGTGCGCTTTCAAAGCCGTTTGTGTGCTGATCAATAAATTGCGTATCGAGGTGGTTATGCTCATGTAAATAATTAAGTAAACCGTTATAAAGTGCGGCGTCACTGCCTGGTTTTATATTTAAAAATGTGTCGGCAAGCTCAGCTGTGTCAGTTTTACGCGGATCAATAACCACCACTTTCATATTTGGGTTAAGTTGCTTTGCACGCTCCATTCGCTGATACAAAACCGGATGAGTCCACGCTGCATTAGAGCCAATTAAAATAAGCAGCTCAGTTTGCTCTAAATCCTCGTAAGTACACGGCACTACGTCTTCACCAAAAGCCCGTTTATAACCTGCCACAGCAGACGACATACACAGGCGCGAATTTGTATCAATATTGCCTGAGCCTATGTAGCCTTTCATTAATTTATTAGCGATGTAGTAATCTTCAGTAAGTAACTGCCCTGACACATAAAAAGCCACCGCATCGGGTCCGTGCTTTTGTATTATGTCGTTAAATTTATTGGCAACATGGTCGGTGGCTTCATCCCACGTAACAGCTTGATTATTAATGAGGGGCGACATTAAGCGATTATCACTGCCCGTCGTGTCGAGCAAATGGGTGCCTTTTACACATAAACGACCAAAGTTTGCGGGGTGCTCTCGCATGCCTTCAAGCTTGGTTGGCACATTATTAAAAAGTGAAATATCAACACCACACCCTACACCACAGTAAGCACATGTTGTTTGTTTTAAACTCGTTTTATTTATAGTTGGTGACGTGTTTACGGTTGCCATACTGCTCTCTTTTAGTGTGCTTTAATTTATGCGGGCTGTTTAACAGGCTCATTAAGAGTAACTACGTTAATAGTGTTACTTGCTTTAGCGAGTGCGCTGTTTATTACGTTTTGAACGAGCTTTTCACAACCTCCACAGCCTGTACTGGCTTTGGTGCTTTGCTGCACACTTGCTAGGTCTATAAAGCCTTTAGCGACTGTTTGTTCAATGGTGTGTTTAGTTACTTTATGACAAGCGCAAATAATAGCGTCATCAGGCAAGTCGTCGGCGCTTAGCTCTGCGATATCGCCGGCAAGGGGCATAATGAGCGCTTCGGGGGCGGTGGTAAGTTCAATGTCGTTTAAATGATATTGCAGTAAATTATCGTAATCGCTGGTATCGCCAACAAGCACGGCGCCAATCAGTTTATTACTTTGTGAATTAGTGACTACTTTTTTATAAATGCCATTGGGTTGGTCTTCAAAGTAATAGCTTATTGCGCCTTCGCTGCGTGCATGTGCATCGCCAATAGAGCCCACTTCAACACCCATTAATTTAAGCTTGGTGCTCATATCGGCACCACTGAACTCATCGGCTTTATTGTCTAAGCCATTACTTTGCAAGGAACCTTGCTGGGTCTGTTGTAAAATATGCCCAACTGCAATTTTAGCCATGGCGTAACCGGGTGCCACTAAGCCAAAAATAAAATTATTCCACAGTGCACATTCACCAATTGCGTATATGTTTTTATCGCTCGTTTGGCAGTGGTTATTAATTACAATACCGCCGCGCTCGCCTAACTCTAAATTAAACTCGCGGGCTAAATTATCATAAGGGCGAATACCTGCTGAGAATACAATCATATCGGTTTCAAGGGTTTTACCGCCCTTAAAACACATTTTGTAACGGCAGTTCTCACCCTCTACTATCTCCTCAGTTGCTACCGATGTATGCACAGTAACGCCTAAATCTGTAATTTTGTTTTTTAGTAGCCGACCGCCACCCGCATCAACTTGTACGCCCATAAGTTGCGGTGCAAATTCTATTACGTGAGTCTGTAAACCCAATTGCTTTAATGCGTTTGCAGCCTCAAGACCCAGTAAACCGCCACCAATTACCACGCCTACTTTACTACCGTGGGCTGAGTTTTTTATTGCGTGTAAATCGTTAATGGTCCGATAAACAAGGCAATGCTCACGATCTTTACCCGGTATAGGAGGTACAAATGGAAATGAACCTGTAGCAAGCACAAGCTTGTCGTATTCAAACGACTCCCCTTTAGCGGTCGTTACAGTTTGCGCATCACGATTTATGTCAACCACTTTAGAATGAGTATGAAAGCGTACTTGCCAATCGTCATAGGTTTTATTGCATGTAAGTGCGAGGTCGTCTGCGGTTTTACCTTTAAAAAAAGACGATAATTGCACGCGGTCATACGCTAAACGGTCTTCACCGCTTAATACCGTAATTTCAAATTGCTCATCAGCTTGATTTTGAGAAACCAGCTGCTGCACAAAATGGTGCCCCACCATTCCGTTTCCTACTACTACAACACGCTGCTTACTTAGCATTTACTCACCTTAAAATGATATCTACTTTAGTAATTGACTAAAATTGAAATCGAATGATTTGTTATAGGTTTGTTATAGCAATATGTAAGCCAAATATATAAGCATTTAAAATCAGTAAGTTGCCTACATTGGTGCAGAGGTGAAAAGCGTAAAGCCCCACAAGATGGTGCAACTGCACCATCTTGTGTCGCTATAAATTACAAGAGGATTTTAGAAGATAGTGAGGGTTAAAATTTAGCGCTCATCCATACCCATAATTTTTGAGTATCGACTTTATTAGCAGCGGTATCGCCCGCTGAGTAATCAGCGTATTTAACACCCACTGCGTATTGTTTATTAATAGGTTTAACGTATTGTACGTTTAGCTCACTGCCTAAATCGTCAACCCCATTTGATTGCTCATTAGCATCAAAACTGTGATAAGCCACCAACCATTTTCCGTCAAACGCTTTACCATTTAAGCTTATGTAAGTGTCATCCAAGCCTTGTGCGGGTGTATTTAAAAACGTATCTGCCCAACCATTAAATTTATGTAACGTGGCAAGTGGTGTTGCAAACCCGTAATCGCCATTATCAGAGCCAAGTGACTCTATGCCAACTTTTAATGTTACTGTTTTTATACCCAAACCATTTAAATCAACAGCGCCTTCAAGTGCATAGTAATCGGCATCAAAATCACTCACGCTTGTTGACGCAGACTGCGTTGCATACTCCGCTTTGTAATAAAATTTTATGTCGTTTAGGGTTTTATTACCGTTAAAAGAGACGCCATAAGTGTCTAAACTGTCGTCTTGTAGTGCATCGTCACTTAATAAGTAACTGTATAAAACCACTTTACCGTAGTCTGTTTTAAAGCTTGCATTAATAAGATGATCGGACGATTTAATGTCTTTATCGTCAGCAAATATGCGGTTACGCTTATTTAAATAACTGTATTGTAAATCTATGTTATTAAATGCGTAATTAATGGTTGCTGCATCAAAGGTTTGTCTGTCTTGGCGCCAACCTACGTGCCCAACAAAACGCTGCCCATCAAGGGCTATTACTTGGCGTCCTACTTTTAGCGATAGACCATCGCGGGCATATTTAACAAAACCTTGGTCAATCTCAGTGTTTTCTGGGTCTGCAATAACAGAGTAATTAGTGTTTTTTCCCACCGTATTATTGTAATCATCTACGCCTAATAGGCTGCGAGTATCTTCTACTTCAATAAGGGCTGAAAAGCCATTCACCTCGTCTGTTTGATGCGTTAAGCGGGTTCTAAGTGTTAAGCCGCTTGCATCTTTTAAAGCATTGTTTTGATCAACGCTTTCAAAACGCAGTCTAAAATCAAGATCCGTTTGCGCAGCAAAGCTTATTGAAGGCGCAGTGAAGCAACCCAGTATAAAAATAATAGGTAAGTTGTTCTTATAGTTAAGCATTTTGGTTCTCTACGTTTTAATTATTAATACACATACCAAAGCAATAAATAAACACAGCGAAATACATTTCCACACCATAACTGGATCGCGTTTCATTATTGAGCTTTTATTAGCGGTACTTTCTAAATAAGGATTAGGTTTGTTGATATCGTTTATAAACTCAGAAAAAGCTTGGTATCTGAGTTCTGGTTTAGGGGCAAGCGCTTTCATAAGGGCTTGATCTAACCAAAACGGAATATCGGCTCTGTATTTACGAATACTTGTGTAGTGCCAATGGCTGTAATCTTTTGGCGCTACGTGGTTAAGTGGCAATGGTTTGTAAGGCAATTTTGAGCACAATAACTCGTATGCAATAACGCCAAGTGAAAACAAATCACTTTTAAAATCGGCGTGCATAGTAATAAGTGTTTCGGGTGCGGTGTAGTCGGCAGTGCCTTGTGGGCAATCATCCGCAATTTGCTTAACCGACTCGTCCATAGCCGCAACACTTACAGTGCCGTAATCAATGAGCGTTACTTTTCCGTGCGCATCTATCATTACGTTATCGAGTTTTAAATCACGATGTACCATATCGAGTCGCTGAAACGCCCTTAGTGCATGTACTATTTGTTCAATGATACTGCGCACTTGGGTTATTTCTGGGTGCGGCACGTCGTGCTTCCAATCACTAAGTGTTTGTCCGTCCATGTACTCACAAATATGATACAAAAAACGACTCTGCGATTGCGTGCTTAGTACTTTCATCACGTTAAGGTGGTTTATGCGTTGCCCTACCCAGCCTTCTCTTATAAAGCCTTGAAGGTAGTGCACATCATCTTCAAAATTAACCGAAGGTGCTTTTAAAACCACTGGCGGTATATCGGGCGCTTGTTGCACTAAATAAATATGCGAGCGACTACTGGCATGCAATTTACGGATAACCGTGTAGCCATCAATTTTTTGTCCAACATTAAGCGCAGGTGGAATTTTTCGTCGTGTTAGCGAATGATAAAGCTCATCTAACTTTTGCTCGGCAATATTTTCTACTTTTACAAGCAAACAACTTACGTTGTCGTCACTACCTCGCGCTAATGCAAGTTCGGTAATTGCTTTAGCCGCATTTTCTAAATTAGTGTGCTCCAAATTAACGTGTTCATTAATTAATTTAGCTATATCACTACGTGGGAGCACATCGTGTACGCCATCGCAGGTTAATATATAAATATCGTCTGCTTTTAGGTCAACTTCGTATACATCTATTTCTTGATGAAGTTGTGCGCCAAGTGCACGCGTTAGCGTATCGTTTACTTTGTGATCCCGTGTTATTGCCTCTATTTTATTTCCTCGCAAGCGAGTAATACGCGTATCACCTAAGTGAAATATATAACCCGTTGCCGACTTTAAAATAAGTGCTGTAAAAGTCGTCATCCAATCGGCTTGGCGCTGACCTAAGTGATTGTAATTAACTGATTGCGAATAAAGCCACTGATTTAAACTTGCTAACACCTTCGACACTGACTTTTTAACCGCCCAACTTTCGGGGGTATTTAAATACTCATTTATAAAATGAGTAACCGAAAGTTGAGACGCTTGTTTAGCATTTTTTGCTGATGAACACCCATCGGCTAAGCAGGCAATAACGCCTTTAGACTCTTTTTCTTGCGCTTTGGTATTAAGAGCAGCAAACGCATCTTGGTTTTCTGCTTTTAACCCTTTAGCGCTGTGCCCGCCAAATGAAACGTTGAGTTCATTTTCAAGCGCTTTAGCTTGGTGTGTTTCATCAAACATAGTCAATAATGCCTTAAGTCACTGAAATAAGTTCAACGGTGCCGTCTTCATTTACTTCGGTAATGTGTCCGTCTGGTTCTTTCATAAAAAACAGTGCGCCTAAGCCAAGTAATGCACTACCCGCAATAATGAAAAAGAAGGTTTGATAATCAACAAGTGATAATGCCGTTAAGTACACTACTGCACCAACATTACCGTAAGCACCTGTCATTCCAGCTATTTGCCCAGTTAAACGACGCTTAATTAGTGGTACTGCGGCAAATACAGCGCCTTCACCAGCTTGCACAAAGAACGAACATGCCATAGCTGCAACAACTGCAAGCCATAAAGGCCAAGATGCATCAACTAAGCCCATTACAAAATAACCAACAGCAAGACCCATTGTAAGTACAATAAGGGTAATACGACGACCTAATTTATCTGAAATCCAACCGCCACCAGGGCGAGATGCTAAGTTCATGAATGCGTAAGCAGAGGCTAAAATACCGGCATACACCATATCAAGCGCAAACACATCCATAAAAAACAGCGGCAACATAGAGACAACCGCAAGCTCAGAACCAAAGGTTGTAAAATATAAAATATTTAAAACAGCTACTTGCTTAAACTCATAACGATGCGACTCGGGTACAGGCTCTTTAAAAATATGACCATTTACGTCAAAGGTTTTATACACTTCGTAAATATAAAGCAGAACTAAAAAAGCATACACGGCAAGTACAAAATTAGCCGAAATTAGGTTAGCACCAGTTGGTGAAAGCTTCCAAGTAAGTAATGCTAATGCGCCGTACATAGGAATTTTCATAATAAGCAGTAATACAAAGTCGCCTTTACTGGTTACTTCCATTGCGCCTACTTTTTTAGGTTTAAAGTATGTACCGCCTTTTGGTGTATCGGTTACATTTAGGTACCAAATAATACCAAATATAACGCTTAATACACCGGTTAAACCTACTGCATAACGCCAACCATCTTCGCCACCAAACATTAGTGCAATAATTGGCAATAACATAGCCGCTGCTGCTGATCCAAAATTACCCCAACCGCCATAAATACCTTCCGCTATACCCAACTCATTAGCAGGAAACCATTCACTCACCATACGAATGCCCACAACAAAGCCAGCACCAATAAAGCCTAAAGCAAAGCGCGCTATTGCGGCTTGCTCAAATGTAGTTGCCATAGCAAACATAAAACATGGAATACTACAGCTAATAAGTAGTGCCGCATAAACAATACGGGGACCAAATTTATCGGTTAGCATACCCACCACAACACGCGCTGGAATAGTTAACGCTACATTTAAAATTAGTAATGTTTTAACTTGTGCCATGGTGATCCCAAGTGAACCCGCTATGGCACCTAATAAAGGAGCATGGTTAAACCATACAAAAAATGACACAAAAAAGACCATCCAACTTAGATGCAATACTTTCATTTTTCCGCTAAACGATATTAGGTTAAACCCAGAACTCGGTTGCATGTTTATTTTCCTCGTAAACGTATTATTGTTTTATTAATGCCCCACCCTTTTATATGAGTAGCAGCCCAATGTTTGTTAAATTTAAGTTAACCCGATATAGCAATTACTGAGCCACTAATTAAAAACCATAAATTTCAGATAGTTACATGCAACAGTTGTTTTTATACGTTATAGTTGCACTATATGAGTGAAGGGCTCTGGGTTGTTAGAGTGCAAATAAAAAGCGTTACTACTTGCTCTTGGATTTAACAACTTGGTATTGTTCAAAAAAAGGTTGAGATTTTAAAAATGCAAAAGCCACCATTAACTTACCAGCAGCAACTGCGCTATTCTCGGCACATTATGCTGCCGCAGCTTGATATAGACGGACAAGAGCAGCTATGGCAATCGCATGCTTTAATTATTGGTGTGGGTGGGCTTGGGTGTGCGGTAGGTCAATACTTAGCGGCATCTGGCGTTGGGACGCTTACCTTAGTTGATAACGATGAAATAGACGTGACCAACCTGCAAAGGCAAATACTGTATAAAGAAAGTGATATTGGTAGTTCAAAATGCAGTGCTGCTAAAAAACAGCTTAACGCGCTTAATAGTGAAATAGACATAAACACCATTGAGGAATTTTTTGATACAAGTACCTCTACAGAACAGCTATTTAATAACATTGATATAGTGATTGATTGCTCAGATAACCTAGCAACGCGCAATGCACTTAATAGCGCCTGTTTTAAAGCTAAAGTTCCGCTAGTGTCAGGCTCTGCAATACGTATGGAAGGACAAGTCGCGTGTTTTACTATGGATGAAAACAGCCATTGTTATGGCTGTTTATCACAATTTTTTAGTGAACAAACACAAAGCTGCTCTGAATCCGGCGTGCTTTCCCCAATTGTGGGGCTAATAGGCAGTATTCAGGCTACTGAAGCGCTAAAAATGCTTGCTGGTTTGCCAAGTGGTTTAAGCGAGCACTTACTGCTGGTGGATGGCTTAAGCATGGAGTTTAATCGTTTTAAAATAGCTAAAAACAGTCAATGTGCGGTGTGCAGCATTTAGTTATTCTAGATTACTGATTGTTGTATAAAACACATCGCCCACTTTAAAGTCGTTTTTGTCCCACACTCGTCTTGAAGCCAAGCAATACAAAGTTTGCCCATCTACATTAAGCGTTAACTGCCACTTATTATTAATAAGCTCAGCCTGAGTTAATACCGACCTTAAAACATTACTGTGCGTTGTTTGCTCAGGTTTTAACGCACTAAACGACATTTGCTCACTTTCTATAATTAGCTTATTACTGCTATCTACAAGTTCAGGAAGCACAAAAAGCGGCTGCTCACTTTGCTGTAATTGCAATTGATATAGCCCGTAGTTTTCATCAAATTTAACCACATCGTAATTAATTAAGCTCAGCGGTGTTTGCCTATCGTTTGCATAAATAGCTTTTGCAACGTGCGCACTCGCACCTTGGTTTATCACCTTACCTTTATCAAGCTGAATAAGGGTATCGCAGCAAAATAGCAGCTCTTTTAATGAGTGACTTACTATTATAAATTTAATATTAAACTTAACTGCAAACTCGCTAAGTTTAGTGAGCGTTTTAAAACGCAATGACCAATCAAGTGCACTAAAAGGCTCATCAAGCATTATAAATTTTTGACCTGCTAACAGCGTACGCGCAAATACTACACGTTGGCGTTCGCCACCCGATAAGCTTTGTACGTCACGGTTTAGTAAGTCTTGTAATTCAAGTGTTTTAACAACGTATTCTATCGTTAAGCTGGTTTGCTTATTCCCGCAGTGTTTTTGTGTAAACGCTAAATTACCTGCCACATCTAAATGAGGAAACAACGGGCACGATTGCAACTGAAGCGTAATACCGCGTTTATCGCTTGGTAACTCATGCACTGCCTGATTGTTTACATAAACACTTTTTGCAGGCTCTAAACCGCTAATACAACGCAGTAATGTTGACTTACCCGAGCCAGAAGGCCCGTAAACACCCAATACATTAAACGACTCAAGCTCAAGGTTTATATCTAAATCAAAATTATTGAGTGCTTTAAAAAGGCTTAACTTAATCATGTTATTGCTTAACCCCTACAATGCTTTTATTAAACTTAAATAACAGCACTAAACAGGCAAACGAAATAGCCAGTAAAATAAGTGAAAGCTGATGCGCCGCCGTATAATTTAACGATTCAACATGGTCATAAAGCGCAATAGACACCACCTGTGTTTGCCCCTGAATATTGCCGCCAATCATTAATACCAAACCAAACTCACCCAATGTGTGCGCAAAGCCTAAAGCAAATGCGCTACCAATACTGGGTTTTAAAAGCGGAATAATTAAATGCACAAAGCGTTTAAACGGGCTTAACCCAAGCGCAATGGCTGCTTCGTTATAGGTTTGATTAATATGCTTAAACCCAGCCACAAGAGGCTGCATTACAAAAGGCAGCGAATAAAAAAGCGAGCCAATAACCACGCCCTGAAAACTAAACGCAAGCTGAGTACCCGTTAGCCAAAACCAAAACTGCCCAAAAGCGTGATCAGGCGAAAACAAAACAAGTAAGTAAAACCCTAATAACGTAGGCGGCAGCACTAAAGGCATTGCAATTAATGCCTCTAAAAATGGTTTAAATTTACCGTTATAGCCAGCGAGCTTGTAAGCCAGTGGAATACAAAAAACAAGAAGGAGCACTGCGGTTATAAAGGCAAGTTTTATAGTTAACCACAGCGCGGTTAAATCACTTTGAAGCATTGTTGTCCTTTATTCTGTAACCTAATTCAATTAACTGCTGCTGCGTAGCCTGCGTCATTAAAAATTGCATGAGTTGCTTAGCGCTAGCACGCTTTTTAGTCGACTTAATAATAACGCCTTGTTGAATTATATCGGGATATTGATTTGTAGGCAGCACGGTGTAATCTAAATATTTTTGATCTTGCGTGTTACTGTAAGCTGCCTTTAGTGATGAAACAGCCACCAGCCCTATTCCTACATTACCACTTTGCACAAACTGAAATGCATGCGTAATATTATTACCGTACACATAATTTACTGGCTTTTTAAAATGGTTATTCGCGTAGTGCTCTGAGGCACGCCCGTATGGTGAAAAACGCGGATTAGCAATGGCTACTTTATCATTTACTTTTTCAGCTTTGGGTTGCCACAAAGCAAGTTCGCCTAACGCGTAAGTGATTAAGCTACTTTGCTCGGCATAGCCTTCTTTAATAAGTGATTGCGGTCGAAAATCGTCAGCCGATAAAAACACATCAAATGGCGCACCATGCACTATTTGCGAATATAAAACACCGCTAGAAGCGGCTGATATTTTCACGTCAACATTAGGTAATGGGGATTTTTTTAGTAGGGTTTGCAATACAGTTTTAAAATTACTCGCTACGGCTACTTGCAGCGTTTCTTTTGCGTTTACGCCGCACGAAAGCATGCATGCTATAAGCAAAAAATAACCCAACCATGTATTGTAAAGCTTTGACATTATAAGTATTGTTTCAAAATAAAATGATTTAAGTAAGCAATATATATGAACGATGTTTGCAATGCACCCGGTTTATTGCCAATTGAAACTGCAATACAAAATATACTTGGCTCAATAACGCCTGTTAAAGACGTTGAAACCATCACTATAATGCAAAGCGTTGATCGCGTTTTAGCAAGCGATGTTAAATCAACTATAAACGTACCAGCTCATAACAACTCCGCAATGGATGGCTATGCGCTATGTATTTCAGATAAAAGCTTAACCTATACACAAGTAGGTAGCGTGTTTGCAGGGCAAGTTTTTGAAGAAACGCTTACCCCAGGGCAATGCGTAAGAATAATGACCGGCGCCGCCATTGCACCTGGCGCTAATGGCGTTGTAATGCAAGAAAACGCCTCGGTTGATGGCGACAAAATTACATTTACTGCGCAACCTGAAGTAAATGAAAACGTGCGTTTTGCTGGCGAAGATATTGCAATTGACGATGTTATTTTAAAAGCAGGCGATAAATTAAAAGCCGTTGATGTGGGGCTACTTGCATCTTTAGGAATTGCCAATATAGACGTGGTAAGAACCCTAAAAATAGCCGTGCTTTCTACAGGCGATGAGCTAATAGAACCTGGTCAGCCTCTTAAGCAAGGCGCTATTTTTGAAAGTAACCGCGCTGTTATTATTAGTGCGCTGCAACAAAAAAATATAGACGTGCTTGATTTAGGAATTATCCCTGATGACAAAGAACTCATCACTAATGCATTTTTAAAAGCGAATGAACTTGCCGATGCTGTAATAAGCTCAGGCGGTGTATCGGTTGGTGAAGCCGACTTTACTAAAGAAGTGCTCAACGAAATTGGCGAAATTCACTTTTGGAAAATAGCCATGAAACCAGGCAAACCTTTTGCCTTTGGTAAACTAAGTAACAGTTACTTTTTTGGCTTGCCAGGTAACCCTGTGTCGGCTGCTGTTACGTTTAATCAGTTAGTAGAGCCTGCACTGCAAAAGTTGTCGGGGCTTGGTGAAGTAAACCCTAAAATGCGATTTAACGCGGTTACTACATCCGTTATTAAAAAGCGCCCTGGCAGAGCCGACTTTCAGCGAGGTACTGCAACAATTAACGAGCAAGGTGACTTGATGGTTGCCCCGTTTAATAAACAGGGCTCGGGTGTACTTTCGTCGCTTAGTAAAGCTAACTGCTTAATTGTAGTGCCAGCACAAAGCGGCAATATCGAAAAAGGCGCAACAGTAAGTATTGAGTTGCTATAAGCCTAAAATGCTACAGCTAACTGTATAATTTAGCTGTAGCACTGCTGCAAACCTTAAAATATTTTTATATTTAATGTTTGAATTAAACAATTTAACTTTTCGCTACGCCCTACAAACTCTTCTTTGCTCAATTTATTAACACACTTTAGCGCATTTTTAGTCGCAAAGTATCTATCATAACTTAGGCTTCTTTCGCATTTAACACTATACGTTGAGGGCCAAGAGCCACCAGCACCTGTTGCTACTCCAACAACATTACATGTAGCATCTATATACTGCTCCCATGCTGATATTTGCGCTTTAACTGCATCAACTTGGTAATCATCAGTTAGTTGCGCGTAAATTTCATCCATCATTTTACTGATTTTAGTTTTGTATCTATTACCCTCTAAATTATAAATATTCCCAGTGTGCATTGCACCGCCTTCTGGCCAACCATCAGCGCTTTGTGCAAATGCGCCAAATGATGAAATAGCAAAAGCAAACCCAATAATAATTTTATTCATTTTAAATCCTTTTAATAATTAGACCAGATACCTGTAAAAAACGCCTATAAAAAATGCCGCTAAGCTTAGCTGAGCGGCATTATATTATTCAATAAGCTTTTAAAGAGGTCTATTTAAAAACCAAATATTTTTAAATCAAAAAACTTAGTCGCCACTGTATTTATAAATATCACAGCTAGAATGACAGGAATAAACGTTGAAAGTGAAAAGTTAACGTACTTTTCCATCAAGCTTCCCGCATAATTAGGCGAACCTAAGCTTAGCTCTTGTGTTAAGCGTGCTTTTTTCCAGCGGTACATTACAAACAAACACACCATTAAGCCATTAAGCGGTAAAATTGTGTCGTAAAATACATCAACAATAATATCAAAAAAGCTCTTATTAACGCCGCCATAACTGGTGAACGAAGTAAGGCTGTCAATCATACCAAACGACATTGTACATAAAATAGTAAGTACACCGGTTGAAAGTGTAAGGATGCCCAATGCTTTTTTACGGCTAATACCTTTACGGTCACTTAGTGTTGCTGTCGGTACTTCTACTATTGAAACAAGTGAAGTAATCGCTGCAAAAAATACTAATAAGAAGAATGAGAACGCAACAATAGACGCACCTACATAACCAATATCATTTTGCAGTGCTAATAATATTTTAGGTAGGTATACAAAAATCATTGATACAGACGAGTCAGAAAGTGCTGATGGGTCTGTGTTTGGATCAAAGCTAAATATAGCGGGCAACACCATTAGGCCCGCTACAAACGCAACGAGTGAGTCTGTAATAGCGACCATTTTCGCGCTACTTACAATGTCATCCTTTTTAGAAATATACGACGCGTAAGTCATTAATATACCCATACCCAGCGATAGCGAGAAAAACGCTTGGCTTAATGCGCCATTAAGTACACTTGCACTCATCTTAGAAAAATCAGGAATAATGTAGTATTTAACACCGGCCATTGCGTTATCAAGCGTTAATACATAAGTAACTAAAGCAAGTAGCATGAAAAGTAAGGCTGGCATTAAAAATTTAGCGGCTTTTTCTATGCCTTGTTTAACACCCCCTAATAAAATTAAGTTAACAATAATAACCACAACGGCCATATAACCAAACACAGTGTAACTATTAATAAAAACACCAAAGTGGCCAGGATCTGCAAGTAAATCTAAATTACCGAGGCCTGTTTGCGTTAAGTAACCAAAAATCCAAACCGTAATTACCATATAAAACACAGCAATCATAAATGGTGTAAGCACCGCTAAAAAACCTGCTAGCTTCCATTTCTTATCGTTATTAGATAATAGCTTGTACGAACCAAGTGGATCTTTTTGAGCGTTACGACCCATTGCCATTTCAGCCATCATGACTGGTAAACAAATGAACACGACAAATAAAGCGTAAATTAATAAGAATGCGCCACCACCATTTTTGGTAGCAGAAACCGGAAAACCAACTAAATTACCAATACCAACAGCCGAACCTGCCGCTGCCATTATGAATCCGAGACGGGAACTAAATCGTTCTCTATTTTCGCTCATGCATAAAACCTTTTTATTATTTTGTATATTTCAGCGACTCTACCAGTGTTACACAGATATTTTCAAGCAATTACAGTTTAAAAATAAAATCGAAGTGTAAACCTGTGTAAATACGCTTTTAATTCACCAATTTTCAACGCTGTGGTAGTATTGCGTTAATCAAATTTAACAATTTTTATGAGATTCCTTATGTTGTACATGATTCACTCAACAGACGTTGAAAACAGCTTAGAGCTTAGAAAAGCAGCACGCCCGGCACATTTAGCACGCCTTAGTGAGCTTGATTCACAAAACCGTTTATTAACTGCGGGTCCGTTTCCGGCAGTCGATAGTGAAGATCCTCAAGAAGCAGGTTTTACCGGTTCATTAGTTGTTGCTGAGTTTGAGTCAATAGAAGCAGCTCGAGAGTGGGCAGCAGCTGACCCTTACGTTGCCGCTGGCATCTATGAAAATACAATTGTTAAACCTTTCAAAAAAGTGTTCCCTGCTTAAAAGTGTATTAAACCCTAAGAGGGTGTGTTGCACTGTAATTCAGGGTTTGTTCACAAGATTTTAATTAAAATTACTGAGATAAAAGCGAATTTAGCGTTTTTACTTGAATTTTAGTAACTTAGTTAATTAAACTAAGTGGGTCTGGTCTAGGAGTTTTCCATTATGCGCGTATTATTAAGCCTCGGTTTTATTGCTTGTGTTAGCTTAGCTAACTTTGCTCAAGCAGCGACGGCCACCCAAGCATCTCATGCTGAGGTGGACAAAAAGAAAGCCGTAATACTTGCAAAGAAAACAATAGGCGGTAAGACCTTAAAAATTACCGAAAAAACAGATTTTTATACCGTACGAATACTCAAATCTGACGGCCACGTCGTTGATTTACATATAAATAAAAAAACCGGCGAAGTGAAAAAGGATTAACAAATGCGAATTTTAGTTATTGAAGACGATTTACATTTAGCAGATAACCTACGTAATGCTTTAGAAAAAGAACGTTACAGCGTGGATTTATGTCACGATGGTGAAGCAGGTCTTTTCCACATTACAGAATACCCGCTTGATATGGCCGTAGTTGATTTAGGTTTACCTAAAATAGACGGTATTGAGCTAATCAATAAAGCACGAGCACAAGGCATTACTATCCCTATTTTAATATTAACAGCGCGCGATCGCTGGCAGGATAAAGTAGAAGGTTTAGATGCAGGTGCAGATGACTACCTTACAAAACCATTTCATGTTGAAGAACTTATTGCACGTTGTAATGCATTAATTCGTCGCAGTGCTGGTAAAGCAAATCCAGAAATGACTGCGGGTCCAATTAAAATTCATACACGTTCACAACAAGTATGGGTTGATGATAAAGAACTTAGCCTTACAGCTTACGAATATAAAGTACTTGAATACTTAATGGTAAATCCGCAAAAAGTAATTTCTAAATCAGAACTTACTGAGCATATTTACGACCAAGATTTTGACCTTGATTCAAACGTAATTGAGGTATTTGTACTACGTTTGCGTAAAAAGCTTGATCCAGAAGGCGTACTAAACCCAGTAGAGACACTACGTGGGCGTGGTTACAGGCTTAAAAGCCAGTGGTAATACCGCAAATATCGTTAAAAATAAGGCAAGGATTTATCCTTGTCTTTGTTTTATTAGTCGCACTCCCTATCTTATTTTATTCAATTGGCAAAGCGTATTACGCTTCACTTGTTGATGCGACAGAAAAAACCCTCGAGGCACAGCTCTACTCGCTAATATCTGAAGTCGACTTTACTGAGCATGGTATTATTATGCCCAGCACTATTTTAGCGCCTGAGTTAAACAGATTAAATTCAGACACCTACGCAATGATTTACCGCGATGATGACCCTGTTTGGAACTCAGAATCGGCTGTAAATTTAAACTATGTACCAGAGCAAATAGAAACCAAAGCCGGTGCCGCCGACTTCAGGCGCGTGGAGTATAATAATACCGCGTACTGGCAACTTAGCCTGACTGTAATTTTAAACAACATAGATCAATCAGAACAAGCTCGCTTTATATTAGTCAAACGTAACGACGCTCTACTTCGTATAATGGATGGCTTTAAGCAAACCCTTGTAGATTGGATGTTTATCATGGGGATTGCAATTGCAGGCCTAATGGCGATTGGTTTCATTTGGAGCGCTCGCCCACTCCAACGACTCGATAAAGAAATAAAAGCGATTGAATCGGGTGATATTCAAGAAATTAAAGGCCTCTACCCTGTAGAGCTGCAAACAATAAAAGCAGACCTAAACTTGCTACTTGAGTCGCAACAGCGCCAAAAAGAGCGCTACAGAGCCTCATTAAGCGACCTTGCTCATGCACTTAAAACACCGCTTGCAGTACTTAAATCAAGTCCATTGGCAAACGATGCCGATGCACAAGAACAACTCGACCGAATTAATGTGATGATCGAGCACCAATTAAAGCGTGCTGCAACCGGTGCATCAGACACGTGGAAAAAGCAAACACCTATTAAGCCTGTACTCGATTCAATACTCAGTGCTATGGCAAAAGTATACCGTGATAAAGATATTATTTTTACCTGCACCGTAACCGAAAAAGATTACTTTTTAGGTGACCAAACAGATTTAATGGAATTACTCGGTAACTTGATTGATAACGCCTGTAAAGCGTGTCGCTCGCAAGTAGAAATACAAGTAATCCAAAGTAAAACTCTGTGTATTGGAATTAGCGATGATGGCCCTGGTGTGCCAGAGGATAAACGTGAATCTTTACTTACACGTGGTACTCGCCTCGATACATACGAAAGCGGACACGGCGTAGGCATGGCGATTGTATCTGATTTAGTTAAGTCGTATAACGGGACGCTTACCATTACCGATGCTGATAACTTAGCCGGCGCTCAATTTATCTTAGAGTTTAATTACAATGACAAAAAGTAACTATTTATTAAAACTAACTGCCATTGTGCTATTAACTACAAGCCAGTACAGCTTTGCAGATGAAGCATGTACTTTAGCCGCTAAAGCAACAACCGATGAAGCTAAGCGGTATATTCAATGCCTAGATAGCCAGATTGATAAAGCAAAGCAAGCACAAGGCAGTTGGATACAAAAGCGCAAATATGAGCTAACTAAATCACAAGAAAGCACAGGCAATACGCAAGTATTGCCGTTGTTTATGCGCAGCATTAAAAATAACGAAAAGTACCTTGAGAGTGCCTGCCAATGGCGTTACTTAATAAAACTTCCTAATGCGACAACAGCAGCCATTAGCTATAAACTCTGTGAAATAGAGCTTATAAATCAATTTACAGAATCACTAAAACACCCATTTTAACGTAACTTAAGCACACTAAACTAGTTACGTTTCTTTACTCACTCCCTTTAGCCTACTTGACAATTTATTCATATCAAAACAAACTACCTACTAGTAGATTGCTAAATAGCTAATAGGTAAACAAATGACTAAACCAGTAATAATTATAGGTGGCGGACTGGCCGGCTTATACAGTGCGTATAAATTACAACTGCTTAATATTGAGTACTTATTACTGGAAGCTAAATCGCAATTAGGCGGCCGAATTTTTGCTGCGCAATCACCAATAAATAACGATGTTAGTTTTGATTTGGGTCCTACGTGGATATTTCCTCACCAACCAAAAATCCAAGCTTTAGTAAAGTCACTCCACTTAAGTATATTTGAGCAATACAACAAAGGTGATGTGTTATATCAAGCACCTAACGCCAAGCAGCCTCAACAAATTGCAGGTGCTGGAGATATGCAACTATTTAGACTCAAACACGGCATGAATACCTTAATAACTGCCTTATACGAGCAACTTAATCCTGATTCAGTGTTATTGGAACACAATGTCACTGAGCTTAAAAAAGGTGATAATAACTGGCAAATTACGGTTAATCACTTAGGTAATATAAAGCACCTTACTACTGAAAAACTAATTTCAGCTATTCCTGCTCGTATGGTTACAACACACTTAACACCTGAACTATGGGCTACTCCAACGCTCATAAACTGCCTTAGTAGTGTACCTACATGGATGGCAGGACAAGCCAAATTTATAGCTACTTTTGAACATGCATTTTGGCGTGATAAAAACTTATCAGGACAATGCTTTAGTCGCGTAGGCCCAATGGTCGAAATTCACGATGCCAGTGCTGAAGATGGCAATTACGCCGCATTATTTGGCTTTATAGGTGTGCCCTACTTATCAAGAAACCAAGTAACTAAAGAGCAATTAATTCAAGCCTGTGCCCAGCAGCTTAGCTACTTTTATGGTAAAGATGCTGAAAAGGCAACGGGGTATTTTATTAAAGACTGGGCAGACGATAAGTTTGTAGCTAATAGAGACGATCAAACTCAGCCTTCGCAGCACCCAGAATTTGATTTTTCAGGCTTAGATGAGCAATTAAATAACTTGAACATTCATTTTGTAGCGAGTGAGTTTGCAAAACAAGAAGCTGGATATTTAGAAGGCGCAATAAACGCGGTGGATGACGCTATTAAATTGTTTGTTAATTAATAGCCCTGTATTTACTGATAACTTAACCATCAAGGGCTTTAATTTTACAGCCCTTGATGGTTATAAATGTTAGTTATTTTTAGCAACGTCTTCGCCACTGCCTAGTAGAGTGGCAACCCACTTACCTTCAGCACTGGCTTCTAAGCCTATTTTTACAATCATAGTTAATGGCACAGATAAAAGCATACCCACAGTACCTAATAACCAGCCCCAAAATATTAATGATAAAAATACCACTAATGTTGAAAGGCCCAGCCCTTTGCCCAAAAACTTAGGCTCTACAATATTGCCCATTACCGTATTTATTGTTAAATAACCTGCAGCAACCAATCCCGCAATTAACGGACCTTGAGTAATAAGCGCAAGTAATACAGCCGGTACAGCCGCAATAATTGACCCAATATTAGGAATGTAATTGAACATAAATGCCAATACCCCCCACAGCACAAAGTAGTCAACGTCTAAAATCCATAAGTAAAACGCAGCAATAATACCCGTACCTAAACTTACTAGTGTTTTAATTGCCAGATATGAATTAATAGACTCTAAAAAGCGGTCAATTTGCTTCATTTTGCTATCGGGATCTTCAAGTGCCATGTGTATTTTTTTGCTTAGCATTGGCCCTTCAAACAACATAAAAACAACGGTTAAAATAATTAAAAACATGTTTGCCATTACGCCACCTAAACCGGTGAGCATATTAGTGGCTACATCAACCATTTTACCTGGGTCGAACATATTGATTAACTGTTCTTTATTAATCAGTATGTTGTATTGAGATGCTAAATCTACAAGCCATACAAATTCTTCTTTGAGTTGTGTTTTATACTCAGGAAGTTGCTGCGAAAAATCGTTTATTGATTGCCCTACAAGCCCGCCAAGGCTTACACCTAAGCCAACTATAATAAGCACTACCAACATAACAGCAATGCCTTTAGGAATTCGGTAGCGCGCAAAAAACTTGATAAGCGGATTACAAATAATGGCAATAAACGCCGCCAAAATAAACGGAATAATAATTACACTTGCCGCTTTTATCCCCGCGAGTACGACCACTAAGGAAGCAAAAACTATTAAGCTTTTATTTACTCCAGTTAAACTTGCCAATTTATTAATCCTTTTATTAATGATATGGCTTTAGTGTAAGGCAAAAGGTAATTAAATGAAATAATTACGAAGTGATCATAAAAGCCTGTTTTACGTATAAATTTGCAAAGCTGTTTGCTAGCGAGTATGTTTTTTAATCACTTGCTACTATTTTATTGTAAGGATTAATAATGCATGTATTTGTTACTGGCGCGACGGGATTAATTGGTAAGCACTTATGCCCTTTTTTACTTCATCATAATACTGTTACTGTGCTTAGCCGAAATCCAACTAAAGCAAACGTATTATTGGGCCATAAAGTTAAAGCCGTAAGCAATGTCAATGCAGTAGATTTTAACACTGTTGATATTATTATTAATTTAGCTGGCGAACCTATTGTAAATAAACGCTGGAGCGACAAACAAAAGCAAATAATACGCGACAGCCGTATTGGTGTTACACAACAAATTAGTGAAGCTATTAAAGCTTGTAGCACTGCCCCGCATACTTATATATCTGGAAGCGCCGTTGGGTTTTATGGTCGACAAAATAGTAACCCTATTGATGAAACTTTTGAAAACCCACACGACGAATTTAGCCACCAGCTTTGTAAAGACTGGGAAAATGCAGCGCTACTCGCGCAATCAGAACACACCAGAGTGTGCCTTTTGCGCACGGGTATTGTTTTAGCTAAAAAAGGTGGAGCATTAAGTAAAATGCTACCCGCTTTTAAATTGTGTTTAGGCGGCCCGATTGGTAATGGCGAGCAAGGAATGTCGTGGATACACATCGACGATATGATTCAGCTAATACTTTTTATTATTAAGCATCCAGAAATATCTGGCCCTGTTAACGCAACTGCGCCAAATCCTGTAAGCAATGCTCAATTTGGTAAAAGCTTAGGCGAGGCGTTATCGCGACCTGCATTTATCACTATGCCTACTGCAGTACTTAAACTATTAATGGGTGAAATGTCAGACTTGCTAACAACGGGACAATTTGTAGTCCCTAAAAAGGCACTCGTTTATAATTATCGTTTTCATCATCCTGATATTAAATCAGCTTTAGAGAGTTTGGTTTAGCGGGCGTTAATAATTCTTGAGGTAAAATATAAAAATTGAAAAAGCAATCCTTTTAACTGAATTGACCTTTTCTTATTAATACATAATAATTACAATAGTTAGTTAAATATATATTTCATCATTTTATAATAAAGAGAATAAATCATGTTTCATTTGCCTACTGTGATCTTCTTCTCTTTTATCCTCAACTTGTTCATAAGTTTATTTTTTCTCTCAATTTATAAATATAAAAAACAAACATCTTTTTTATTATTTGGTTTAGCCTGTGCCACATTTGCATTAGCCGAAATACTGGCATGTTTGCGCTTATTCATAGATCTTCCTTTAATAACCCACTATTTAGCTAGTGTTTCAATGATTACTAGCCCACTTTTAATTATTGTTGGACTATATAAATACAAAAAAGTACAAAATATTAGCTTAATGCCTCTTTACTGCATATTTGGTTTTTCTAGCTTATTGTTATTGGCAATTTATCCTTTCGGTGCAGCAAAAATGCTAACGAGTTTAGTAATTGCCGGATTATTTATTTACACAGCGTATTTAATCAAAAGCATGAGCTTTGTTGCTAAAGCCCAGAAAAAGGCGTTAATTACCTGCTTTTTAGTGCACAGTGGAGTTATGTTTTTAAATGCTATATTTCTATCAATACCGGTACTTAGTTCGAGTATTCAAGATGTAGCAACCCCTTTGCAAATTGTGCTTATTAGTCATTTACTATTAGCCACACTGAGTGCTCTTATACTGCCATTTTTGTTATTTTCCAATAGTGAATACACGCTATCGAACCTTGCCAATACTGACTCTCTTACACAGTTATTTAATCGCAGAGGTTTCTTTAATAACGCCAAAGCAGTCCTTAAACAACCTAATAACAATGATATAAATGTATCTATAATTATTCTAGATATCGACTTTTTTAAGCATGTAAACGATAAGTACGGCCATGACACGGGCGATCAAGCAATTAAATGGATTGCGCAGCACATAAAAGAGCAATTTATTGATGAGGGTATTTGCGCCAGAATAGGCGGTGAAGAATTTGCAATATTACTACCAGACTATTCCCTACGAGCAGCTAAAGAATATGCAGAGCACTTACGTGAAAATATTTCTAAGCATCCGTTTTATTATCAAAACGCGCATATAAAACTATCTGTGAGCGCGGGAGTGAGTCACTCTGTAAATGGTAAAATGAGTGTAAAAGACTTACTGTCGTTGGCTGATAAACGCCTTTATCTTGCTAAAGAAACCGGCAGAGATAAAGTAGTTAGCTTTGACGAAAAAAACCTCTTAATGCAGTGTTAATTATTTTACAAGCTATTATAAAAAAGGTTCTTCCTATAAAAACGTGGTAACCCTTTGTATTTATAGTGACTTGTTCCTTTTTAGTTATATCAATTAGCTCAAGTATTTATGCAGGTTAGTATTAAACCTCTACATAAAAAAAGCCCTTCATTCGAAGGGCTTTGGTATACACACAATAGAGTTAATAAACTACTTACAAGACAGTGTAGCTTCGCCTGCTTTATTTGGCACAAACTGAATATTAGCCACAGAAATTGATGCTTTACCATTGCTGCGTAAGCTAAATGGGCTTGTTAGGTTTGCAAAATTAACACCCTTATCAGCAAAACAACCTAAATCGATTGATACTGACTGCCATTTATTCTCAATGGTTTTATCCACTACGTTTGCTAAATCAATGCTTGCACCACATTCACCCGAGCAAGTCATAGCAAGTGCTATATCGCTCGTTAGTGCTTCGTTTAATTTAATATCAAAGCTAATCACACTATCGGCTTCAACGTAGGCAATGGTATCTTCTGCAAAGCTTGTTACTATTTCAGCACTGGCTTTTTCTGCACCGCTAAAGCTAAATTGGCGAGCGTCTTCTTGTACTATTTTGTCCTCAGTTCGGTATTTAATTGCACCAAATTCATGAGTACTACTCGATACATCTAAAAGCTCATTGCCCGATTTTAACAATAAGCGCCATGGTGCTACAGGTGCACCAACAAGTATATCCATACTCGTAAGCCCTGAGTTATCAAGTTTAGAGTCTTCATCAAGGTCGTCAGCTAATACGTTTTTATCGCCGTACGTTAAACCAAAACCATAAGGGAGTAATGGGTCGTAATTTTCATCGCCTTTATTAACTGCAGTTTGTACCGCTGATTTAGGCCAAGAAAACGATAATTTACCTTTAAAGTTATTTTGAATGGTGCCGTCTGCCGCTTTTAATAAAACATCAGCAATACCTGCGCCTTCTGTACCTGGCAACCATGCAGCTACAAACGCGTCAGATGCGTTAAGTTCGCTGTTAACCCACATAGGTCGACCTGATATAAACACCGATACAACAGGGATACCTTGCTCTTTTAGCGAGCTTAAAAGTGCTAATGACTTTTTATTTCCGCGCTCAAACTCAAGGTTATCTTTATCGCCGTGCCCTTCTGCGTAAGGTTCTTCACCAAATACAACAATGGCAACATCAGGACGTTGATCAAACGTACCATCAGCACTTAAAGTAACACTTCCACCTGCTGCAGATATTTGTTCTTCAAGCCCTTTGTAAATTGACGTTGCTCCAGGGAAATCAGCATTTTTATTATTAGTCCCCTGCCACGTAATACTCCAACCACCCGACTGTTTACCTATATTATCAGCACCATCACCTGCAACAAGTACGCGTTGATTAGCTTCGATAGGTAATAGGTTATTTTTATTTTTAAGTAATACAAGCGATTCGCGCACAGCTTGACGTGCGACTTCGCGATGCTTTTGCGCGCCAATAAGTTCTGTTTTTCCAGAGTAAAGACGCTTAGCCGGGCTTGGTTTATCAAATAAACCAGCGCGAAGTTTTACGCGTAATATTCTGCTCACTGCGTCATCAATACGCGACATACTAATTTCGCCTGACTTAACTTGCGCAATTGTGTTGTTATAAAGAGGCTTCCAGGCACCTGTTGGGACCATGAAAATATCAAGGCCAGCATTAACGGCTTGTGCACAACTTTCGTTAGTACAGCCTTCAATTTGCCCATGGCCATTCCAATCGCCTACTACGAATCCATCAAAACCCATTCGTGTTTTTAATACATCAGTAAGTAAATATTTATTGCCGTGATTTTTAACGCCATTCCAGCTATTGAACGATGCCATAACCGATTGGCTACCTGCAGACAAGCCACCTACATAACCTTGGGCATGAATATCAAATAGCGACTGTTCGCTATCTATATTATTTCCCTGATCATCCCCATCAACCGTGCCACCGTCGCCAATAAAGTGTTTAACGGTACTAATTACACGCTTGTCACTTAAAAAGTCGCCATCGGCTTTACCTTGTAAGCCATTTACTATGGCTGCTGAGTAATCGTGAACAATCTTTGGATCTTCTGAATAGCCTTCGTACGTTCTGCCCCATCGGTCGTCTCGTACTACTGCTACAGTGGGTGCAAATACCCAATCTATCCCCGTAGCCATTACTTCTACTGCGGTAATAGACGCTATTTGCTCTATTAAATCTGGGTTATTAGCCGCGCCTAAACCAATGTTATGTGGAAAAAGCGTCGCGCCAATTACGTTATTATGACCATGTACTGCATCGGTGCCCCACATAGTTGGGATACTACTGCCATCAAGTGAGTCATCAACAGAAGCTTGATAAAAGCTCTCTGCTAAGGCTACCCAGTCCATTGGTGTTGCGTGTTTGTCGCCATTAGGGAATGCACCACCGCCATTAAGATATGAACCAAAGCCATATTTACGCATGTCTTCAACGGTAATATCACGAATTTCTGGCTGAATCATTTGAGCAACCTTTTGCTCAAGTGTCATTGCTTTTAAATAGTTAACTATTTTAGCTTCAATATCGGCATCTTTTTTAACAGCAATATTAAGTTTTGGCCAAATTTGCGCTGTTTTAGATAACGTTTCATTACTTTCAACCGATGTCACTGCGTCGTTTGAACAAGCCGATAAAGTACCTACTGATGCAATTAATGTTGCTAAGGCTATTTTATTAAGTGTAAAAGGGGTTTTCATTATAGAGTCTCCTGCGCTTGAACTGGTTTGCTACCGCTTAAACCATAGAACACGATAAATATGTAACATAAAATAGGTAAAACATACGAAAGTTGAACACCCACACTATCAGCAAGTGCACCTTGTAAAAGTGGCACTATTGCACCACCTACAATCGCCAAACACAAAATACCAGAGCCTTGAGCGGTATGCTTACCAAGCCCATTTAACGCTAAACTAAAAATAGTGGGGAACATAATAGAATTGAATAAACCAACCAATAGTATTGACCACATTGCTAATTGACCTGACGTGCTCATGGCAATAACGACTAAGATAATAGCCATGGTCGCGTTAAAGCCAAGTACTTTACCAGCGGGTAATTTTTGCATTACAGCAGCACCAATAAAACGCCCAACCATAGCACCACCAAAATAATAAGTGATGTAATGAGCTGCAGCATGCTCTTTTAGTCCTGCAATATGTTCTTGCGCTAAAAAGCTTACTAAAAAGCTACCAATTGCCACTTCTGCGCCAACATACATAAATATACCCACAGCACCTAATGTTAGGTGACGGTATTGCCATGCACTGCCTTCAATTTTTTCTGAGTTTTTAGCCGCTTCTTTTTGCTCGCTCATAATGTCTGGTAATTTAAGCCATGCAAAAATACCGGCTAGTAAAATAAGCATTGCAGCTAAAAGGAGGTAAGGAAGTTGAACTGACTCTGCATTTTGTGCAGGTGTTAAAAAGGCTTCTGACGCTGAGTCCAGAATTAACAGAGCACCAAATGATGGCGCAACCGTAGTACCTAACGCGTTAAAAGCTTGAGTAAGCGTTAAACGAGACGACGCTGTTTTTGCTGAACCCAACAAACTTACATAAGGATTTGCAGATACTTGTAATAACGTTATGCCACTGGCAAGTACAAATAAAGCGAATAAAAATACAGGATAACTATGTAAAGACGCTGCTGGGTAAAATAAGACACACCCTACTGCCGCAATTAAAAGCCCAACCACGATTCCTTTTTTATAACCAAGCTTTTTAACAATGTGTCCACTAGGGAGTGACATTAAAAAGTAAGCGCCAAAAAAGCAAAACTGCACAAGCATTGCTTGTACATACGTTAAATCGAAAACCGCTTTTAAATGCGGAATCAAAATATCATTTAAGCAAGTAATAAAACCCCACATAAAAAACAGTGAAGTTAAAGATGTAAGTGCAAAACCATAGTTTTTATCTTGGTGGTTTTGCGACTGTGTGTGTGATGTCAGTGGTGCTGAACTAGCCATGTGCTCTCCGCAATTTATTATTATAAATTGATCTTCAGTAAGTAATTAATACAAACCCCGCTAAGGCGCAGTATTTAAGAGTTGACCTGAAGATTAATTAACATTAATCTAAAAATGTAAGCGCTTTCACAGCTAATTAAATACGAACATGTTACATATTTCAACAACTTTTATTTTTAATAATGCTTTGTACCCGCTGAAAGTCAGTAAAAATAAGCGCTAAGCGTGCAATTAAGTTCTCAAAAAGGTTTGTAACCAATGACAAAAATATCATTACCATTTAATTCACCTCTATTAACAAAAGACTTTGTTTATGGTGTAGCTACAGCATCATTTCAGATAGAGGGCGGATATGAGCATCGCTTACCGTGTATTTGGGATACCTTTTGTAGTACTGCAGGTAAAATTGCTGACAATTCACATGGTCATATTGCCTGCGATCATTACAATAATTGGCAACAAGACATAGATTTAATAGAGTCTCTAGGTGTTGATGCATACAGGCTTTCTATTTCATGGCCTCGCGTGATGACTCAAGACGGAAAGTTAAATCCTGTAGGCGTTAAGTTTTATACTGATATTTTAGATGAGCTAAAACGAAAAAATATAAAAGCCTTTGTTACTTTGTACCACTGGGATTTACCGCAACACCTTGAAGATGAAGGCGGCTGGCTCAACAGAAAAACAGCTTATGCATTTGAGCAATACGTAGAACTAATTACTAACGCATTTGGAACACGAGTGTATTCGTACGCTACATTAAACGAACCCTTTTGCAGCGCGTTTTTAGGTTACGAAATTGGCATACATGCCCCAGGTCTAGTAGGCAAGCAGTATGGTAAAAAAGCAGCTCATCACTTACTACTCGCTCATGGTCTGGCTATGAGCGTGCTAAATAAAACATCGCCTAATACTAAAAACGGCATTGTGCTTAACTTTACACCCGCATATCCACTTACCGATAATCAACAAGACATAGACAGTGCCAAATACGCTGATGACTACTTAAATCAGTGGTACATGAAACCAATAATGGATGGTAAATACCCGGATATAATTAACCAACTACCAAGCGATCATTTACCAGACATACACCCTGGTGATATGGAATTAATTTCTCAGCCAATTGATTACTTAGGCATTAACTTTTATACCCGCCAAATTTATAAAGCGCACCCTACTGACATTTATGAACCCATTGCACCTACAGGTCCGTTGACTGATATGGGATGGGAAGTTTATCCGCAATCGTTCACCGACCTGCTCGTATCGCTTAACAAAACATACACCCTACCGCCTATTTATATAACAGAAAATGGCGCAGCCATGCCCGATACATATAATAATGGTGAAGTTAACGACTTAGATCGTTTAAATTACTATAATGATCACTTAAATGCGGTTCATAATGCGATTGAACAAGGTGTTGTTATACATGGCTACTTTGCTTGGAGCTTAATGGATAACTTTGAGTGGGCAGAAGGTTATTTAAAACGTTTTGGTATTGTGTATGTAGATTATAAGACGCAGCAACGCACCATTAAAAATAGTGGCTTAGCTTATAAAGAGCTCATCTCTAAAAGATAAAAGTATACCCATAACTAAAAACAAGTATAAAGCGGGATAAATAATCATGGTCAGTGTAAAAGAAAAAATAGCGTATGGCTTAGGCGACACCGCCAGTAATATTATTTTTCAAACAGTTATGATGTTTTTAATGCTGTACTACACAGACGTAGTGGGTTTATCGCCTGCTGTTGTAGGTACTATGTTTTTAGCAGTGCGTATTTTTGATGCCGTAACCGACCCATTAATGGGTAACCTTGCTGACAAAACACATACGCGCTGGGGGCACTTTCGCCCCTACTTACTTTGGCTTGCCCTCCCTTTTGCCATTATTAGTATTTTAGCGTTCACTACGCCCGATTTAGAAGGCACCGATAAAATAATTTATGCCTTTACTACTTACACTCTGCTTATGGTTGTCTACACCGCTATCAATATTCCTTATTGTGCATTGGGCGGCGTACTTACGGCTGATGTAAAGGAGCGCGTGACTATTCAGTCTTACCGGTTTGTATTTGGTATGTTAGGCGGCGTTATAGTAGCGGGTTGTACTATGCCAATGGTTGAGTATTTTGGCCAAGGCGATGCAGCAAAGGGCTATCAATACACAATGACTGCAATGAGCATTTTAGGCTTTGTACTGTTTTTACTTTGTTTTTTAGGCACAAAAGAGCGTATACAACAGCCTAAAGAGCAAAACATTCCTTTTGCCCAAAGTGTTAAAGCATTAATTAAAAACGATCAATGGCGAACACTTTGCTTAGCTGCATTCTTTTTACTTACCGGGCAAGTATTAAGGCTTACGCTTGCTGTTTACTACGTAAAATACTATTTAGGTCGAGACGATTTAATCACCTTATTTATGACGCTAGGTGTTGCAGCCAGCATGGTAGGTTGTGCTTTAGCTCAACCACTCGCAAAGCGCTTTTGTAAAATAAAGGCCTATATAAGCTTACAAGTTATTGCCGCCGCTATTTGTGGTTTTAGTTACTTTATTAGTAAAGATCAATTAGTACTCGCATTTACTGCCTTTATTTTATGGAAATTCTTTTTAGATATGGCAACCCCGTTGTTGTGGGCAAAAATGGCCGACACCATAGATTACGGGCATGAAAAAACAGGTGTACGCATTACGGGTTTAGTTTATTCAGGCGTCATATTTTTTATTAAAATGGGCGTAGCTGTAGGCGGCGCAATTGCAGGCTGGTTATTATCTTTTTACAGTTATCAGGCCGATGCAGTACAAACTCTTGATACCCAACACGGTATTTTACTGTCATTCACTGTACTACCTGCTTTTGGCTCATTATTTGTTGCCTACATAATGAAAAAATATACACTGACTAATCAGGTTGTTGAAAATATTCAATCTAAACTAACAGCTAGTTAAGATATATACTCTAAGGTATTATTTAGCCGAAGTAGTTAAGGATAAGCGAGTGAACAAATAACATGGCAACAATTTATCAAGTCTCAGAGCTTGCGGGCGTATCGTTAGCCACCGTTTCTCGCGTGATGAACAAAAATACCCGTGTAAGCGATAAAACTAAACAAAAAGTGCTTGATGCTATGGCGCAGCTTGGCTACAAGCCTAATTCAATAGCGCAATCTTTAGCCTCTAACTGTACTAACAGTGTCGGTATTTTAGTGTCTGAGTTACATGGTCCTTTCTTTGCCCAAATGATGGCAGGCATTGAGTCGGAGCTTCGTGCTGCGGGTAAACACGTTATTATTACTACCGGACACAGTGAAGAAGACAAAGAACAAGAAGGCATTGAGTTTTTAATTAGCAGACGCTGCGATGCCATTATTTTGCACGTAGAAGCCGTCTCAGACGACTACCTAATAAAACTAAGCCAAGGCTCTACACCCGTTTATTTAATGAGCCGTTACGTAGAGCAACTAAAAGACAACTGTATCAGTCTAGATAATCAATTAGGTGGTTACCTAGCCACTAAATCTATATTAAATCAAGGCCATACACAAATAGCGTATATTGCAGGCCCGCAGTTTAAAGCCGATGCATTTAATAGACTTGAAGGTCACAAACAAGCGCTTACAGAGGCTGGTGTTAAATTTGATCCTACGCTTTTTTATATTGGCGACTTTAACGAAACTGGCGGTAGTAAAGGCTTAAAACATTTTATTGATGAAAAACTTAGCTTTACTGCACTGGTATGCGCCAATGACGAAATGGCCTCCGGTGCTATGAAGTATGCACGAGAGCACGGTTATAACTTACCAATTGATTTATCGATTGTTGGATTTGATAACGTTATTTTTGCAAACTACCTATACCCTACACTCACGACCATAGATAATCCGGTCGGGAAAATGGGCGAAATGGCAGCTAAATTAGTGCTTAAAGACGTATATCAAAATAAAAACCTCGTTATAAATCGCTTTTTTGAACCTACTTTAATGCAGCGCGATTCATCAGCACCACTTATTAAATAAAAACTAAAGGCTAAAAACGAGTACTGATTTTGGTACAAAAAAAGCGGCTAAATGCCGCTTTTTATATATGAGCTACTTAACAATCCAAGGCGTTACTTTAATAACGTTCGATATATCGCCAAGCACTGCGCTATCATCTTCCCAGCTATCTTCAACTGCAAAATAACACACTGACTTTTCACACGTTATATTTTCATCATCAAATTGCATTGGGCTTTTAAATGTAACTGCTACGCCCTTTTGCTCTGGTAATAAAAACCACATTAATTTACTTACAAAAAAGCCCGACAAATCAGTTAATAGTTCATCAAGTTCTTCGTTAATGGTATATAACGACTGCTTTGAAAATGCTAAACCTTCAAGTTCGTTTGCTTCTATTTGTAACTTTAATTGGCAATCGTGCACAGGATTGAGCGGCTCTACTACAATAACCGCTTTATCGGTATCAAGCTGCTTATCGAACGGCAATAGTAATTGTGCTTTATCGGTAAAGTTAAGTGGATACTCGTTTCTTTCGGTTAAAATAGTACCGCTTTTAATCGCACATGTTTCATTAGTACCAATATCACTAATGTAAAAGTTAACTCGCGCATATTGAAAATCGCCTTTGTTAACAACTTTTAAGCGGTCGTAAAAACCGTCATACGACATCACAAATTCTCTCGCATTTACATTAAATGCACTGATGCTCAGCAGCACTAACACAATAGCGTTGGTACAATTAAAAATGTATTTATTCATCAAAGTAGGCTCTATTTTGGCTAATCATCGTGTTTAACTCTTCTATATACGCTTCACCGCGCTCAGAGTAAGACATTAAACCATGTGTAAGTTCAGTCGCTAAAATTGGTTTTTGCTCAAGACGTAAGTTTTCACGTATTGCGCGCAAATCTTTATAAGCAGGATGCGTATTTATGTTTTTAAAGTAAGAGTTTATAGCAGCTCTTACCGATTTAAACGCAGCAACTTCGTGCGCAGCCCCGGTATTACGGCGTTTTGGCACCATGCCACAACCTTTTGTGTAGCACCACTGACCAAAAAAGTTAAGGCCAATACGCGCAAAACGCGAAGTGCCCCATGCAGATTCGTTTGCAGCTTGCATAAGCGCTAATTCTTTAGGAATTATATCAACACGGCGTAGTGCTTGCGTAAGTATTAGCGTATCAACTGTGGTTGGTAAGTCATACGACTTTAAAATTTTAGCAATATCTTTGTTTTGCTTTTTTTCTAAAGGTAATTCGTTTTGTAACATCATGCGTGCTATTTCGAGCTTAGCGCGTTGCTGTAATATTTTTTTATTTTCGGCTTCAACGTGCGGACGAATAAAGCTAAAAAATGCATGTTTTTTTTCTTTAACATCACTAAATTCTGAAAACTTTGGCAGTTTTACATTATGTAATGGTTTTTCTTTTTTCTTCACTTTTTTTGGTTGTTCTGACGTTTGCTCGTCTAAATCAACATCATCATTTTGTATAAACGGATATGCAAGCGCCCATACAAAAAACACGGTTAGTAAAAGCTTAAAAATCGTTTTTAACATGTATTCTCTCTTTGAAACAACAGCTATGCATGGTTAATACACAAGCATACGAAGGCGCATTATACCTAAGCCACTTTATAAACGCGAATAACTGGGGTTTGATGACCTTTTACGGTTGAATTTTCAGCAGTGTATTTGAATTTTAGATAAAACAGAGCCTATGTAGTGCATTTGTTCATTCGCAATTTATAAGTCCATGGGTATACTGGGCAAAGTTTAATAATATTAACTATGTGTGAGTAAGCAGTATGAATAAACAATGGCAAAGCCGAATAATAGAGCAATATAAACATCGTCCTAACGATAACCGCTCGCCGTGGCAGGTCGATCGTTCGCGTATTATTCATGCAGCTGCATTTAGGCGTTTGCAAGCTAAAACCCAAATTATGGGCATTGGCCTAAACGACTTTTACCGCACTCGCCTTACCCACTCTTTAGAAGTATCGCAAATTGGTACTGGCATATTGCGCCACTTAAAAGCGCAACATAGCGACTTTACGCACTTTCCATCAACCGGACTGCTAGAAACACTGTGTTTGGCGCACGATATTGGCCATCCACCTTTTGGCCATGGTGGCGAAATAGCGCTAAATTACATGATGCGCGATCACGGTGGTTTTGAAGGTAACGCACAAACACTGCGCATAGTTGCAAAACTTGAGCCCTACAGTAACGGGCACGGTATGAACCTAACTCGTCGTACTTTATTAGGTTTTATAAAATACCCCGCGTTTATTAATACGCTATGGCATACCATTCCCAACGATACAACCGGTCGTGCATTTATAAAAGCAGATGATTGGCGACCTGCCAAAGGGTTGTACAACGACGATGCAGCCATATTTAATTGGATAGTAGAACCACTGAGTCAAAACGATAAAACGTTGCTGGGTAACCATGCCGCTATTGATAAGTACCGCGCTAAAACAACGTATAAATCGCTCGATAGCGCCATAATGGAACATGCCGACGATATAGCATACGCCGTACACGACTTAGAAGATGCCATTGCAACCCATGTACTTACGCTAGACGATTGGCAAACTCATGCTCTACCTCATTTAAAAGCACTAAACTTTGACTGGTTAAACACCATGCTTGAGTCGCTCACGAAGCGTTTGTTTTCAAAAAATGATTATGAGCGAAAAGATGCCATAGGTGAGCTGGTTAATACCTTTATTATTCATATACATTTAGATATTCAAAACGATAACTTTGAATGCCCTATTTTAAAGTACACCGCTAAATTAGATGCCCAATACGACAGTGTATTGCAAATACTTAAGCATTTTGTGTTTCAACGTTTAATACGCGACCCCGAAATGCAGCAAATAGAGTTTAAAGGTCAAAACTTACTAATAGAGTTATTTACCGCGTTTGCTAGCGATCCGCTGCGTTTATTACCCGAAACAACACAAGCACAATACATAGAAGCACAAAAGCAAAACCAAGGTATGCGTATAATTTGCGATTACTTAAGCGGAATGACCGACGAGTACGCTTATAAAACGTATCAACGATTGTTTTCACCTATGCAATAGCTAACTACTAACTACTAACTACTAACTACTAACTACTAACTACTAACTACTAACTACTAACTACTAACTACTAACAAACATTAAAAAGGCCGAGTAAATTAAATTTACTCGGCCTTTTTGCTCAGCTATTAAAGTTAGCTATTTTGTTAAAGCGCTTTTATAACGACTCTACGCCCATGTTATATAACGTAAAACCAAATATATCAGCGTACTGCTCAATTGTTTTACTCGTTGGAGTACCTGCGCCATGCCCCGCATTGGTTTCTATGCGAATAAGCGTTGGATTATTACCCGTTTGCTTTGCTTGAAGCTCAGCGGCAAACTTAAACGAATGTGAAGGGACAACACGGTCATCATGATCGCCAGTTGTGATCATAGTGGCTGGATACTCAACACCTGCTTTTACATTATGAAGTGGTGAATAACCTTTTATGTATTCGAACATTTCTTTACTTTGCTCGCTCGTACCGTAGTCATATGCCCAACCAGCGCCCGCAGTAAATGTATGGTAGCGCAGCATATCAAGTACGCCTACAGCAGGTAGAGCAACTTGAAATAAGTCAGGACGCTGCGTCATTACAGCGCCAACCAATAAGCCACCATTAGAGCCACCGCGAAGTGCTAAGCGTTTTTTAGAGGTGTACTTTTTATTTTTTAAATACTCAGCAGCCGCAATAAAGTCGTCAAACACATTTTGCTTTTGCAATTTAGTGCCGGCATTGTGCCAGTCTTTACCGTACTCACCACCACCGCGAATATTAGCAACGGCATACACACCACCTTGCTCAAGCCATACAGCATTAACGGGGCTAAAGCTTGGCGTTAAACTAATATTAAAACCACCGTAACCGTATAAAATTGTAGGGTTTGAACCATCAAGCTTAATGCCTGTTTTATAAGTAATTACCATCGGTATTTTAGTACCGTCTTTTGATGTGTAAAACACCTGCTCAGACGTGTAATCATCGCTATTAAAATCAATAGCCGACTTACGATAAACACCCGATTCACCCGTAGTTACATCAAACGTATAAGTAGTACCTGGTGTTTTGTAGTTAGTGAATGAATAATAAAGCGTTGTTTGATCTTTCTTACCGCCAAAACCACGTGCAGTACCCACGCCTGGTAATGTAATTTCCCGAATTAGCTCGCCTTTTTTGTTGTACTGTTTTACCTGCGAAATCGCATCAACCATGTAGTTGGCAAAAAAGGTATCGCCACCTTTTGTAAGGTTTAGTACGTTTTTGGTTTCAGGAATTAAATCTTCCCAATTTTCAGGGCTTGGGTTACTTGCATCAACCGTCACTACTTTTTTGTTTGGTGCATTGAGGTTAGTAACTAAAAACAGCTTGCTGCCTTCGTTATCAATAACTGATGTATCTGAATCAGTATTTCCAACAACCGTTACAAACTCACTGTTTTCTTTTGTTAGATCTTTTATAAACAGCTTATTGCCTGAAGTAGACGTACTTGCCGAAATAAGTAGGTAGTGGCCGTCATGGGTTACATCAGCGCCTACATAGCGATGTTTTTGCTCATCAGTTTCACCAAATACAACACTATCAGCAGACTGTGCAGTACCTAGCTTATGGTAATACGCTTTATGCTGATCTGTTTTAGCCGAAAGTTCACTCCCTTTAGGTTTTTCGTAACTTGAATAATAAAAACCTTCGTTGCCAAGCCAATCTATGCCACTAAATTTAACGTCAACAAGCGCTTCTTCAACTTGCTCTTTGGTATGTACATCAATAACAATAATTTTACGCCAGTCGCTACCACCTTCAGATATTTGATACGCGAGTAATGACCCATCTTTTGAAAACGATAAACCCGACATAGACGTCGTGCCATCGTCACTAAACTTGTTTGGATCTAAAAATACTTCAACGTCGCCGCCATCTTTACTGCGGTACAAAACATATTGATTTTGCAGGCCATCGTTTTTATAAAAATAGGTGTAATCGCCTTCAGTAAAAGGAGCGCCTATTTTTTCGTAGTTCATTAGTTTTTCAAGGCGCTGCTTTAACTTATCGCGATAAGGTATTTGTTCTAAATAAGAAAACGTTAAATTGTTTTGCGTTTTAACCCAATCGGCAGTTTCGCTGCTCATGTCATCTTCAAGCCAACGATATGGGTCGCTAACCGCTTCTTCAAAGTAGGTGTCTACGATATCGCCTTTTTTTGTTTCTGGGTATATAACTGCGTTAACTTGCTTCATTGGTGCTTTTACTTCTTCTTGAGTTACCGTATTAGTTGGCTCTGAACAGCCGCTAAGCGCTACAATTACAGCACATGCTAGAGTGTGTTTAAACATCCTGAGTTCCATTCTTATTTATTAATAGTGCGCCTAAGTTATTAACTTTTAGCCCTTTTGTCTATTTAGATGCGTTAAGCGCCATTTATCGCTGTAAACAAATGTAAACTTACGCTTTAATAGCACGACCCTCATTAAAATAAAAAACAATAAAAGAGCACACTATGCAAAGTACAAACCTCACGTTTAAAAGCTTTAAAGCCTTCTACCCTTATTATTTAAAAGAGCACCGCAACGTGATTTGCCGCCGCTTACATTTTATAGGAAGTACACTTGTTCTTGCTGTAATCGCAATAGCATTAATAAAACAACAATACAGTCTATTGTGGCTATTACCTGTTATTGGATATGGGTTTGCGTGGATCGGGCATTTCTTTTTTGAAAAAAACCGCCCTGCTACTTTTAAACACCCTTTTTACAGTTTATGGGGAGATTGGGTAATGTTTAAAGATATGCTTGTTGGAAAAATTAAATTTTAACACTATTTTTAGCACTCTTTTTTTATACCAATTGCTTATAAAAACAAAATTGCTTCATGTTTTAAAGTATAGGTTCTAATAAACAGGACATAAAATATAAAACGCCCATCAAATGTTAATTTAATTAACATTTGGTGGGCGACTTTATCTTTTTCTTTTTTAGTAATACTTGTAACTTAATACCCACCTAGTCACAGCCCAATAGAAACGCCCTCATACTAGTAATTAGTTAAAACCATCAATCTCATCTTACCAGTTAATTAAACGTTAAATTTAACTTTTAAATATAATTCATTACCCATCAATTACTTAGCAATCACCTTCGCTATATAACTAAAACAATGCTCATTATAAAAAACAACCAAATGTAATTATAAAAACACCTAAATTAATTGAATGTTATTCAATTGACTGACTTTGTTAATTAAGTATATGTTCAAGGTAACAAAGAGGTTTAATCTTTTTGTACAAAACTAAAATAATTCAATGGGTATGGGGAAATACAGCATGAATAGAAAACCGTTATTTAAATTACAGCAATCGGTACCACAAATATTACTCGCAATGAGCGCGTCTGCTGCACTACTTGGTTCGCTCTGCGTAAATGCTGCAGAGCAAGACACTAAAGCAGAAGAAAACATCGAACAAATAAGCGTAATTGGCTCTCGCCGATTAGGCCGTACAGTAGAAGACAGCGCAGTACCCATCGATATAATTGGTGCAGATGCACTTAAAAACTCAGGCTTTACTGAAACGAATGCCCTGCTTAGCAGTTTATTACCCAGCTTTAACTTCCCACAAGCATCACTTACTGATGGCAGCGACCATGTACGTCCCGCTCAGCTTCGTGGCTTAGCACCCGATCACACCTTAGTGCTTGTTAATGGTAAGCGCCGCCACAGCAACGCATTACTTAACTTAAATGGCTCAACGGGTCGTGGTTCATCATCGGTTGACTTAAATGCGATACCTGCAAATGCTATTGCCCGTATTGAAGTATTACGCGATGGTGCAGCAGCGCAATATGGCTCTGACGCTATAGCTGGTGTTATTAATATTGTACTTAAAAGTGCCAGCAGCGGTGGTTCAGTTGCGGCTATATATGGTGCTAACGTAACCGAAATGGACGGTGTACCACAGCTAAAATCAGTATCTGAAGGCAGTGATGGTAATTTAGCATTTACCGAAGGGGGCGATCGCTCTTTAACCGATGGTCAAACATTAACGCTGCAAGGTAATATGGGTTTTGAGCTTGGCGATAATGGCTTTTTAAACATCTCAACAGAATACCGCGACCGCCATTCAACTAACCGCTCAGACTACGATAACCGTGAAAACTACGCACGCATAGATGACGGTTCAGTAGATGGCGCGCTTGACCCACGTGAACTTACCGTAAATCGATATAACCATAACTTTGGTAATGGCGATGTAGAAGACTTTTCAGTGTTTTATAACGCGGGGTATCAATTAACAAACGAAGTAGATTTATATTCGTTTGGCTCTTACAGCAAACGCGAAGGCGAAGGCGGCGGTTTTTATCGCCGTGCAAGCGATAGCCGTAATATAGAAGAAGTTTATCCTGATGGCTTTTTACCTGTTATCACCTCAGATATAGATGACTTTTCGCTGGCACTTGGCGCTAAAGGTTTTGTAAGTGAATGGAATTATGATGTGTCGGCCGTATATGGTCAAGATGCATTCGAGTTTGGTGTTATAAATAGCTTAAATACCTCTTATGGTCCTACTAGCCAAACAAGCTTTGATGCCGGCACCCTTACTTACGATCAACTTACCTTAAACGTTGATTTTAGCCGCGAAGTAGACGTCAGCTTTTTAGAAAGTTCAGTAAGTGTCGCTGTAGGCGCTGAGTATCGCCGCGAAGGATACCAAATAGATGCAGGCGAAGAAGCATCATATGCACAAGGGTCATTTGGCCCAGGCGGCGCAGTAACCGACCCTGTTGATGGCCCATTTGGCGCAGCGGGCGCACAAGTATTTCCGGGATTTACACCCGAGTCTGAGGGCGACAATAGCCGCCATAACGTGAGCTTGTATATAGACCTTGAAACCTACCTAACCGACGATTGGAATTTAGCGGTTGCCGCCCGTTATGAAGATTACTCAGACTTTGGCGATACACTTAACGGTAAAATTGCAACTCGTTATTCATTAACTGAAGACCTAGCATTACGCGCCTCTGTATCTACTGGTTTTAGAGCACCTTCTTTGCAGCAGCAATACTTTACCTCAGTGGCCACTGTATTTGTTGATGGCGAACCAACCGAAACAGGTACGTTCGCACCAAGCAGCGATGTAGCAAAAGCACTGGGCTCACCTGGCCTTGATGCAGAAGAAGCAACAAACTACGGCGTTGGTTTTACATGGTCTACCGACTTTAATTTCAGCTTATCGGTTGATTACTACCAAATATTAATTGATGACCGCATTGTGCTATCAAACAACTTATCGGGTACTGCTATTGCCGATTTACTTCAAGGCACAGGCGCTAACCAAGGTCGTTTCTTCTTAAATGCAATTGACAGTAAAACCCGTGGTGTTGATGTGGTTGCCTCATATAATGTAGCAACTGATGGTTATGGCGATTTAGCCTTTAACCTAGGTTACAACTACGGCAAAAATGAAGTAACAAATATTATCGACCCACCAGCAGAGCTTCAAGGTGCAGGGTTTGATCAAGACAACTTGTTCTCAGGCACTGAGCTGCGTCGTTTTGAAGTAAGCACGCCGCGTAATAAGTACAACTTAAGCGCAACATGGACTAACGACGACATACGTACAACGCTTAGAACAACGCGTTACGGTGAAACTCAAGACCCTTCAGATATCCCAGAACGTAACGAAGTGCTTAAGCCTAAATGGATAACCGACTTAGATGTAGCCTACTCGCTTAGCGAAAACATATCGCTGAGCTTAGGGGCTAATAACATTTTTGATGTTTACCCAGACGCCACCCGTGAAAATGTTGACGATGTAACAACCTTCTCACGTTTATTTGCTTACTCTAGCTTCTCACCGTATGGATTTAACGGACGCTACGTGTACGGTAAAATAGAAATGAAGTTCTAATAAGCACGGCTTAAAGTAACCAAACACACAAAAGCCACCGATTAGGTTAACACCATTCAGTTAAGCATGCTTTGACTTAATGGTGTACCGAGTTTTTGAAATTCGAACGGTCCTACTTTTGGGCCGTTTTCTTTTTTCTGGAAGAATATAACGTTTCACTCGT